>NZ_JBXAMS010000008.1:0-305897 GCF_058800905.1 Pseudomonas sp. GW822-FHT04C11 | reverse complement strand
CGCTGGGGCGCGAAGCGGCCCTGAATTGGGCCTGCTACGCAGTCCAGCGGGAGCAAGCTCCCTCGCCACAGATACTTTCTCAGGCCTCCAAACTTCCTTAAGTGAACAGCATTGCGGCCCTAGAGCCGGCCGTGATACGCCGCTTCGAAAATCTCCATCGCGCCATTGCGGGTCAAGGGCAGCGGGTTACCGCCGGCGCAGGGGTCGACAATCGCCATGTCGGCGATCAGGTCGGCCTGCCGATCATCCACTCCTAGCTCAAACAGCGTATGCGGCACGCCGATGTCCTTGCGCAACTTGAGGACGAAGGCCAGAAAACTGTCGAAGCCTGGGGTCGGCAGACGCAGATATGCCGCCAGGCGGGTGATGCGCTCCTCGATGGCCGGGCGATTGAATTTCAACACATAGGGCATGAACGTGGCGTTGGTCATGCCGTGATGGGTGTCGTACAGGGCGCCCACCGGATGCGCGAGCGCGTGCATCCCGCCCAGGCCTTTCTGGAAGGCAGTGGCACCCATCGCGGCGGCGGCGAGCATTTCCGCGCGCGCCTCAAGATCAGAGGGGGTGCGTACTGCCCGTACCAGTGCATTGGCTACCAGGCGCATGCCTTCTACCGCAATCCCTTCGGCCATGGGGTGAAAACCGGGGGCGCAGTACGACTCCAGGCAATGGGCAAAGGCATCCATCCCGGTGCCAGCAGTAACTTTTGCGGGCATGCCGACAGTGAGCGCCGGGTCGCTGATGACCACCCGTGGCATCATTTTCGGGTGGAAGATGATCCGTTTGGTATGTGTCCGCTCGTCGATGATCACCGCTGCACGGCCGACCTCGGAGCCCGTACCCGCGGTGGTCGGTACTGCAATGATCGGGGCAATGCTGTTTTCGTCGGCGCGGGTCCAGTAGTCGCCGATGTCTTCGAAATCCCACACCGGCCGGGTCTGGCCGCTCATGAAGGCGATCAGCTTGCCCATATCCAGGCCGCTGCCGCCACCGAAGGCGACCACGCCATCGTGCTTGCCGGCGCGCCAGGCGTCGAGCCCTCCCGCCAGGTTGGCCTCGACCGGATTCGGCTTGAGGTCGCAAAACAGCGCTACGCCGAGGCCGGCGGCGCGCAAGGACTCCAACGCCGCGATGGTGATTGGCGCGCGCGCCAGGCCACTGTCGGTGACCAGCAACGGTCGCTGGATACCTTGGCTGCGGCAGGTGTCGGCCAGCTCGGCGATACGGCCAACACCGAAGTGGATGCTCGTGGGGTAGTTCCAGTTCGCAGTCAGGCTCATGGCTTAGATCTCATGGCGCAAATGGAAGGATTTGGCTCGGGTCAGGTGTTCGTAACCGATGCGCGACAGCGTTACGCCGCGCCCGCTGTTCTTCACCCCGGTCCAGGCCAGCGCCGGGTCCAGGTAATCGCAGCGGTTCATGAATACGCTGCCGGTGGCGATCTCGTCGCCGATACGTTCGGCGGCGGCAAGGTCGGTGGTCCACATGGAAGCGCTGAGCCCGAACTCACTGTCGTTCATCAAGGCGATGGCTTCGTCGTCACTGGCAACCGGCATGATGCCGACCACCGGACCAAAGCTTTCCTCGCGCATCACCGACATTTGATGGTTAACGTCGACCAGTACCTGTGGCGTGAGGTAGGCGCTGCCGGGCAGGTCCGCTGGAAAGGCCTTTGGATCGATCAGTGCTTTTGCACCTTTTGCCAGCGCTTCGGCGATCTGCCCGCGCACGAACTCCGCAGCTCCCGGATTGACCAACGGGCCGAGGGTGGTGGCTTCGTCCAGCGGGTTGCCCAGCACGTATTGGCGGGTCAGGGCGGCAAAGCGCTCGACAAACGCCGGGTAAATTGTTTGATCGACATAAATGCGTTCGACGGCGCAACAGCTTTGCCCGGAGTTGAAGAAGCTGCCGTCCACCAGGTTTTCCACGGCATGCTCAAGGTTGGCGTCTGCGCGGACGTAGGCCGGGTCTTTGCCGCCGAGCTCCAGCCCGATGCCGAGGAAGAGCCCGGTGGCGGCGATTTCGATGGCTTTGCCGGCTTCGACCGAACCGGTGAAGTTCACTTGCTGCACCCGTCCCGAGGCAATGATCGCCGCGGTATAGGTGTGATTGAGCAGCAGGTTATGGAACAGCCCTTCGGGTAGGTTGGCGCGGCGAAAGGCCTCGGCGAAACGCTCGCCGACCAGCAGCGTTTGCGAGGCGTGTTTGAGGATGACGCTGTTGCCGGCCATCAGCGCCGGAATAATCGTATTCACCGCCGTCAGGTAGGGGTAATTCCACGGAGCGATAACCAGCACCGTACCCAGCGGTTCGCGTTTGATCTGGCGTCGAAACCCCGCGACAGGCGCAGGTTCGACCGCTGCCAAGGCTTCAGGTGCGATGGCGATCATGTGCCGGGCACGCTCTTCGAAACCGCGCAGTTCGCCAGCGCCAAAGCGTACCGGGCGGCCCATTTGCCAGGCCAGTTCCGGGACTATTTCGTCTTTCATGGCCAGCATCGCGTCCACGGCGGCGCTGCAAAATGCGGCGCGTTCGCTCAGTGGCCGGCGCTTCCATGACGCCTGGGCGGCTGCGGCAGCCGTCAGAGCCTGCTCGATCTGCGCCGCATTGGCGCAGTGGCGCTCGGCGTAGACCCGGCCATCGACCGGGGAGATGAGTTGAATCATCGTCGTCATGGCTGCCTCAATAATCGATTGCTCAATAGCGCTCAAAGCCGCGCTGCAGTTCCCAGTCGGTTATCCGTCGGTCGTACTCTTTCTGCTCCCATTCGGCGGTGTGCACGTAGTGGTCGACCACTTCGTCACCGAACGCCTCGCGCAACATGTTCGAGGCCTTGAGCGCGGCACAGGCATCGCGCAGGGTCTTCGAGACTTCCGGCAAGTGTTCGTCGAGGTAGGCATCGCCTTCAAAGGGGGGCGCCAGGCTGAGTTTCTCGTCGATACCGGCCAGCCCCGCAGCGATCAACGCAGCGAAGGCCAGATAAGGGTTGAGGTCGGCGCCGCCGATGCGACATTCGATGCGGATGGATTTGCTGCCTTCGGCGCACAAACGAAAGCCTGCGGTGCGATTGTCCCGACTCCAGACCGCCCGGGTCGGTGCGAAAGTGCCGGCCTGGAAGCGTTTGTACGAATTGATGTAAGGGGCAAGAAAACAAGTGATGTCGTTGGCGTACTTGAGCTGCCCAGCCACCCAGGCACGCATCAGCGTCGACATGCCGAATTCGGCCTTGGGGTCGAAAAACAGCGGCTTTTTGCCGTTTTTGTCCCACAACGAGTTGTGGATATGGCTACTGGACCCGGCGGCGTCATAGCGCCACTTGGCCATGAACGTGATCGCCTTGCCCTGCAATTGCGCAATCTCTTTGCAGGCGTGCTTGATGATCACATGCTGGTCGGCCATGGTCAGGGCATCGGCATAACGGACGTTGATTTCTTCCTGGCCCGGGCCCCATTCACCCTTGGAGTTTTCCACGGGAATGCCGGATGCCTGCAGATGCTTGCGAATCGCCCGCAGCACCGGCTCCTCGCGGGTGGTCTGGAGGATGTTGTAATCCTCGATGTAGTGGCCGGCAGTTTTCGGCTTGTGGTAATTGCGCTCGTGGATGGCCTCGTAACTCTCGTCAAACAGATAGAACTCCAGCTCAGAGGCAAACATGCCGCTGTAGCCGCGCTCGCGCAGTCGCTCGATCTGCTTTTTCAGGATTGCCCGTGGGCTATGGGGCAAGTCCCGCCGGTGGTGGTGATCAAGCACGTCGCAGAGCACCAGCGCCGTGCATTCCAGCCACGGCACGCGGCGCAAGGTGGCCATGTCGGGTTTCAGCACGAAATCGCCATAGCCTTTGCTCCAGCTGGCGGCGGCATAACCCGGCACCGGCTCCATGTCGATGTCGTCGGCCAGCAGGTAATTGCAGCAGTGGGTTTCTTCATGGCCGCTGTCGATGAAAAACTCGACCTGGAATCGCTTGCCGACCAGTCGCCCCTGCATATCGACCATGCAGACCAGCACGGTATCGATATCACCTGCGCTAGCGGCGAGTTTCAGTTCTTCGAAGCTGAGAAGGGGCTCGGTCATCACGTCAGTCCTGCGTGAATGGTTTGGGCCGGTCTGAAATAGCTATTGCAGACGCTCTTCAGAAAAACCAAAACCTGCAGGCGCGAGCATCGTGAGCAATGAGCTGCTGAAAGCTTAGCCTACTGCTGCCGGACGCACGTCCTGGCGAGCGGATCCCGACGAATCACCAGCAGTTCCAGCAGCTAAAATGACACTCAAGAGGGATGGCACTATGAGTGAGTTCGTCAAGGTCGCCTGCGTGGGGGATGTCGAACCGGGTAACGGCATAACCGTGAACCTTGGGGGCACGCCCGTCGCGCTGTTCAATGTCGATGGCCGGTACTTCGCCATCCACAACACCTGTCCGCACGAAGACGGTTCGCTGGGGGACGGAATACTGTGCGACACCGTGGTGATTTGCCCGGTTCACGCCTACGAGTTCGACGTGACCAGCGGCGAGTGCCTCACCGAACCGGCTTACCAGGTCGAACAGTTCGAGGTCCGGGTGGACGGAAACGACATCCTGTTACGGCAATCGTCGGATGTTTGAACGCCAGGGGCTAGCTCGGGTCGTAAGGAACAGGGAAGGAGTATAGTTAAACGATCACATCGTCCTGCCAACAGCAGGAGGCATCCGCGATGAGCACTGACAATTCGAGGATCCGCGAACTCAGCAACCGGGCCTACAAGTACGGCTTTGTCTCTGATTTTGAGAGCGACGCGGCCCCGCGCGGGCTCAACGAAGACCTCATCCGCCTGATCTCGACCAAGAAGAACGAGCCGCAGTGGCTGCTGGACTGGCGCCTGAAGGCCTATCGCCACTGGCTGACGATGCGCGAGCCCTCCTGGCAAAATGTCCATTACGCGCCCATCGACTACCAGGACATCATCTATTACTCGGCGCCGAAGCCGAAAACGCCAGGGCCCGGCAGTCTTGACGAGGTCGATCCCGAGCTGCGCGAGATGTTCGGCAAGCTCGGCATCTCGCTCGCCGAACAGGAACGCCTGACCGGCGTTGCGGTGGATGCGGTGGTCGACTCGGTCTCGGTCGCGACTACCTTCAAGCACAAACTCGCCGAAGTCGGGGTGATCTTCTGCTCGTTCTCCGAGGCCGTGCAGAACCATCCGGAACTGGTGCGCAAATACCTCGGTTCGGTCGTGCCCTACAGCGACAACTTCTTTGCCACACTGAACTCGGCGGTGTTTTCCGACGGTTCCTTCTGCTACGTGCCCAAGGGCGTGCGTTGCCCGATGGAACTGTCGACCTATTTCCGCATCAACGCCGCGGACACCGGCCAGTTCGAACGCACGTTGATCGTTGCGGAAGAGGGCGCCTATGTGAGCTACCTCGAGGGCTGCACCGCGCCGATGCGCGACAATAACCAGCTGCACGCGGCGGTGGTCGAACTGGTTGCGCTGGATAACGCCCAGATCAAGTACGCCACAGTGCAGAATTGGTACCCCGGCGATGCCCAAGGACGCGGCGGCATCTTCAATTTCGTCACCAAACGTGGCAAGTGCGCAGGCGCACACTCGAAGATCTCCTGGACGCAGGTCGAAACCGGCTCCGCGATCACCTGGAAATACCCGGGAGTGATTCTCCAGGGCGATTATTCGGTCGGCGAGTTCTATTCAGTCGCCCTGACGGCCAATCACCAACAGGCGGACACCGGCACCAAGATGATCCACATCGGCCGGCATACGCGCAGCACCATTCTGTCCAAGGGAATATCCGCCGGTCATGGACAGAACACCTACCGCGGCCTGGTGAAGATCCAGAAAGCCGCGACCGGCGCCCGCAACCACACGCAGTGCGATTCGCTGCTGCTGGGCAGCGAATGCGGCGCGCACACGTTTCCTTATATCGACGTGAAGAACCCCAGCGCCCAGGTCGAGCACGAGGCCTCCACGTCGAAGATCAGCGACGAGCAGCTGTTTTACTGCCGGCAGCGCGGTATCAGCGCGGAGGACGCGGTGCCGATGATCGTCAACGGTTTCTGCCGCGAAGTGCTCAAGGAGCTGCCGATGGAATTTGCGGTGGAAGCCCAGAAACTGCTGGGTGTGAGCCTGGAGGGCTGCGTGGGCTAAGGCCCGGGGTGGGAGCATGCTCGAGATCAATGATCTGCACGCCAGCGTCGACGGCCGTGAAATCCTGCGGGGCATCACGCTGCGGGTGGAAGCGGGCGAGGTGCACGCGATCATGGGGCCGAACGGCTCCGGCAAGAGCACGCTGGCCCAGGTCCTCGCGGGCCTTGAAACTTATGAGGTCAGCGGCGAGGTGCTGTATGACGGCCAGGACCTGCTCGCCATGCCGCCAGAAGCGCGGGCGGTCGCCGGGATTTTCCTGGCGTTTCAGTACCCGGTGGAAATTCCCGGCGTCGGCAACCTCTACTTCTTGCGCACGGCCCTCAATGCCGTGCGCAAGCAGCGTGGGCTCGAAGAGCTCGATGCGCTGGATTTCCTCGAGCTCGCCAAGGAGCGCATGGCGCTGGTCGAGATGGACCAGAGCTTCATGAACCGCTCGCTCAACGTCGACTTCTCGGGTGGCGAGAAGAAACGCAACGAGATTTTCCAGATGGCGATTCTCGAACCCCGGCTGGCGATCCTCGACGAGACCGACTCGGGCCTCGACATCGACGCGCTGCGGACAGTCGCCGCCGGCGTCAATGCGCTGCGCAGCAAGGACCGCGCGCTGCTGGTGATCACCCACTATCAACGCCTGCTCGACTACATCGTCCCGGATCGCGTGCACGTCATGGCCAACGGCCGAATCGTGCAGTCTGGCGGCAAGGAGCTGGCCATCGAGCTGGAAAAGCACGGCTATGCGAGCTATGAGCAGGATTCTGCAGCGCCCGGAGCCAGGCCATGAACAGCGCGGCGTTGCTCTCGCAGCTCAACCCCAGCGTTGACGCCCGGCGTCCGGCCTGGCTGCAAGCGTTGCGCCGCGATGCGTTCCAGTGGGTGTCTGAGCAAGGCTTTCCGACGGTCAAGGACGAGGCCTGGAAGCACACGCGAGTCGCGCCGATCCTGGAGATTCCTTTCCAGCCGGTCGAAACGATCGCGAGTCAGGAGCTGTCCGCCGTCGACATCGAACGACTCGCCGGCAACTACGGCGGCGTGCGGCTGGTCTTCGTCAACGGTTATTTCGCGGCTGAACTGTCGGCACTTGAAGGGCTTCCCCGGGGCGTTAAGGTGTGCCCATTCGCACCGCTGCTGAACGCCGACAATGGGGCGCTCGAAAACCTGTTCGCCCATGCGTTTCGCTCACAGCCGCAAGCCTTTACCGCACTGAATGCGGCGTTTGCCGAGGATGGGGCGTTGGTGCGGATTCCTGCCCACACGACGCTCGACGTCCCGATCCATCTGGTGTTTCTCTCGACATCGGACGCCACGCCACGGGTGACCCATCCGCGTGTCCTGGTGCAGATGGGGGCCGGCAGCCGGGCGATTCTGGTGCAAAGCCATGTCAGCAGCGGGGAAGAGGTCTACCTGAGTAACGCAGTCAGCGAGGTGCTGCTGGACGCCGACGCTACGCTTGAACATTACACGCTGCAGAACGAGAGCACCGCGGCCTTCCATGTCGCGCTGCTCAGCGTGCGCCAGGCTCAGGGCAGTCACTTCACAGCGCATTCCCTGGCACTGGGTTCGAAACTGGCACGGCATGAACTGCGCGTGGTACTCGAAGGCCCCGGCGCCGAAGTCGCCCTGAACGGTCTGTACCTGCCGCGAGGCCAGCAGCACCTGGATAACCAGACAACCATCGAGCACCGGGCCCCGCGGTGCACCAGCCGCGAACGCTATAAAGGCGTGATCGATGACCATGGGCATGGAATCTTTGACGGACGAATCATCGTGCGCCCGGGAGCGATGAAGACCGATGCCAGCCAGACCAACAAGAATCTGCTGTTGTCGACGTCGGCCCAGGTCAACTC
The DNA here is from genome assembly GCF_058800905.1 of Pseudomonas sp. GW822-FHT04C11. NCBI lineage: Bacteria > Pseudomonadati > Pseudomonadota > Gammaproteobacteria > Pseudomonadales > Pseudomonadaceae > Pseudomonas > Pseudomonas sp. GW822-FHT04C11. Next base: position 297,915 of record NZ_JBXAMS010000008.1, on the reverse strand, counting down.
TCAGCCTCGGCTGGAGATATTCGCCGATGACGTCAAGTGCGCTCACGGTGCCGCCGTCGGCCAACTCGATGAGCAGGCTATTTTCTACCTGCGCTCACGCGGTATTCCGCTGGCGGCGGCGCGGTCGCTGCTGACCTTTGCGTTCGTCAGCGAGATGCTCAAGCTCATTGAACTGGAGTCGTTGCGCGAGCATGTGCAGCGACTGGTCACCGCGCAGTTGCGCGGGCTGGAGGTGTCGGCATGAGCGACCTCGAAAACCGCCTTCAAGGGCTATCGAAACCGCTCCACCTTACGCCAGGCTACGACGTCGAACGTGTGCGCCAGGTGTTCCCGATCCTCGCGGAGACGATCTACGGCAAGCCGCTGATTTACCTCGACAGTGCCGCGACCAGCCAGAAGCCGCAGGCGGTCATCGATGCTATGTCGCACTTCTTTTCCAAGGAGAACGCCAACGTGCACCGCGGCGTGCATTACCTCTCGGTGCGCGCCACCGAGGAGTATGAGAAGGCTCGGGCCAAGGTCCAGGGTTTCCTCAATACCGAATCCGTCGAAGAGATCGTGTTCGTCCGCGGCACGACCGAAGCGGTCAATCTCGTGGCGCAAACCTACGGCAAGACTCAGCTCCGAACAGGCGACGAGGTGCTGATCACGGCCATGGAGCACCATTCGAATATCGTGCCGTGGCAGATGCTCTGCGAGCAGACCGGCGCGCGGCTGCGGGTGGCGCCGATCAACGACGCTGGCGAACTGCTGCTCGATGAGCTGGAACGGCTGATCGGGCCCAGGACCCGACTGGTGGCGGTGACCCATGTCTCCAATGTGCTCGGCACCATCAACCCGATCCGGCGCATTGTCGAGCTCGCCCACGCGCGGGGCGTACGCGTGCTGGTCGACGGCGCCCAGGCAGCTCCGCACCTGAAGGTCGACGTACGAGCGTTGGGCTGCGATTTCTACGCCTTGTCTGGCCATAAAATGTACGGCCCCACCGGCATCGGCGTGCTCTACGGCCGTCACGAGCTGCTCGAAAGCATGCCGCCTTATCAGGGCGGCGGCGACATGATTCTCTCGGTCAGCTTCGAGAAAACCGTCTACAACAAACCGCCGTACAAGTTTGAAGCGGGGACCCCGAACATGGCCGGCGCTATCGGCCTTGGTGCGGCGATCGACTTTCTCGCTGAACTGGGGCCTGGGGCGATTGCGGCTCACGAGCAGGCCGTGCAGGCCTACGCCACCAAGGCGTTGGCGGCGTTGCCCGGCCTGCGGTTGATCGGTACGGCAGCAGAAAAGGTCGGTGTTCTTTCGTTTGTCCTCGACGGCATCCACCCGCACGACATCGGCACCATCCTTGACCGCGAAGGGATCGCGATTCGCACCGGGCACCACTGCGCACAGCCCTTGATGAACCGTTTCGGCGTGCCCGCCACGGCTCGCGCGTCGCTCGGCTGCTACAGCACCGAGCGTGATATCGATGCACTGGTGGCCGGGCTGGCCAAAGTTCAAGAGGTGTTCCGATGAGTGGCGACGAACTGCGCGACCTCTACCAGGACGTGATCATCGACCACGGTAAGCGGCCGCGTAACTTTCACCCGCTTGCGGACGCGACCTGTACGGCGGAGGGGTTCAATCCGCTGTGTGGCGATCAGCTGAAGATTTATCTCCGGCTGGCGAACGGGGTGATCGAGGACATCAGCTTTCAGGGGGTTGGCTGTGCCATCTCCCAGGCCTCGGCGTCCCTGATGACGTTGGCGGTGAAGGGGAAAAAACCGGAGGAGGCGCAGGCACTTTTTGCCCGGGTGCATACGTTGCTCACCGAAGGGCCAAACGCCCGGATAACACCCGCGGAGCTCGGTAAACTCGCGGTGCTTTCAGGCGTTTGGGAGTTTCCGGTGCGGGTCAAGTGCGCCACTCTGGCCTGGCACACGCTGCGTAGCGCCCTCGAAGGTGGCGCCTCGCAGGTCACGACGGAGTAATCAGCCATGGCAGCCACATTATCAATCCCGCGTATTCACCTGCGCGAACCGGCACGCAAAGTCTTGCTCGATGCCCTGGCGGACGGGCATGTGCGCGGAGTGCGGCTCAGGATCGACGAGCATTTCGCGCATGAGTTTTTCTTCGAACGCGCTGCCGAAGGCGATATCACGGTCGAGGCAGACGGCATCAAGCTGTTGCTCGATCCCGCGAGCGCAGAGCGCGCGGATGGCTTGTCCGTCGATTTTACGTATGACCTGCATGGCGCCGGCTTCCATTTCGATAACCCGAATAAACCGGGCTACCTGCAACCGATCGAACTCACGCGCGATTGCGCAGTGACCCTGATTCCGGGCGGGGAGCGACTGCAACTGGGCCGTGGCGAGCGAGTGGTGGTAACCCAGGCGCTCGGTGGCAGCTTCACGGTGCAAATCTCCAGGGGCCGGCTGGCACGGATCGCCGCCGCTGACGCCGATGCGTTAGGGCGGGATGCTCAGCGGCAGGAGCAGCCCCAGACGAGCAGTGGCGGGTTCGACGTCCAGCAAGTGTTCGACATGCTGCGCACCGTCTACGACCCGGAGATCCCGGTCAATGTGGTCGATCTCGGGCTGATCTATCAGTGTGAAACCCGTTTGCTCGCCGACGGCGGCCAGCGAGTCGAGATCAAGATGTCCATGACCGCGCCCGGTTGCGGAATGGGCGATGTGCTCAAAGAGGAGGCGCTCACCAAGGTCCAGAGTATCCCTGGGGTCAGCGAGGTCGAGGTCGAGATCGTCTGGGACCCGCCATGGGATCAAAGCCGCATGTCCGAGGCGGCGCGTTTGCAGTTGGGGCTGTTCTGAGGAACCCGGCGTGAGGAGCCAGCCATGAGCAATCGACTCGCCAAAGAGACTTCGCCCTATCTGCGTCAGCACGCAGAGAACCCCGTCGATTGGTATCCGTGGGGCGAGGAAGCGTTCCGCCGCGCGCGCGACGAGGACAAGCCCATCCACCTGTCGCTGGGTTATGCCGCCTGCCACTGGTGTCACGTGATGGCCCACGAGTCGTTCGAGAACCCCGAGACCGCGCGCCTGATGAACGAGCGCTTCATCAATATCAAAGTCGACCGCCAGGAACGGCCTGATCTCGACGACATCTATCAACAAGTCGTGCAGATGATGGGGCAGGGTGGTGGCTGGCCGTTAACGGTGTTCCTGACTGCCGAGCGCGAGCCGTTCTTCGGCGGCACCTACTTTCCGCCAGACGACGGTTATGGTCGGCCGGGCTTCACTCAGCTGCTGCTCGGTCTGAGCGATGCCTGGCAGAACAACCGCGCGGCGCTGCAACAGAACGTCAAGCAGTTCCTTCAGGGGTACCGCAAGCTGGACGCATCAATGCTGGAGGGCGATACACCGCTGGAGCCTGACCAGCCGGCTGCCGCTGCCCGGTTGTTTGCCCGAAACACCGACCCGGTGAACGGCGGCCTGGGCAACGCTCCGAAATTTCCCAACCCGGCCTGCCATGATCTGGTCCTGCGTCTTTATCAGCGTCTGCACGAGCCGGATTTGCTGCATTCGGTAGAGTTGACCCTTGATCGCATGGCCGCCAGCGGGCTCTATGATCACCTCGGCGGCGGTTTTGCTCGCTATTGTGTGGATGAACGCTGGGCCATTCCTCATTTCGAAAAGATGCTCTACGACAACGGCCAGCTCGTGAAGCTCTATGCCGACGCCTATCGCGAGACCGGCAAGCCTGCCTGGCGGCGCGTGTTCGAGGAAACCATCGAATACATCCTGCGTGACATGACCCATCCTGAAGGTGGTTTCTACGCCAGTGAAGACGCTGACAGCGAGGGTGAAGAGGGCAAGTTCTACGTGTGGACACTCGCTCAAGTGCAGGCCGCGCTCGGCGAGCCGGATGCTGCGCTGGCCTGCCGGGCTTACGGCGTCACCGCCAACGGCAACTTCGAGCATGGCAGCACGGTGCTGCACCGCGCAGTCGCACTGGACGCGGTGCAGGAACTAGAGCTCAAGGGCCTGCGTGGCAGGTTATTGCTGGCGCGTGCCCAGCGTATTCGTCCGGGGCGCGACGAGAACATCCTCACCAGCTGGAACGCGTTAATGGTCCAGGGGCTCTGCGCGGCATACCAAGCGACCGGAACCACAACGTATCTGGACGCCGCGAGGCGCGCCGCCGATTTCATTCTGGACCGACTCTCGACGCCCGAAGGTGGCCTGTACCGGGCCTGGCGGGAGGGCACGGCGAAGGTTCCAGGCTTCCTCGAAGACTACGCTTTCCTCGCCAACGCCTTGATCGATCTCTACGAGTGCCACTTCGAGAAACGCTATGTCGAACGCGCCACGCAACTGGTTGAGGTGGTCCTCGACAAGTTCTGGGAGGACGGACTTTACTTCACGCCCAGCGATGGCGAGCCGCTGGTGCACAGGCCTCGGGCACCGCACGACAGTGCCTGGCCGTCAGGAGCTTCGGCCTGCGTGTTGGCTTTCCTGAGACTTTTTGAACTGACCGGCCGCGAGCTTTACCGCGAGCGTGCCGAGCAGGTCTTGGCGATGTACCGCGCCGCAGCCGCGCAGAATCCCTTCGGTTTCGCCCATCTGCTGGCGGCGCAGGACTGGATGCAACGTGGCCCGATCAGCATCGTCGTTGCCGGCGAGCGTTCCGCCGCCAGCACCTTGGTCGCGAAGCTGCAGCGCCGCTACCTGCCGGCACGCGTCCTGGCCTTTGCCGAGGATGTGCCCATCGGCGCGGGCCGACATGCGCTTGCGGGACAAGCCAGCGCCTATGTCTGCCGAAACCGCACCTGCGAGCCACCGGTCACCAGCGCCGAAGAGCTTGTAGAGCGCTGTCTGAAGTGAAGGACCAGAACTGAATCGAACCGTCACACGAGGAGACCACGATGGACAACAAGAACAGCCACAACCCGTACACGTACCAACGTCTCAAGCATCTATATCCTGATTACTTCAGTGCCTTGGAGGCCCTGGGTACAGCGGTGCATCATGCTGGGCCGCTGGAAGAGAAAACCGTCCAACTGATTCAGCTCGGTGCCGCGGCGGCAATCCGCTCGGAAGGCGCAGTGCACAGTCATACCCGACGGGCACTTGCAGCCGGGGCGACGACTGAGGAGGTCCATCACGCACTGATCGCCTTGACCAGCACGATCGGCTTCCCGACAGTCATTGCGGCGATGAGCTGGGTGGATGATGTGATCGGGAAAAGAGGCAATGACGCGCCGGAGCTCTGAGTACACCGCCGCCGACCGGGTTTCATTACATCCCGTGCAATCTTGACTATAGTTTCAAGTGTCGGCGGCCGTCGTTCAGTCACCGTGTTCGTCCAAGATTTCCCGGGCACGTTCCGGGTAACTCCACCTGATCAGGAGCGCACGATGGACCTCAACCGTCGTCAGTTCTTCAAGGTCGCCGCTATCGGCCTTGGAGGCTCCAGCCTGGCCGCGCTGGGTATGGCACCCGCGCCAGCCTTCGCCGAGCAAGTCCGCCACTTCAAGCTGGCCCATACCCATGAAACCCGCAATACCTGCCCCTACTGTTCGGTCGGTTGCGGCTTGATCATGTACAGCCAGGGCGATGCGGCCAAGAACGTCAATCAGAGCATCATCCACATCGAAGGGGATGCCGACCACCCGGTCAATCGCGGCACGCTGTGCCCTAAAGGCGCAGGCCTGCTGGACTTTGTCCATAGCCCCAGCCGGCTGCAATATCCGCAAGTACGCAAGCCGGGCAGCAAGGAGTGGACGCGGGTGTCGTGGGATGAAGCACTGGATCGCATCGCCGACCTGATGAAGGCCGACCGTGACGCCAACTTCATCGAGAAGAATGCCAAGGGCCAAACGGTCAACCGTTGGCTGACGACGGGTTTTCTCGCTGCCTCGGCGTCCTCCAACGAAGCCGGTTACATGACCCATAAGGTCGTTCGCAGTCTGGGCATGCTGGGGTTCGATAACCAGGCACGTGTCTGACATGGCCCGACGGTGGCAAGTCTTGCCCCAACGTATGGCCGAGGTGCGATGACCAACCACTGGACCGATATCGCCAACGCGAATCTGGTCCTGGTCATGGGCGGTAACGCCGCCGAAGCCCACCCCTGTGGCTTTAAATGGGTGACCGAAGCCAAAGCGCACAACCAGGCGCGATTGATCGTGGTTGACCCGCGTTTCACCCGTACCGCCTCGGTGGCCGATTATTACGCACCGATCCGTACCGGCACCGACATCGCCTTCATGGGCGGTCTGATCAACTATTTGCTTACTGAAAACAAGATCCAGCACGAGTACGTGCACGCCTATACGGACGTGGCGTTCATCGTCAAGGACAGCTTTGGTTTCGAGGACGGGCTGTTTACCGGCTACGACGCAACCAAGCGCACCTACAGCGACAAGTCCAGCTGGGGCTATGAAATCGGCGAGGACGGTTTTGCCAAAGTCGATCCATCCCTGATGCACCCGCGTTGCGTCTACCAGCTGATGAAGCAGCATTACAGCCGCTACACCCTGGAACTGACCAGCCAGATCTGCGGCATGCCGCAAGATGCCCTGCAAAAGATCTGGGAAGAGATCGCCACTTGCTCGCAACCGGGCAAGACCATGACGATTCTCTACGCACTGGGCTGGACCCAGCATTCGACGGGCTCGCAGATGATTCGCAGCGCAGCCATGGTGCAGTTGCTGTTGGGCAACGTCGGCATGCCGGGCGGGGGCGTCAATGCCCTGCGCGGGCACTCCAACATCCAGGGCCTGACCGACCTTGGGTTGCTGTCGAATTTGCTGCCCGGTTACCTGACCTTGCCGGGCGATGCCGAACAGGATTACGACGCCTACATTGCCAAGCGTGCACTCAAGCCACTTCGGCCCGGACAGCTGTCTTATTGGCAAAACTACGGCAAGTTCCACGTCAGCCTGATGAAGGCCTGGTACGGCGCCAATGCTACCGCCGACAACCACTGGGGCTACGACTGGCTGCCGAAGCTCGATATCCCCGGTTACGACATCCTCAAAGTGTTCGACATGATGTCCAGCGGGCAGGTCAACGGCTACGTCTGCCAGGGCTTCAATCCTATCGCCGCCTTGCCCGACAAAAACCGGGTGATGGCCGCGCTGGCCAAACTCAAGTGGCTGGTGGTGATGGACCCGCTCGCCACCGAGACCTCGGAGTTCTGGCGCAATGTCGGGCCTTACAACGATGTCGAAACGGCCGGCATCCAGACCGAAGTCATCCGCCTGCCCACCACCTGTTTCGCTGAAGAAGACGGCTCGCTGGTCAACAGTGGCCGTTGGCTGCAATGGCATTGGAAGGGCGCCAATGGCCCGGGACAAGCTCGCACCGACATCAAGATCATGAGCGAGCTGTTCATCCGTTTGCGTCAGCGCTACCAGGCCAATGGCGGCGCCTTCGCCGAGCCGATTCTCAAGCTCAGTTGGCCCTACAAGGTGCCTGACGATCCGACACCGGAAGAGATTGCCAAGGAGTTCAACGGCTACGCGGTTGCCGATGTCACCGACGCCACGGGCGCGACGCTCAAGGCCGGGCAGCAGCTATCCGGTTTTGGCCAACTGAAGGACGACGGCAGCACGGCGTCGGGCTGCTGGATCTTCTGCGGCAGCTGGACCGAGCAGGGCAACCAGATGGCTCGCCGCGACAACAGCGACCCTTTCGGGATGAAGCAGAATCTGGGATGGGCCTGGGCCTGGCCGATGAACCGGCGCATTCTCTACAACCGCGCCTCGGCCGACCCGAAAGGCCAACCCTGGGATCCGAAAAAGCGCCTTGTGTGGTGGAACGGCAAGTCCTGGGGCGGCACCGACGTGCCCGACTACAAGGCCGACGTACCGCCGGAAGCAGGCATGAACCCGTTCATCATGAACCCCGAAGGGGTGGCGCGTTTCTTCGCCCTCGACAAGATGAACGAAGGGCCTTTCCCGGAACATTACGAACCGTTCGAAACGCCTATCGGCATCAACCCGCTGCACCCCACCAACAAGAAGGCGACCAGCAACCCGGCTGGGCGCATCTTCGATTCGGTCTGGGAGTCGCTCGGGACGGCGAAGGATTTCCCCTATGCCGCCACGAGCTACCGGCTCACCGAGCACTTCCACTTCTGGACCAAGCATTGCCCGATCAATGCCATCACCCAGCCCGAGCAGTTCGTCGAGATTGGTGAAGCCCTGGCCAAGGAGAAGGGGATTGCCCCAGGCGACCGGGTAAGGGTCAGCTCCAAGCGCGGGCATATCGAGGCGGTGGCGGTGGTGACCAAGCGGATTCGTCCGCTGCAGGTCAACAACCAGACCGTGCACCATATCGGCATTCCGTTGCACTGGGGGTTCACCGGGGCAACCCGGCATGGCTACCTGACAAACACCCTGGTGCCGTTCCTCGGTGACGGCAATACACAGACCCCGGAATCCAAGTCGTTCCTGGTCAATGTGGAGAAAATCTGATGGCCAACCAAGACATCATTGCCCGTTCGGCCACCACCACCTTGCCGCCTTCGGTACGTCAACAGGAGGAAGTCGCCAAACTCATCGATACCACCAAGTGCATCGGTTGCAAGGCCTGCCAGGTCGCCTGTTCGGAATGGAACGAATTGCGCGACGAGGTCGGCCACAACCATGGAACCTACGACAACCCGCAGGACCTCAGCGCCGAGACCTGGACCCTGATGCGCTTCACCGAGCACGAAACCGACGCCGGCAACCTCGAATGGCTGATTCGCAAGGACGGCTGCATGCACTGCGCTGAACCTGGCTGCCTCGCGGCCTGCCCAAGTCCCGGGGCGATCATCAAGCACGCCAACGGCATTGTCGATTTCGACCAGGACCATTGCATCGGCTGCGGTTATTGCATCACCGGATGCCCCTTCAACATTCCGCGCATTTCGCGCAAAGACCACAAGGCCTACAAGTGCACGCTGTGTTCGGACCGGGTGGCGGTCGGGCTGGAACCCGCTTGCGTCAAGACCTGCCCGACCGGGGCCATCGTGTTCGGCAGCAAGGAGGACATGAAAGAACACGCCGCCGAGCGCATCGTCGACCTCAAGTCACGGGGCTTCGACAACGCCGGCCTGTACGATCCCGCCGGCGTCGGCGGCACGCATGTGATGTACGTCCTGCACCACGCCGACCAGCCATCGCTGTACGCCGGCTTGCCGAACCAGCCGGTCATCAGCCCATTGGTCGGGCTGTGGAAAAGCGTGAGCAAACCACTGGCGTTGTTGGCCATGGGCGCTGCAGTGCTGGCGGGTTTCTTCCATTACGTGCGCATCGGCCCGCAGCGCGTCGAGGAAGACGAACACCCGCCCGGCAAGGATTCCAGCGTGCATGAAGTCGACCCGACGGTGCATGTCTATGACCCGAACACGCCAGGATCGCAGGAGGACAGGCGACCATGAAAGACAAAACCATCCTGCGCTACAACGCCAACGAACGCACCAATCACTGGCTGGTAGCGATTCTGTTTTTCATGGCGGCCCTGTCGGGTCTGGCACTGTTCCACCCGTCGCTGTTCTGGCTCAGCGAGTTGTTTGGCGGCGGGCCGTGGACGCGCATCCTGCACCCCTTCATGGGCGTGCTGATGTTCGTGTTTTTCCTGGGGCTGGTGATCAGCTTCTGGCGGGCCAATGTCTTTATTGCCAACGACCGCCTGTGGCTCAAACGGGTCAACCGGGTGATGCGCAACGAAGAGGAGGGCGTACCGCCAATCGGCAAGTACAACCCCGGGCAGAAGTTGCTGTTCTGGACCTTGCTGGCCTGCATGCTGATATTGCTGCTGAGCGGTGTGGTGATCTGGCGAGCCTATTTCAGCCAATACTTCGGCATCACCTCGATTCGCCTGGCGATGCTGTTGCATGCGCTGGCGGCTTTCGTGCTGGTGCTGAGCATTATCGTGCACATCTACGCCGGCCTCTGGATCAAGGGCTCGGTCAGCGCAATGCTGCATGGCGGGGTCAGCCGTGCCTGGGCGAAGAAACATCATGCGCTCTGGTACCGCGAGGTGACGCACGACGAGAACCCTGACAGCCAGATAAGCAAGAAAGGATGATGCCTTGAGCACGATACTCAAGCCCGGACAAATCGAGGCGGCGGCGAGCACACCGCCGTTCCTGCGCCTGCCGCCGCCCAACCTGTACACCTTGCGTGCGATGCGCCTGGAGCGATTGGCCAATGGGCATCCGCTGGCCGATTTCCTGCGGCTGGTCGCCGACCTGTGTTACGTCCAGCAAAGCCTGTTGGACGAGCCACCGCTGGCCCCGGCCCCGAATCCTGAGCGCCTGTTGTTATACCAGGAACATGGCTTGCCACCGCTGGCCGCCGACAGTCTGGTGCGCGAGGACGGCTGGTTGCCGTACCTGGAAACCCTGCTGCGACGTTACCAGGCACCGCCGCGTTCAGCAGTGAAAAGTGCCGTGGCAACCTTGCACACCGCCAGCGTCGGGCAGCGTAAGGTCTGGGCAATTGCCTTGCTCAGCGGCCAGTATGCAGGGCTGCCGGCGGCGCTGGTGCCGTTTCTCGGTGCGGCCTTGCAGGCGGCATGGAGCCACTGGCTGCTCGGCATGCCGGTTAGTGAACTGAAGCCGTGCGCCAGCCTTGGCCAATGCCCGGCCTGTGGTTCGCCGGCCATGGCCGGGGTGATTCACCAGCGGGGAAAATACAACGGGTTGCGTTACCTGGTGTGTTCGCTGTGTGCCTGCGAATGGCATGTGGTGCGGGTCAAATGTGTCTATTGCGAGCAGAGCAAGGGGCTCAAATACGTCAGTTTCGAGGATGATCGACATACGGCCAGCCAGGCGCCACTGCGGGCTGAAATCTGCCCCGGCTGCAACAGTTACCTGAAACTGCTCTACCTGGAAAACGACGCTGACGCCGAAGCGCTCTCGGCGGACCTCGCCAGCTTGATGCTGGACATGCGCCTGGACCTGGACGGCTACCAGCGTCTGGCACCGAACCTGATGCTGGCGCCAGGGGGAGATTGATCACAGCGGCTACACTCAGGTTTCCGGGACCGGAGCCTGTTTCATTCCACTCCCGCGACGGCCAACCGTTTCAGGGAGCCCCCTTGATGCCCGCAAAACTTGCCAGCGTCCCCGCGCGTTTACCTTCCATCGATAGCCTGTTGCGCAACGCCGCCTGCCAGCCGCTGGCTGAACGTTATGGCCGCGATGCCTTGCTCGCGACTTTGCGACAGTTGCTCGACGATGTGCGTGAACCGGTGCAACGGGGTCAGCTTGATGCCCTTGAGCTCACGGCTCAGGTATTGGCGGGGAGGGCCGGCGAACGCCTGGCAAACCAGTACCGCAGTCGGGTCCGGCGAGTGTTCAACCTTACCGGCACGGTACTGCATACCAACCTCGGTCGGGCACTGTTGCCGGAGGAAGCGATCGAGGCGGTGCAACAGGCTGCCCGTTATCCGCTGAATCTGGAATTCGACCTGGCAAGTGGCAAGCGCGGTGATCGTGATGATCTGATCGAAGGCCTGATACGCGAGCTGACCGGTGCCGAGGCGGTGACGGTGGTCAACAACAACGCAGCCGCCGTGTTGCTCGCGCTCAACAGCCTGGGAGCGCGCAAAGAGGGGATCATCTCCCGTGGCGAACTGATCGAAATCGGCGGGGCATTCCGCATTCCCGACATCATGGCGCGGGCCGGGGTCAGACTGCATGAAGTCGGCACCACCAACCGCACCCATCCCCGCGACTACGAAGCCGCCATCGGCCCACGCAGCGGCTTGTTGATGCGCGTACACGCGAGCAATTACAGCATTCAAGGCTTTACGGCCCAGGTACCGACCGCCGAACTGGCGCAACTGGCCCACCGGCACGGGCTGCCATTGCTGGAAGATCTGGGTAGCGGCAGTCTGCTGGACCTGACCCGCTGGGGCCTGCCCGCCGAACCGACAGTGCGCCAGGCGCTGGTCGACGGGGCCGATATCGTCACCTTCAGCGGTGACAAGTTGCTCGGTGGTCCTCAGGCGGGATTGATCGTCGGTCGCAAGGAGCTGATCGCCCGAATCAAGAAGAACCCGCTCAAGCGGGCCTTGCGCGTAGACAAACTGACCCTGGCCGCCCTCGAAGCCGTGCTGGGTCTGTACCGCGATCCCGACCGTTTGGCCGAGCGCTTGCCCAGCCTGCGCCTGCTCACCCGACCGCAAGCGGACATCCTCGCTCAGGCCGAACGCCTGTGTCCGCTGCTGGCGCGCGTACTGGGCGCCGGTTGGACGGTTAGCGCGCTGCCGGCGCTGGGCATGATCGGTAGTGGTAGCCAACCGATTGCGCGCTTGCCAAGCGCTGCCTTGTGTCTGCGTCCGCAGGTGTCGAAACGCTTGCGTGGTCGGCAACTGCATGGCCTGGAAGCGGCTTTTCGAGCCTTGCCCATTCCGGTGCTCGGTCGCATCGACGACGATGCGCTGTGGCTGGATCTGCGCCAACTGGACGACGAAGCAGCCTGGCTCGCTCAACTCGAGCTGCTGCAAGGAGTGGGGGAGGCAAGGTGATCGTCGGCACCGCTGGACACATTGACCACGGCAAAACGGCAATGCTCAAGGCCTTGACGGGACAGGCCGGCGATCGCCACCGGGAAGAACGCGAACGCGGTATCACCATCGACCTGGGCTTCCTTTATGCGCCGCTGGAACCTGGGGCGGACATGACCGGTTTTATCGACGTGCCGGGGCATGAGCGCTTCATCCACAACATGCTCGCCGGCGCTCAGGGCATTGATCTGGTGTTGCTGGTAGTGGCCGCCGATGACGGGGTCATGCCCCAGACTCGCGAGCACTTGGCGATTGTCGAACTGCTGGGGATTCCAAAGGCGCTAGTGGTGATCAGTAAAATCGACCGGGTCGAGCCGGCACAGGTGCAGTCGGTACACGCCCAGGTCGCCGCGTTGCTGGCGCCGGGGCCGTATTGCGGCGCGCCGCAGTTCGCCGTGTCGAGCCTGACCGGGGAGGGCGTTGAAGCCCTGCGCCAGGCATTGTTGACCGCCCAGCATGAGGTCCGGCAGCGTAGCGCCAGCGGAGGATTCCGTCTGGCAATCGACCGCGCTTTCAGCGTCGCCGGCGCCGGTATTGTGGTCACCGGCACAGCGCTGGCCGGGCAGGTGAGGGTGGGCGACACACTCCTGCTGGGCCAGACAGGCAAGCCTGTGCGAGTGCGGAGTTTGCATGCGCAGAATCATGTGGTCGTCGAGGCGTGGGCCGGGCAGCGGGTGGCGTTGAACCTGAGTGCCGAACGCCTGGCCCTGGAACAGATCCATCGCGGTGACTGGCTGCTGGCCGAGTGGCTGTTCGCACCCACGCAGCGCCTGGACATCGAGATGCAGTTGCTGACCAGCGAACCACGCGCCTTCGAACATTTCAGCCCGGTGCACGTGCATCTGGGCACTCAGGATGTCACCGCCCGGGTCGCCTTGCTGGAGGGCACACGCCTGGAGCCGGGCGTGCGGATGTTCGCGCAACTGTTGCTGAACGCGCCGTTGCAGGCCGTGCATGGCGACCGTTTGGTCCTGCGCGACCAGAGTGCACGGCGCACCCTCGGCGGAGGACGGGTGCTCGATCCGTTTGCACCAGCCCGCCAACGTCGCGTTCCGGCCAGGCTGATGCAGTTGCAAGCGCTGGCCACTGGCGAAAGCCTGGAGCAAATACTGCCAGTGCTGCTTGCCAATAGTGACGCAGGGCTTGACCCACTGCGCCTGGAGCGGCAGTTCAATCGCCTGCGCAGCACCTGGCATTTGCCGGCAGATGTCCGTGTCATTGCTACCCGCCAAGGTCCGCTATTGTTCAACACTGAACGCTGGGAGGCGCTGAAAGTTTCGTTGCTGGAGCACCTGGCACACTTTCATCAACTAGAACCGGACGAACTGGGCCCGGACCGGGATCGCTTGCGGCGGTTTTCGGCCATGTCGCTGGATCGACCGACGTTCATCAGCCTGCTCGACGAACTGCTGTCCAGCGGCGCCATTGCCGTCAGTGGACCCTGGCTGCACTTACCCGAACACCAGGTGCGACTGAGTGAAGAAGACGAGGCCATGTGGCAGCAGTTGCAGCCATTGTTCGAGCAAGCCGGCTTCGATCCACCCTGGGTGCGCAACCTGGCCAGCGCCATTGGCCGTGACGAAGCTGCAGTGCGCTTGCTGCTGCGCAAAATGGCGAGATTAGGGCTGGTTCACCAGGTCGTCCGTGACTTGTTTTACCTCGACGCGTCGGTGCACCAACTGGCAGCTATGCTGTTGCAACTGGTCGACAACCATTCGTTGATTCAGGTGGCGGCGTTTCGCGACAGGGTAGGGATCGGCCGCAAGCGCAGCATCCAGATACTCGAGTTCTTCGACCGGATCGGCTTGACTCGCAGACTTGGCGACCAGCGTCTTATCCGTGCGGACAATGCCCTGGCACAGCGACCCGAGGGCTGATTTCAAGGAAGGCAATCGCGTCCGGTGGCGCGGCCGGGCTTCAAACCCGGTTGGGGACGGCAGCCGTTCCCGGGCAGGTTCGACTCCTGCTGCCTTCCGCCATTTTTTTCAAAAACAAGACGGCCCCGGCATCTGGCGATTCGGGGCTGTCTGGTGAGTGGCTTAAGCCGGCAAGTCGGTCATCACCAGTTTGGCGATGTTGAAATAGATGACCAGGCCGGTACCGTCGATAAAGGTCGCGATGAAGGGGGCAGAGACCACTGCCGGATCAATGCGCAGTTTTCTTAACAGCATCGGGATGATCGATGAGACGACGGCGCTCCAGATGGTGATGGCGACCAGCGTCAGGCAGACCACCATGGCGATTTCCGATCCCACTCCCAGCATCCACGCCCGAATCCAGGCCACGACACCGATGGCCAGCGCGATCATGAAGGAAGTGGTCACTTCCTTGCGCAGCACCGTGCCGACATTGCGCAGGCTGACTTCGCCCAGGGCCATGGCCCGTACCAGCGTGGAGGTGATCTGGGTGCCACTGTTACCGCCAGTGCCGATCAGCAAGGGAATGAAGAAGGCCAGGGCGATCGCGGCTTCGAGCTGCTCTTCAAATACCTGCAAGATGGTGCTGGTGTAGGCTTCGGCGAGAAACAGCAACAGTAGCCACGGCAAGCGCTTTTTCCACAAACTCCACGGGCTGGTGCTGAGGTAGGGCGTTTCCAGCGGCAGGCTGGCACCCTGGCGTTGAGCGTCGTCGGTGCCTTCGTCCTGAATCAGCGCGGCGATTTCTTTTTCATACAGCACGCCCAATAACCGGCCTTCGCTGACCACGGGAACGATGTCCACGCCTTTCTCGATCAGCTCGGGCGCAACATCGTGCCGGAGCTGATTCGGCGAAACCGAAAAGCGGATGGGCAGCATCAGATCGCGAACGCAAAGATCGGTGTTTTTCTCGGTGAGCAGTGTTTTCACCGACAGCTGACCATGCAAAGCGCTGCGCGGGTCGGTGACAAAGATGTGGGCCGGAATATCATCGTCCGGCAGTTGCTTGAGCAGATGTTCCCTGGCCTGGATAACCGTCATGTTGCCGGTCACGGTAATGAGCAGAGGGCTCATGTAAGACACTACTGTGTCTTTCAGGCGGATGTCCTTGAAGGTGGAAGGGGTAGCGCTTGCCATTGACATTTGAGGTAGTCCCCATAGCTGTTTTGACCACAAACAGATCTCACACAGGGGCGTAAACCAGAGAAGAGAGTGCAGAAAGCGATCTCCACGTCTAGGTTTTGGCACTGTACAACGTATCCGGGCCATGTTGGCCGGAAGTCACTTGGGCTAAACCTTAATCCGATAGAGCCTGTCTTAACCTTGGGCGTCTCTCGACGTCGTCAGATCAGTGACCTGTGTTTGTACAGGAGCCTCGCCGAACGAGATACTGCAACATTAAATAAACCAGGGCGATGCCGATCTGGAGTCGGGCAGCGCCGGTATGAGTTTGCTGCTGTTTAATGACCTCCTGAATAACAATTGCCATTAAAGGGTATTTGATACCCCCTGAAGGATTACTTCCGAAACAAGAATAAGAGGGATTGCTTTTGCTGTAACCCACTCGATGGATAGTGTTCAGCGTTCATTCAGAAAGTGATGTTGAAGGCCTTTCAAGACATAGCATGTTACAAACACTTGCACCAAACGTTTAAAGTGCCGCACGCTCTAGCTATATATGAGTTTGCAGCAAAATAATGAGGTTCAGAGTTTGAAGACTCGCAACTAAGCCGTTGACGCATTAGTACCTGATCTTTAGGATCGCCGCTCCCTTGGGGAGTAGCCGCCTTCGTTTCCGGAAGGGGTCACGTCAACATACTTGGCTCGCAAGCCATGGCGTGACCGGTCATATGACTTGGCAAGACCATTGGTGAAGATACCTGTCTGTGGGTCGGACGCGGGTGTCTGAACCATTGGCTCTTGTGTCCGGCCCCTCAGGTTTCCTCATGCATTCAATGCCCATGACGTTTGCGTTGCTGTTGGGCTCCGCGGTTGTCATCTATCTGGCTTGTGAATACTTCGTTAATGGCATCGAGTGGGTCGGTCGCAAACTTGCGGTCGGGCAACAAGCCACGGGGTCCATTCTGGCGGCCTTTGGTACGGCATTACCGGAAAGCGTCATCACGTTTATTGCCGTTGTGTTTGGTGACACGCCAGAGCAGAAATCCCTCGGCGTCGGTGCTGCACTTGGCGGCCCTCTGGTCCTGGCGACGATCGCCTATGCGGTAGTCGGTGTAACACTCTTGCTGTGTCGTCAGCGCCTGGCGAATACCGAGGCCATCCGTCAGGACTTCAAACGACTCAGCCGTGATCAAGGATGGTTCCTCGTCATTTTTGTTGCGAAGATTGCGCTCGGTCTTGTCGTGTTTGCCTACAAACCTTGGTTGGGTATTCTTTTCCTGGCGGCCTATGCGGCGTATTTCTGGAAGGAAATGCGCGGTGAGCAGGATGAAGAAGAGTATGAACTCGAGCCCCTGAAACTTGCGCCAGGCAAAGCGACTCCGTCGACCTCGGCGGCGGTGATTCAAACGCTTATTGCATTAGCGGTTATCTTTGCGGCCTCTCACTTCTTTGTCGGACAACTCGATGCCTTGGGCCCCATGCTGGGTATTCATCCTCAATTGCTGGCGCTGTTGCTCAGCCCAATTGCTACCGAACTGCCTGAAACGCTGAATGCGATCATTTGGGTACGCCAGGGTAAACACCGACTGGCCTTGGCCAACATCAGCGGCGCCATGATGATTCAAGCCACAGTGCCCACTGCATTCGGGCTGTTCTTTACGCCTTGGGCGCTGGACACGTCGCTGGTTCTGGCGGCAATCATCACCCTGATAGGTGTGGGCATCATGTTCTTCGCTTTCCGAAAGGGCATCATCTCGCGCTGGCTATTGGCATCGATGGTGTTGCTGTACATCCTCTTTGCAGTCCTTTTGAAGGTTCTTGATCTGGCTTAGCTGTCAGCTCAAGTAGTCTTCCAGGTGGCTGGATTCTTCTGCAAAGCGCTCGACCAGAAAATCCAGAAGGGCACGTACGCGAGGCGCCATGTACCGGTTGCGTTGATACACGGCATGTACCGGTGCCTCCGCAGTTCGCCACTCCGGCAACAGGATCTTCAAGCGACCTGCTCGCAGGTCCGGGCCAATATCCCACAGCGATTTCATCGCAATGCCGTAACCGTGGACCGCCCATTCTCGGGCGACCGCGCCGTCATTCGTCTCGCGAGCGTTTGCGAGCGGGACCGTATAGTTTTCAACTTTGCCATTGCGGGTGAAGCGCCAGTCGTTCGCTGGCCCGGTGACAGAGTTGAGGACAATACAGTCGAAACGCTCCAGATCCCGTGGGTGTTCGAGGGCGCCGTGCTTTGCCAGATAGTCGGGCGACGCGCACAACACGCGCCGGTTGGGTGCCAGGGGCCGGGCAACGAAGGAACTGTCCGGCGGCACACCGAATCGGATGGCGAGATCAATATCGTCTTGCAACAAATGCGACAGCGAATCCGACAGCACCAACGCGAACTTCACCTCGGGGTATTGGGTGTTGAACTGGTCAAGCCAATCCTTCAGCACATTGCGACCGAAATCCGAGGTTGCGGAAATTCGCACCTTGCCTCCCACGACGCTTTTCCCAGCCTGTAGAAAGGCATGGCCATCGTCGAGTGCCTGGAGTGCCTGCTGACAATAGGCCAAATACGCCAGCCCCTCATCCGTCAAGCGCAGGTGGCGTGTCGTGCGCTCGAACAGACGCGTATGCAACACCGACTCGAGCTTGACCAGGCGCGCACTGGCGGCAGCGGGGGATAGTCCGAGTTTGCGACCAGCGGCCGACAAACCGCCCAGATTGGCTGCTTCGACAAACAGCCGGATGTCGCCCAGGTAGTCCATGATATTTCGATATTTTTTGAAAGTGATTCAAATAGTACGTCAATTATCA
The DNA here is from genome assembly GCF_058800905.1 of Pseudomonas sp. GW822-FHT04C11. Lineage (NCBI taxonomy): Bacteria > Pseudomonadati > Pseudomonadota > Gammaproteobacteria > Pseudomonadales > Pseudomonadaceae > Pseudomonas > Pseudomonas sp. GW822-FHT04C11. The sequence goes on along the minus strand of NZ_JBXAMS010000008.1, from coordinate 279,560 downwards.
AATTAGCTGGAACTGCTCAGAATGGCGACATCAATCAACGATTGGAGACTCCTGATGTCACTTTTCCCCGTTGCACGCCTGACCCACGCACGTTGCTGGTTGCTCTCTTCCCTGGTCGCCATCGCGGTAAGCCCCGTCTTCGCCGCGACCGATCCGCTCGTCCAGCCCCGCACGGTGATCGTCGACCATAGCCTTGCGAAGGCGCAGGCCGACGCGCAGATCCTGGCCGCACGCCGTTACGGCACGTTCTGGACCACCGGCGACGAAGCGCTCGCTCGCGCCGCCCTGGCACCCGACTTCAAGGATTCGACACTGCCGCCAGGTCGCCCCCAAGGCATTACCGGACCGATCGCGGCATCGAAAACCATGCACGCGGCGATTCCTGATATCCAGTGCGAAGTGGAACAGATGATGGTGGTCGGCGACCGGGTCATCGCGCATTTGCGTTTCACCGGTCACTTTACCGGCCAGTTCAAGGGCGTTCAGGGCACAGGGCAGACGATCGACTTCATCGCGACGGACATCTACCGCGTCGTCGAGGGTCGTATCGCCGAGAACTGGCACCTCGAAGATAACCTGACCCTGCTGCAACAGCTCGGCATGGTGAAGTAAGGGGATCAGGAGATCGTTGCGCGTGGCCATGAAGCAGTCGGACACGCGCTCACTTGAACATCAATGCGACGGGTTGCGCCGGTACAAGGTCAGGCCCAGCGCGAGTAGAGCCAGCATTCCGGCACAGCTGCGGTTGATCCACTGCATGACTTGCGAGGAAAACCGGCGCATGGCAAGCCGTCCACCAAACGCGTACATGCTCATCATCACGCAGTCGACCAAGGCACTGGTTATGGCAAGGAGCACGTACTGCTGGGCGACGGGTTCAGAGGGGCGGATGAACTGCGGTAGAAAGGCCGCAAAGAACAACAAACCCTTGGGATTGGACAAGCCAACCAGGAGTGCTCGCAGGAAGGCCGACCTCCCGGTTGCCGCGCTCGGCGTGTACGCCTCGGAGAGCGCCCGTGTCGGCGCGTGCCAGAGTACCCATGCCAGATAGAGCAGATAGGCGGCACCTACCCATTTCACCAGGATGAACAACTGCTCAGAGGCTTGAAGCAAGGCGCCCAGACCGCAGCCCACCGCACCAATCAATATAAGATCCGACAATGCCGCGCCTGCCATGCCAAAGGACGCCACCCGCATACCTTTAGAGGCACCATTACTCAGCGCCAGGAGCATTGAGGGTCCCGGCGTCATCATGACCACGCTTACCGTAATGATGTAGAGGAAAAGAGTAGATGCATCCATCGTGTAAGAATCCAGTGTTCGTGCTGTTGGGTTGGGGTAAGGCGAATACAGCTAACGGCATCAGCAAAGTTATGGCCCGAAGCGTTACGATAGGATACCCGGTTAACCTTTTGGGGGCCTACTTCCAGTTAGTCCCTGTCTGCACAGAGAGGAGAACACGATGAGTCGCGAACAGGTAGCACCCGTGACGAAAGGTGTGGCGGTGAAGTTACTTGCCACCGTTGACCTGGGTCCTGAGATCGAGGGCATGGCAGGGCGTCAGCTTAGAATGCGTATGGTGACCATCGAGCCTGGAGGCGTCTTCGGGCCGGTTCACAACCATAAAGACCGACCTGGCATCGTCTACATTCTGCAAGGCACGATCACTGACCATCGAAATGGAGTCGCCACGGACTATGGACCCGGAGTGGGCTGGCCCGAGGACAGGAACACCACACACTGGCTTGAGAACAGAGGAATGATTGCGGCGGTGGAGATCTCGGTCGATATTGTCAGGCAGGAGTGAGCTCAGCTGTTGAGCGGTTATCAGGCAACCTGAATTAATGCCACTTCCTAGAGCTTTCCGGCAAGAGCGCTGGAATGTTTTCGAGGCATTGGCGAAGGAGAGGGCGAATGCTCCATGGCCAATTCCCCAAATGAATCGGCCGTGTCGATATAGCGCATGGCCGATTTCATGTCCTTCCAGCCGACGTACGTCATCAGCGCTTTGACATCCCAGCCATTAGCGGTAGCCCAGGTCGCAAACCCTCGGCGCAATGAGTGGCTGGTGTACAGCTCGCCGGGCACGCCTGCTCGGCTAAACATTCGACGCAGCAAAGGGATCAGGCTGTTGGCATTCAGGCCATCCTCCGCCAGATGCCCCCAGCGATCGAGCTTTCTGAAGACCGGCCCTCGTGCAATGCCAGCGACGGTAATCCAGTTCACATAAGCCTGGACGGGGCAGAGCTTCTTCAAGGCGGGCGTGCGGAAGGTCGTTCCCAAGTGCTGACGATCGCCTTTGCTGTGCGGCAGATAGAAGGTGATGCCCACCCCTGTTTGCGCCTGGGTGTGCTCCACCTGTATTCGCGATAATTCATCGCCGCGAAAACCCCGCCAGAACCCGATCAGCATCAACGCAATATCCCGCCGACTGCGCAACATCCCCGTCAGGTCGTGCCGCGCGGCGGCCTGTTCCGCCTCTCGTTCCAGCCACTGAACAGCGTGTTCCAGGTGCTGCAGGAGCAGGGGAGCCGCCTGTTTTTCCCGGGCCGGGTGCAAGGCCCGAATGCCCTTGATCATCTGCCGCACGGCCGGTGTCTTGGTCGGATCGGGAAAGCCCTGGGTGATGTGCCATTGGGCGAGGGCGGCCAGACGCTGCTTGAGCGTGCTGACGGTGTGCTGGTCGGCGTATTCCGCCAGGTAGCGCACGATGCTGTCCCCGGTCGCGGGCAGGAACCCGCCCCAGGTCACTTCGAAGTGCTCCACTGCGGCGCGGTAGCTGCGCCGGGTGTTTTCCCGGGTGCCGGCCTGCAGGTAGCGATCAACCTTGTTCATCTCGACCCATCCCCCCGCGAACGTACCTTTTCCGACCTTGGAAAAGACGATTTTTGCCTATCTGATGCGATAACGCTCAATTACTTTATCAGATGACTATGGTTTTATTGGCCTTTACTTCACACGAAAATAGAACGTAAATACATGGTATGTAAAACAGTACGTAATCGTAGGAGTACAAAATGGCCCGTGGCGGCGTAAACAAGGCAATCGTGCAGAAAGCACGCGAGGCGCTGCTGGCTCGCGGAGAGAATCCGAGCATTGATGCCGTGCGGGTTGAGCTCGGAAATACCGGCTCGAAAACCACAATTCATCGCTATCTGAAGGAGCTGGATGAGGTTGATCAGCGCCGAAAAGCGCCTCAGCAGGGGCTGAGCGACGAATTGAACGAGCTAGTGGCGCGGGTCGCGCAGCGCCTGGCAGAGGAGGGCGAGGAGCAGATTGAACAGGCACTGGCGGCTTCGCGGGTCGAGAAAAGCGAGTTACTCGAACAGCTTCAGGCCAGTCAAGATGCACTGCGACAGCTCCAGCAGCAGCTCGATATCCAGCGCAGCGCCCTGGATACGGAGTCAGCTGAACTGCAGACCTGCCGTACGACATTACAGGCCGAACAAACCCGCAATGCCCGGCTGAGCCAGTCCAATCTGGATATTGAAGTGCGACTGAAAGAGAAAGACGAACAGATTCGTTCGCTGGAGGAGAAACACCTGCACGCACGTGATGCGCTAGAGCACTACCGTGGAGCGATCAAGGAGCAGCGCGAGCAGGAACAACGCCGCCATGAAGGGCAGTTGCAACAGGTCCAGATGGAGCTGCGTCATCTGCAGCAAACGCTGATCATCAAACAGGATGAGCTGACTCAGTTGAATCGGGATAACGAGCGTTTACTGACGGAAGCTCGCCAGCAGCAGAAGGCGTATCTGGATCAGGAATTGGTCAAGGAGCGCCAGACGGGCGAAATAAACTCGCTCAAAACCCTGGTCGCGCAAGGCGAGGGTGGCAAACAGGTGTTGCTGGATCAGGTCAGCACTTTGCAGCACAACATTAATGAGCTCGCTGATGCTCTGGAGAAGAGATCACTAGAGGTGAACGAACTGGCAGAAGAGCTGGATGCTGCCCGAGCAACTATCGCAAAAAAAGTCGATGGTTAAGGTGCATCAAGCTTTCCCTATGGCCGCTATCGACCGATTCTGGATAGGTCGCACGACATTCTGCGAAAGCGTAGCCCTCGCAGAATGTGTGTGGGGAGCTTACTCGACGGCTTTAACCATGTCTTCGATGACCTTCTTGGCATCACCGAAGACCATCATGGTTTTGTCCAGGTAGAACAGTTCGTTGTCCAGGCCGGCATAGCCGCTGGCCATCGAGCGCTTGTTGACGATGATGGTCTTGGCTTTGAAGGCTTCAAGAGTCGGCATGCCGGCAATCGGCGATTTCGGGTCGTTCTTCGCTGCCGGGTTGACCACGTCGTTGGCTCCGAGCACCAGTACCACATCGGCCTGGCCGAACTCGGAGTTGATGTCTTCCATCTCGAATACCCTGGAACGATGATCACGGTGTCGGCGTTGGTCAGCAGGAAGGTGGCGTCGTCTGCCGAACCGGATTTCACCGGGCGGGCTGTAGGGGCGATGGTCGCATTCAAAGCATTTTTGCTCGTCAGTGCATTTGGGGATCAGCAAGCGTTTTTTGCTCGGTTTGTGTTGGATCAGAAATGGGCGGATGCGTTGTTCGAAAACCGACCGCTGCGTGTCGGTGACAAACACGTTGTCGTTTCCAGAAGTCCTTTTCCTACAACTGCTACCGTAATGCCCACCGCTTATAAACAGAGGCACTGACTCAGGTTTTTCCACTTTTAACCCAAGCCCTTGCGACCCTCCAAATAGAGACATCGCGGTGTCGTTTTTTGAATGTGTGGAAAGGTCCAGTTAACTTGGGTGTGACTCTTGCAGGTAATTACAAAAAGCCCACCCAGCTTTGGTTGAATGGGCAATAAAAAGAGCCTCCGCCTGAGGCCATTCACCTGCTTTGTGTTAGGAGATACCGCGATGACGACGTTCAACTCCGGAACTAAACCCCATAACCATGCGCCTCAGTCCATCGGCTTTTTACTGTTGGACAATTTCACACTGATTTCTCTGGCTTCCGCCGTCGAACCCTTGCGTATGGCTAACCAATTGTCCGGTCGCGAGCTGTATCGCTGGACAACCCTCACCGCCGACGGAGGTCAGGTCTGGGCCAGTGACGGCTTGCAGATCACCCCTGACGCCGCCATGCACAAAGCCCCGACGCTGGACACGGTGATCGTCTGTGGTGGTATAGGCATTCAGCAGACGGTGACCCGCGCACACGTGTCATGGCTACAGAGTCAGGCGCGTCAGTCCAAACGCCTGGGTGCGGTGTGCACCGGCAGTTGGGCCCTCGCCGGTGCCGGTTTGCTCGACGGCTTCGATTGCAGCGTGCACTGGGAGTGCCTGGCGGCCATGCAGGAAGCTTTCCCGCGGGTGGTGATGAGCACGCGTCTGTTCACCCTGGACCGAAATCGCTTCACCAGTTCCGGCGGTACCGCGCCACTGGACATGATGCTGCATTTGATCAGCCGCGATCACGGCCGTGAGCTGTCGGCGGCGATCTCGGAAATGTTTGTCTATGAGCGCATCCGCAACGAGCAGGATCACCAGCGCGTGCCGCTCAAGCATATGCTTGGCACCAATCAGCCGAAGTTGCAGGAAATAGTGGCGCTGATGGACGCCAACCTAGAAGAGCCGATCGACCTCGGCGAACTGGCGGTGTACGTCTCCGTGTCGCGGCGTCAGCTGGAGCGGCTGTTCCAGAAATACCTGCACTGCTCGCCGTCGCGCTACTACCTCAAGCTGCGGCTGATCCGCGCCCGACAGTTGCTCAAGCAAACGCCAATGTCGATCATCGAAGTGGCCTCGGTGTGTGGCTTCGTGTCCACGCCACACTTCTCCAAGTGCTACCGCGAGTACTACGGCATTCCACCACGCGACGAGCGTGTAAGTTCCAACACCACGCAACAAGTGACGATGATGCCGATCCCGCAAGCGATGGTGCTGTCGCAGTTGTCCCGACCGCTGTCGGCGCTCAGCCAGGCCCGTAATGAATCAACCTTTGCCAGCGTCCGGATATAGATGTCAGGCATGCACTGGCCTCGCGCAAGTCAGTACGCTTCAAGGAAGTTTTGGTGCATGAGTTTGTCGGGCCTCACCTGGAAAGCGCGGCGCATAAGTTGCTGACCCGCGTTACCGGGTGCTTGAAGGCGCCTGCACTGCAATCCGGCGAGGGATGGTAGTGCCTAATAGTACGGAATTGCTCACTGTTCATGAACAATGGTGCTAACTCAGCCTTTCCGCTTGTAACTATTTGCTCTTGCGACCTTCTATAATCAAAAAATGGTGGGGGTTAATTTCTAAAAGTCATTGGAGCTCAATTTGACTTTGGCATGACGCTTGCTCACGTCGTTGCCAGTAGCCCGCCATTTGCTGGACAGGTAATAAAAAGAGCCTGCGTCTGGGGCCGTAATCTGTCCTGTGTGAGGAGATACCTCAATGATGTCGCAAAACTCCGGGGCCCAACCCCAGGACCGCCCCCCACAATCCATCGGTTTTCTACTGCTGGACAATTTCACGCTGATTTCCCTGGCCTCGGCGGTCGAGCCGCTACGCATGGCCAACCAACTATCGGGGCGTGAGCTGTATCGCTGGACGACCCTCACCGCCGACGGCGGTCAGGTCTGGGCCAGTGACGGCCTGCAAATCACGCCGGATGCGTCCATGCACAAAGCCCCGCCCCTGGACACGGTGATTGTCTGTGGCGGCATCGGCATTCAACGCAGCGTGACCCGTGAGCACGTGTCGTGGCTGCAAAGCCAGGCCCGTCAGTCGCGCCGCCTTGGCGCCGTCTGCACCGGCAGTTGGGCCCTGGCCTGCGCCGGTCTGCTGGACGGTTTCGATTGCAGCGTGCACTGGGAATGTCTGGCGTCGATGCAGGAAGCTTTCCCGCGGGTGATCATGAGCACGCGTCTGTTCACCCTGGACCGTAACCGGTTCACCAGTTCCGGAGGCACCGCGCCACTGGACATGATGCTGCACCTGATCAGCCGCGACCACGGCCGCGAATTGTCGGCAGCAATTTCGGAAATGTTCGTCTACGAGCGCATCCGCAATGAACAGGATCACCAGCGCGTGCCGCTCAAGCACATGCTGGGCACCAATCAGCCGAAGTTGCAGGAAATCGTCGCGCTGATGGAAGCCAACCTTGAAGAGCCGATCGACCTCGATGAATTGGCGGTGTACGTCGCGGTATCACGTCGTCAGCTGGAGCGGCTGTTCCAGAAATACCTGCACTGCTCGCCGTCGCGTTATTACCTGAAACTGCGTTTGGTGCGTGCGCGGCAACTGCTCAAGCAAACACCAATGTCGATCATTGAAGTGGCGTCTATCTGTGGGTTCATATCCACGCCACACTTCTCCAAGTGCTATCGCGAATACTATGGCATTCCGCCACGCGACGAGCGCGTCGGCTCCAACACCGCGCAACAAGTGGCGTTGATTCCGTTGCCACAAGCCTTGGTACTGTCCCCATTGTCTAGAGCAATGTCGACGCTCAGCCAGGCCCGCAACGAATCAACCTTTGCCAGCGTCCGGGTATAGATTTATATCACGCAAAACTCTGGGGTATCGATTAGTACCCCAGAGCTTCCCTTGCATGCCGCTTCAGTTGCCTTACATAAAACAGAATTGACTCACCGACTGGTGTTAGCGCGAACTCGCGCGCATTTTTTCCCGCCACGGCTACCGCAATTACAAGAAAGTACAACCAACGGTAATTTCTCGATGCCAGGCTGTCAGCTATGGTACAGGAGGGCAGGGGCAAGGTAATTTCCAGCCCTCGTGTTTATACTTCCGACCGTCATCAAGCCAAGATAGTTAAAGGATCCTAAGTTCCTTATCAGCAATCAGCCGGTGAAGGATCAACGTCTACATCTTTTGAGGAGACTGCACTGTCGCTCGACGTGACGCCGATCGTTAACGGTAAAGGTGTGCTGCTCGATATCACTCTTTCAAAGAATGAGCCTGATTATCCCTACACCACGAACGACGTGCCGCCAATCAACACAACCTCGTTGACTTCCCGGTTTTTTCTCCGTTCGGCCAGACCATTGTTTGGGGGGATTTATTCTGACGTCGATACCACAGTCATTAAAAGTGTTCCGTTTATGGGCAAGATTCCAGGCTTAAAATGGTTATTTACCAGCAACTCGACGGTATCAAGCAGTACAGAGCTTGTGCTTTTGAGGCTGACCCTCGTTTTCCAAGGACTGAATATGATCCTGAGGGGCATCTGCGTTTAATCGCCGGCTTGCCTGGAAACAGGCATGGTCTGATCGATCTGTACAATGCCATTCCCACGGATCTGGCCAACCAGCTGAGGGAAACGTCAGAGCGATTGGCTCCAGGTTTTCCACTGGAAAAATGGATCACGGCGTGTTCGAAGCTGTTTGTTGGCACTCGATATCCATATGAAGCCGATTCGGTTCAAGCCGTTGACCTCGATGTGTTGAAGCTCGCGCCGCATCTGGACCAGGTGCTGGAGGAAATGACGCGTCAACCAGTCAGCATCCGGTTGTGAGGGCTTTGATTTTCGCATCCGCGAAAACGCCGGTGAGAGACAGTGCCAGGCTTCAAATGTGACCACCCGAGCCTCCCACGTAAGGCGCATAATGTATATTATGTTAAATCATGTGTCTGAGCGGAACTTTCCTCCTTGTCCATTTCCGCGATTCTGTGTCGGTTTTTTCACGAACCTGTAGTCCGCCGAAGGAAATCTTTGGATAAAACTGGAAGGAATCGGTTGATAAGCGTCTTCTGAGCCTTACCAAGCGTTTACTTCACAGACATTTCTCCTACTTCCGCCGCTTCAGGGTTTTACTTCCAAAACGCCTCCGTATCAGGAGTTCCTTCTCAAGCGTCTCGCTATCAACTGTTTACTTCCGAAAACACAGTCAGGGCCGTTCAAGACGTCACCTTTTTTGTACACGAGTAAAACAAGCGTTGACCACAATATGGCTTATACGCGATCGTATTTTTTTCAGTGGGTTCTACTATGTCAGCGCATCGAGATACCGCTATTCGGGAGCAGCAAATGCTCAAGGTCGCGCAGGAAGCCATCCTCGATAGCGGCGATTTTCTTTCTCTGGATCAAACTGCTCAGCAGCTAGGTCTACTCCCTACGGATGTGGATAAATGGAAAGCTGAAGGACTGATCTTTTCAATTCAGCATGCCGGTTGCTCACTGTTTCCAAAGTATGCCTTCCAGAACAACGCTGCACACAAGCCAGTACTTAGCTTGAAGGTGATACTCGAGGTATTGGGAACAAAAAAAGATGGCTGGGGAATCGCATTCTGGTTTGCGTCTAGCAACGGGTACCTCGGAGGCCATCGGCCCCAGGAGATGCTTTGTTCCGGCGCCGATAAGGTGTTGCTCGCTGCCATAGATGAGGTGTCAGGTATTACCCACGGATAGTTGAGAGGTGGGTCGACACCTCTGTAATAACCGATAACGCGCAGACCCGGTTATTGCAGATTGATAGGGTGTTGCTTAATATCGCATCAAGCCGTTTCTTTAACCTGGTAATCACATGCCTGCATCTCCGATTCCTTTGTTTGACACCTACAATCGTTTTCGAGACCTGAATTTTAGTCGTGTGTCTGATGAGCTACCTGTTGTCACTCAGTACCTGTTCTCCTTTCCGTCAGAGTTAAAGGCTCAAGATGGCTACCTCGCGGTTCGCGGATTCCTAAAGTCCTACTCAAACAACGAAGCCACGTTCAATTCATACCGCACGCATGTAGAGCGTCTTCTGCTGTGGTCTCTCCTGATAGCCAAAAAGCCGCTTCTAGAGCTCAGACGCCACGATTGTGAGAGTTTCCTGGAGTTTTGCTTACAGCCTCGTCCTGAGTGGATCGGTCCTATCGTGAAATCGAGGTTCACCCGGGTTGGAGGTCGTAAGGCTACTGAAACTGACACCTACATCATCAACGACAAATGGCGCCCTTTTAACGTCAAGGTTGACAAACAGATTCGCAAGGTTGCCGCGGAGAACAGTAAAGATGTAGATGAAATACCGTACAAAATGTCTGCTGGCTCGATGGGCCAGGTGTTCGCCGTTTGTGGCAGTTTTTTCCAGTACACCATCGACGAAGGTCTCACCACTGAAGCCAATCCAGTTCGAGCCGTCAAACAAAAATCCAACTTTAAACAGCGCAACACTGTGATGAACTCTGGAAAAGCGCTCACTCCGCTCCAGTGGAATTATGTAATTGAAACCGCAGAAGTCATGGCTCAGGAGGATCCTCGACATGAGCGGACGCTATTTATTGTGGCCACCCTCTTCTCTCTCTACCTCCGAGTTTCTGATCTCGTCGGTCGGGACAATTGGAAGCCTACGATGGGTTCGTTCGAGTTCGACGGTGAAAACTGGTGGTTCAACGTTGTCGGTAAAGGCAACAAGGCTGCAAAAATTAGCGTGCGGGACGAGTACATTGAGGACTACTTGAAGCGATATCGAGCAACCCTCTCCCTTCCGCCGCTGCCGTCTCACAAAGAGAGTACTCCACTAGTGAGAACGGTCAGAGGTCGAGCTGGGCTGTCAGATCGTTACATTCGTGGCTTAATTCAGTTGGTGTTCGATAAATCACTTCAGCGCATGAAGGATGAAGGTCAATCTGACTTAGAAATGGATAAGCTTCGATCGGCATCCTTGCACTGGCTGCGTCATACTGCGGCTACATTTGACGCGCCATTTCGCGATATTAAAGATCTCCAAGCCGACCTACGCCACGAAAATATGTCGACAACTCAGAACACGTACTACAACTCGCTCGATCAAAAACGTGCCAAATCAATCAAAGGACTCGGGGTCAAGGACAGAGGCTAGGATCCAGGGAAAGCAGCAACAACATGCGTCAATGACCACTCAAATCAGTGATCTTACCAGTCGTTAAGTCCGTCACCAGCTCGTACACAGGACAGGAATATTTTGTTCCTGCTGATTGTCGACCACTGAGCGGAGATTTTCGGCTTCCTGGGCATTGGCCCGGGACCGGTCCACGGCTTGGTCGTGCTGCGCGCGCGTGTTCTCCAGCTGATGGGTCGGTAGCCCCTGCAGTCCTTCGGTTGCGGTGTCGGTGAGCTTTAGGCGCTCTACTATGCCTTGCGCACTTTTCCATTCGACGTATGCGAACAGGTCTCAACGGACTCCCTGTATCTGCATCGAGGATGGGCCTGCCGGCTTAGTCCGTATTAGCGTAGCACCTTCGCGCGGTATTGACCGCGGGCGCTGCCTTGCGACTCCGCGAATCGGCCCCTCGCTTTCGACCGTATAGACGCCCAGCATCATATGCTTGCGAATCGCTAAATAGTGTTGTCGGAACTCCTGTGGTGCAGAGACAGTTGCCAGTCGCATACACCGGCAACCAGCCATCATTTATCCTTCAGGACGCACGTTGCTTGCTGCTCTGGGCTCTGATTGTGACTCGAAAACCGCTCCTGGATCTGCGGCGATCCGATGCCGACTACACATTTTTCTTAACCAAGCTGGCCGCTCTAGAACAAGCACGTCAGTGATTTTTAGCTAGAGTTTTCTTCACATATTTTTCACATATTTTCAGGACGTAGTCTCGACCCTTTTTCGGCGGCTGTTGCACCGTTTCTAAACGTGAGCGCAAGCTGGCGGGCGGCTGAGACGATATCTGTGGCTGCTGCCAAGATCAGCGTGAGAGGCGAGTGCGTCGAGCGCTATCTCATGAGGTATCGCCATTTCCTACAGCTCCCTTCCCTGCCCTCACCACAGGAAAAAACGCCACTGATTACCACACTGAAAGGTCGAGGTGGGCTGTGGATCGAGTGGCTCGGTACCGAACCAGGACACTTACTAAGTGTTGGACTCGGCAGCAGGACTGCGTGAGCCTCCCGCCAACCGTCCGGTGGGCTCCTGATCAATCACAAGTGGTGTAATCGCATCGAAAAATCGATGTGCTGCTTTTTTTGAACGATTTGCCAATAAGCGATTAGCTTCAACTTCAAACTGCGCCTGCAAAGCCCACTTAGGGTCTTTGATTTTACGTCTTCCTTTCATCATGGCCTCTGGCACATCGATGGGAGTAATCGAGTCGTTTTCATAGTGAACATGGTGCAGTGACGACAGCCATGGAGTATTGAGAGCAACGACTACTGAGACTCCACTGCTTCCTCAGATAGATTTACCGCATTCACCATACGAGTAATGACGGTCGACAGCCACGTCTGGTGGGCAACCAACTCTGGGGCATCGACGCCGTCTGCACTGGATACTTCGTAGAGGGATCGCCACTCAAGGATATCTGATGGCTCGACTTTAGCGCTGTCTCTATAAACAGCATTTGACGCCAGGCGGTACGCGTATGTATCCACGCCTGACGCATCTGCACTGAAAAGTCTAACTCGCGCAAAATCAATGATGGCTTCAGCAATCCATCGCGAAGTGCCGTTCAGTTTAGGAGGAATAGCTAACTGGACACCCACGATAGCTTTATCTGAATCAGGACGATCCACTTCGTGAAAGAGGTCAATCAGGTCTTGGCCTGAGAAACGTTTGACTATCCCTACCCCCTCCTCCGGCTGAGCGACGTTAGCTACGGCTACAAGTACTATCGTTGAAGGGCTGTGCTCGCCACTCGTCGTCGATGGTTGACGGGCGTTATTCTGAAGTGCAGACATAAAGCTCTCCAAAAAATGAACACTATAGATTGTAGCCCTATAGAGTTCAAAAAGGCTTCATCGTTCCTTTTGTGGATAAGCAAAATGGAACTCAGGGAAGCATTTGCCATTGCGTTACGTAACTCGCGGGTTCGCCATGGCTTGACCCAAGAAGATTTCGGAATCGTCAGCAGCAGGACATACCTAAGCACGCTTGAGCGAGGCCTCAAAAACGTGACCTTAGAGAAGGCATCCGAGCTCGCCCAAAGGATGGATGTACATCCCCTCACCCTCCTCGTTGAGAGTTTTTTGCTCCTCGATCCAGATACGGATTTGGACTCACTGTTTGAGCGTATCCGCCACGAGTGCAATGCAGCCAAAACGGCTGATTGAAGGATCGACGGCTGTGCTTCGGAACTGTTGCTGGCCGCTGTCCGGTGTCCCGTAAGCCAGGTATCTCAACCTCGAGCAAGGCGTGCCGGTAGACGACTGGTTTCCGGTGATATGCCACCTACCGTTGATCAGCCTCTCCCGCTGCCTGTACAACGCGCCGCAGAATCAAAATGCCAACCCTTCTGCTACCTGAATCAACATCTCCTCAACCAGATGGGTGCCCTGAATAGTGGAAAGCATCGCAATAGGACTTTTGCCCGAAAAGCGATCCTTGGACTTGGATAGCCAGTGTTTGGCTTTTTCGTCATCCCCAAAGAGCGTCTGGGCCATGGCGATGATGTGTGCAACACGGAACAGGCGATCGCTCTCCTCCACCGTCAGTTGCTGGCCGCGCGCCAACCTCGTTTTGAGCGTTTTGAGCGAAATTATCTGGTCGCGCTCAAGCGAACTAATTCTGCCAAGGTCGCAAAGGGCTTTGACACTACTCGCCGAGAAACCCGCCTCGATCAGTTCGTGGATGTCCTGATCCGAAGCGTCCGTGGGGATATGGAGTAGCGCTTCCAGCCTTACCCGGTAGGCACCATAGGCATTCTCGTGCAGAACCTCTGCAAACATAGGGTACCTCTTGATTCGGTAGATGTTATCGAGCTTTTATAAGATCCGAGTCCTCCATCCGCCATGGACAGTCTCGCTCATTCAAAGAATTGTCGAAGATGAAAGCCTCAATGTCTCAGCTATCTTTCGGTATCGAGCGGGCTGTCGGCGACCAGGTACCGCAAAAGCACAAGCGGTAAGCTATAAACTCGCGCAGTGATCTTCTGGATAAAATATGACATCCACCCAAATGCTCTCAAGGCGCAAAGCGTTCGTTGGTTTGAAAGCCTGCCTCCGCATCATTCAGAAATGGCAAGCCACTCCCAGCCAGGCTTGTCGGATTGTCCGCATCTCTTCCCACACCTATCGGCGAGTGCTTAGCGGTAACGGGGACTCGGTGCGACTCAACGTAGACCAGCTGTATCGCGTTAGCATCGTGCTGAACATACATGCCGCGCTGAAGATGACCTTCAACAACACTCTCAACGCTCACCAGTTCCCCTCACTTAACAACCACAACGATTTCTTCAATGGTCGAACCCCGTTGGAGATAATGGCCCAGGGCGATTTCATTTCATTGTACGAAACCAGTCGACGTATCCAGTCGCTGCCGCTGATTGGCTTTCGGGATCCTGATATCGACAGAATGCTATCAATAAACTCCTCCAGTCACTGAGCGTAAGGTGGCTGAAGTGCGGTTGCATTTGAATCAAAGAGACCGATGTCCGATTAGGGATGTGAAGATTGAAAACGTTGCCGCTCGTGACGCTATACAGATTATTCTCGTTTGAAAAAAAATTAACATAACGCATGTTGCGTTAAATTGGAGTGATTGCTAGCATCCAGATCGCCAAGTGGCATTTTCGAGGAGAAAGCTCCCATGCAACTCTCTGTGCGAAAGGCGTTCCTGGAAGACGGGGCCGTCCTGATCAAAGGTTTTCTGAACAAAGATCAATTGGCTGAGTGTCGGGCAGCCTTCGACTGGGCTGTCGAGAATCACGGCCCCAATGCTTTCAGGATGTTTGACGGGACTGAACAACAGTCGCACGTCGACAATGCGAATCCGATCGCCAAGGCTCGTCTTGAGGAACTGGTGACTTCCCTGCCCTTCGGTGAGCTGTTTGCACAGCTCTGGGGCTCGGAGCATGTGTGGTACTTCGCCGAAGAAGTATTTCTCAAGGCTGGTGGACATGGGGCGCGAACGCTCTGGCATCAGGACACCTCCTATCTGCCTTGGGCCGGTACGCAGTGGGGAAATGCCTGGATCAGTTTCGAATCGGTGCCCAAGCAAAATGCACTAGAGATTATCCGAGGCTCGCACAAGGGGCCGCGTTACGACGGCACCACCTTTCTCGATCCAAAAGATCCGACTCAGCCTCTACACGGTGGAGACGCCTTGCCGCGTCTCCCTGACATCGAGGCCCGGCGCAAGGTGGACCCGAACGCCTACGAAATCCTGTCCTGGGCCACCGAACCCGGCGATATCGTCGTGCTTCACCCCGGATCGCTCCACGGCGGTGCCCCCGTTGATAAGGCATTCCCGGATCGCCATACCTTAGTCTTTCGTTTCTTTGGAGACGACGCGACCTTTCGACCGCTGCCAGAGCACAGTGCCGCCGGCTACCCGCAACAAGGCGTGCTGTTCAGCGAGGAGCTGTCGAACCTGAAAGCCGGAGATTCTTTCCGCCACCCAACGTTCCGCCAATTAATATAAGAGGGCAACGCCATGAGTACTCAAGACCTGCAGCGTCAATCCATCAACCCTGGTCACACCCAGGCCATCTACGACAACTTCCACTTTTCCCAGGCGACGCGTGTCGGGAACATGATCTGGGTGTCCGGCCAGGTCGGTATCGATGCGTCCATGACTCCTGCCGAAGGTATCCAGGCACAGTCCCATCTGGCTTTTCAGTCCTTGAGAACTATCCTTGAGGCCGCAGGGGCAAGCTTGGCCGATGTCGTCGAACTGATGACCTTCCACACGGATCTCCAGGGCGAAGTCCATGCGTTCGGGCAGGTCAAGGATGAGTACTTCCCCGAGCGCTACCCTGCATGGACTGCTGTTGGCATCTCGCAACTGGCCCTTCCCGGGCTACAGGTGGAAGTGCGAGCCGTCGCGGTGATCAATAGCGGTCGGGTCTGACAGAGAACGATTGATCACCACCCTGCCCCTGGCCTGCGCTTGGCAGCCAGGGGGCCTTGAAACCGGCAATTCAATTGCATGATCACGACATGCCAAGCCAAAATGACGACGCAACGGTAGATTGGCGACTCTCATACAATCGCCATCGGCTCATCACTTCACAACGGAATCACTTTCTCCCATGCATGACGCCCAAGCTCCTTCTACGGATAGCCACCAAATGCCAAGTGACAGTGATTCCGGGCACGTTGCGCGCCGTGGACGTCCCGTAGGCAATCGTCTGGAAAAGCGCGGTGAATTGTTGACCGCCGCCATCGAGGTAATTGCCCAGGAAGGATATGCCGGAACCTCTCTACGCAAGGTCGCCAGCCATGCCGGGTGCACGACAGGCGCTGTGACCTACTACTTTGCCAACAAGGAAGAAATGATTACCGCTGCTGCACAGAGTCTATTCGACGAATTCGACAATCTGCTGGAGCCCAATCAGGAACAGGTCGATGTCAGGGCAATGATTGAGCAGTGGTTGAACCTGACTCAGGCCAATGACTCGGCCCGTTGGCTTGCTCTATTTCAAATGCTGGCCCATGCCCGGCACGAGCCGGTGTTCGCGGACGTCATCCAGAAGCGTTACTCCCGGTTCCGCCAGGATCTCGCAGTAATTCTGGCCAAGGGGCAAACTCAAGGCATTATCCGCAAGGACGTTCCTTCCGATTTGCTCGCCGACCAGCTCAGCGCGCTGAGCGACGGCTGGATGATGATGCTGCCGATCGAACCGGAACGATTTCAGCCAAAACGCAGAAAGGCGTTGATGGATGCCGTCATCACGCTGATCAGCCCTTCTCGATAAGTCATCAGGGGCGGCCAGCGGCGTAACCCGTTTCCGCCCTACCCTGTCTTCGCACACTTATTCCCCTCAGTATTCAGGTTCGCTTCAACCGCGAAGCAAACCCTCCTGCACCAACAGTTCCCCTCCTGCTCAAGACCGACATCAGCTTTTAACGCCCTCCTCTTCATTTCACTTTGCTGAATCCTGCTTCCGTTATATATTTAAATAACATCTGTGATTATAAATAAAAAAGCAACCTTGATGGAGGTGAAGATGGACTCGGATCTCGATGATCTGTCGGCGCAAGCACGCCAGCGACGATTGTTGTTACAAGCGATTGGAGGAGCAGCCCTCGTCGGGGGGCTGGGTATCAGCGGGCGCGTCATGGCCCAAGCCGGGTCTGCTCCGGACACCTCGATACTTGACGTGGTGATCATGGGTGCGGGGTTGTCTGGGCTTACATCAGCCAGGGATCTTCAAGCCGCCGGCTGCGAGTCGTTCGTTGTTCTTGAAGCCCGGGATCGCGTAGGCGGCCGTACCTACAACCATGAGCTTGGCACCGGCGTCATCTCTGAAGCCGGTGGCCAGTGGATTGGCCCTGGCCAAACGTCGATTGCGGATCTGGCAAGGCAGCTCGACGTCGCAACCTTTCCTACATATTACAAGGGCAATGCGGTCTATCTGATCGGGAATGAAAAGGTTGAAGAGGACGTCAGCGATGGCCCGAATTCCAACACCGAAATCGTCACCAAACTGAATAAGCTGGCAAAAGGCGTTCCCAGCAGGGCCCCCTGGAAAGCAAAGGACGCTGTCGCCCTCGATAAGCTCTCGGTCGGCGAATGGCTTGCTGAACAAGGGATCAGCAATGCAGACAAGATCGGATTCAACATGTCCGTCAGTCTGACCTTCGGTACGACGCCTGCCGGTATGGGACTGTTGCACTACCTGTCGCTCATCAACTCCTCCGATTGCAGCCTCGAAAAACTCGAAGGAGTAAAAGGTGGCGCGCAAGAGTCGCGACTGGTTGGCGGCTCCCAGATCCTCAGTTTGAAGATGGCACAAGCCTTGGGGAACAAGGTCAGATTGGCATGCCCGGTACGCAAAATTGTCGGCTGGGATCGTGATGTCGTCGAGTTGCATACCGATCAAGGAGTCATCCGTGCGCGCCAAGTAATTGCGGCCTTGAGCCCGGCATTGTGCAACCAGATCACCTTCGAGCCGCCTCTCCCCACAGGACGTGCCGAGTTGCAGCGGCGGTGGCCAGCGCATGCCCCGATGCGCAAGACGGTGCATGTGTATGAACGGCCTTTCTGGAGGGACAAAGGCCTCAACGGCCAGATTGTGCAAGTAGACGGGCCATTGATCTGGGCCTACGACAACTCCCCGCCAGACGGCAGCCTAGGCGTTCTCAGCGGCTTCATCAGGACAGGGCAATTGCCCCATGACCCCAAAGCTGCGCAGGACATCTTGTCGGCTATCTACGCCAAAGCCGTTGGCGTGGAAGCACTGCACCCGATCCAGTTCCATGACCAGGACTGGGGCAAAATCGATCCCTGGACCCTTAGCTGCATTTCACCAATGCCCCCTGGCTTCTGGACCCAATGGGGTGAATACCTGAATCCGGCCGTCGGCCGCCTGATCTGGTCTGGTACCGAAACGGCGGATATCTGGGCCGGGGCCATGGATGGCGCGATCCGCGCCGGTCATCGAGCCGCCATGGAAGCGCTACAGGCGCTGGTTCAACCTGGGAGGAGTGCTTGATGAAGCGAGTCATCGTTATCGGAGCAATCGTCGCGGCAACGGCGTTGGCTGGATCGGCAGTAGTCTATGGTCCGAAGTTGCTGGCGGGTTATCGCTTCATGAATGCCGTGGATCAGCATGACGCCGAATACCAGGCCAATGGTGGTGCATGGCCACAGCGGCAGGACACTTGCACCCTTTGCCATGGTGCCAGAGGTCAGCCCGAAAATGCTCAGTACGCAGCCCTTGCAGGTCAGCCTGCGTCGTACATCGAAACCCAGTTACAGGCGTTCGCCGAAGGGCGTCGACACAGTGCGCAAATGAGTCCACTCGCAGCGAATCTGACGGACGAGCAAATCAAGTATCTGGCCAACTATTTCGCTCAGCAGAAACCGGGAATGACTGAAATCACGACGGCTGATGAATCCCTTCAACAACACGGGCAACGCACGGTTGCAGCCAACGGTTGTGTGGCTTGCCATGGCGAGAAGCTGTCGGGCGGCCCGCTTGCTCCGCGCATCGCAGGCCAGGGGCAGTTGTATCTGACCGATCAGCTCATGGCCTTCAAACTTGGCCAACGTAAAGACCCGACCCAAGCGATGAATGCCCTGGCCGGTTCGTTGTCCGAAGACGATATCAGGGCAGTGGCGCATTATCTGGCCAATCTGACACCTGCCGCGGTTCCGGGTGGCCAGTAATCATTGTTACAAAGGTGGGCAAGGATGCCCGCCGGCGTCATCCTCCTCTCGAATACGACAAAAGCCGCCAGAATGGCGGCTTAAGACTCAACCCTTATCGAGCGTGATTATTGCTACAAGCAGGCCCGTCAATGTGCCTGCAAAAGTGCCATCGAGCCCTTCGAGCGCTCCAGCGCGCAATAGGCGTAATACAAGTGCACCAACAGGTAGGCCCAGGTCGTCAGTGCGAGAACGTAGAAGTTCAGCAGCACGTTGGTATCGTCACCGGGGATTTTGTAGAAGTCGTAGATACACGCAATAGCCAGCGAGGCGAGCATTCCCAGGATCACGCCAATAGCATGGAAAGTCTCCCTGGCGCTGACCAGCCTGAGCGCAAAATAAACGAGATAAATGGAAAAACCGACCCACATCATTACGTAATAATACGGAAGGAGCGTGGCCAGAACGGTGGTCGAAATTAGAGCCAACGTCCCCACTACAGCACCCGCAAACATCATGACATCGTTACGAACTGACGGCTTATAGGTATGAGTAACAGCCATCAGTCCAAGGACAGTAATAATTGGAATGCCAAAGGCTCTTGAAAAGGCGTCGCAAAAATAGGAGATGAGATAAGCAAACTTTAAGCCCGTGATGAAGAATACCAGGAAGTTTGTCGCCGAGAACGCCACCACAAACCACTCAAGAGCAAGTAAATAGTTTCGTTTTTTAAGAAACTTGACCCCATAAACAAGCCCAGACGCGAACAGCAAAAAGCAAGCAATACAGAGAACAGCATTTCGGAGATCCATAACAATAGCCTCGATGCATCTGACAGGAAGATTGATGAGTTACTTGTTTTCAGGAATAAGCTCGGCAAGGTAGGTGGCGATCGCTTTGCGCTCATCTGCCGACAGCGAAGCCGCTACCGCTTTCATTGCACCGGTTGGCTCGCGTCTCTCTCCGGTGGCAAAAGCGTTGAGCTGCGCCAAAAGGTAATCGTGCCCTTGTGCTGCCAAACGCGGAAACGAGTCGTGACCCATCAAGTTTTCGCCGTGACAGGCGACACAGCCCCGTGTCTGCACCAGCTGTTTGCCTGTTTCCCTCGAGCCCTCACCAGGAGAAGAAGAGGCGTTTTTGCTGACAGGTTGCCTGGCGTAGAAATTCACCAGCAGGTCGATTTCGTCGCGGCTCAGGGTCATCGCCAGTGGCCCCATATTGGGATAGATCCGTTGCCCACTGGCAAAACTGTGCAACTGCGTAGCAAGGTACGCGGCCGGCTGCCCTGCCAGGCTTGGATAACGCGAATTGAGCGAGTTGCCCTTGCTGCCATGGCAACCGGTGCAGGCATCGGTCAAATGCGGCCAGTTTCCGCGATCGGCTTGGTAAGCCTCGGTAGACGTGGTGATGTAGTTCTGCAAGCGATAGAGATCGAGAAGGTCTCGCCCGAAAATCGCCAACAGCACAGCAACGACCGCAATGACTCCGAACGCTATGATTTTTTTCATCTGCGCCCCCTATACCCGACGCAAGGAATTGAGCACCTGCAAGGCGCTGTGGTGGCCGGCGCGAACGGCGCCATCCATGTATCCCGCCCAGATGTCGGCGGTCTCGGTACCAGACCAGAACAGATTCCCGCAGGGAGGGCGCAGAGCCTCACCATGCTTCGACCAGAAACCTGGTGGAATCGGAGAAACGCAAGTGATCGTCCAGGGATCGAATTGGGCCCAGTCATGATCGTGATAAGACACAGGGTTGAGCGCTTCCTCCCCCAGGGCCCGTGCATAAATTTGCGTTTGCACGTGCTTCGCCGCTTCGGGATCGGAAGGCGCCGCCGCGTTCAAAACGAACGCGTTGATCACACCGATTTCCCCATTCGGCGGCGAATTGTCGTAGGCCCAAATGACCGGGCCGCCGACCTGGATGATATGGCCGTTCAAGCCCTTGTCACGCCAGAAAGGTCGGGGGTAAACCATCGCTGTCTTGCGTGCCGGAGAGTGCGCAGGCCACGCGAGCTGCAGCGCTGCTCGACCTTCCGGCAATGGCGGGTCGAACTGCAAGCGTTGGCAGAGCGCGGGATGAATCGCCATGATGACCCGCCGGGCACGTATCTCGCCCTTATCCGTTTGCAGTCTGACGATGTCGCGGTTCCAATCGGCAATGTTGCGAACCGGACAGGACAAGCGAACTTTATCGCCCAACAGCTCCGCCATTTTGCTGCTGAGAATCTGCGACCCACCGACGATGCGTGTTCCCTGCGCGCTGTCCTTGATGGAGTCGAGCCTCATGTATTCGCAACCGGCCGAGTTGATCATCGACAGGAAATGCAGAAAGCCCATCTTGGCAGGCGTAACGCCGCAGGTCAGGAGGAAGCTGGCGTTCCACCCTGCCCGGTCCTCAGGCTTGATGTTCTGCTGAGCCAGCCAGTCACCCGCCGAGAGTTTGTCCAGTTCGGCGGCCCTGTGTGACTTCCACGGTGCACCGCACGGCACGTCCCGCGACAGTTCACTGAGCTTTGCCGAAACGGTTTCATCGGTGCCGAACGTGCCTTTCAAATCGACAGCAACACGTCCGTCACCTCCGAGGATGACCGTTTCGCCCTCGTAGAAACTGGGAAACGTACCCACCTCAAGTTCTCGGGCGAGATCCGCTACGGCCGTTTGTCCCGGGCCGATCCACTGCCCTCCGACTTCAGAAATGTACCCTGAGCCAAGGTCATGATTGAGTGTGCGCCCGCCTACGCGATCCCGCGCCTCCAGCACCAAGAGAGACTGGCAACCCGCCAGATGCAGGTCGCGGGCAGCCGTCAGACCGGCCAGGCCGGCACCAATGATCACGACATCCAGAACATCGTCCGAGCTGTCTTTCAAAAGCGCATCGGCGGCATTGGCCAGGCCGATGTTCAAACCAATCGATCCCACCGCCGCTGAAGCGCCGGCCAACTTGAGCAGTTGCCTGCGTTTTAAATCCGGGGGTGCGTCAGTGCTGGACTTAATGGCCATGCTCGATGCCTCACATAACGTTATTGTTGGATTAATCACTCATTGCAGAGCGTCGATGCGGCAGTAAAAGAGCGGTGGCAGAAACGCAAACATCCATTTTGACTTTCCGCAGACGAACGACTGCCCGGCCAGTAACTTCAAGGCCAGCGCCACCACTACAAATCAGAGTGTTGTTTTCCAGTGACTCTTCGTTCTTTGAACCATTAATCGCTAACGATAAGGCCGGGCCTCAATCTTCGAAGCCTTGCGGTTGGTGTATTCGTCGAGGCTGTTTGCCACCCCCAGCGCCAGACTCACGGCGCACCATTGCAGCGGCTCTGGTAGTGTTTTCGGGGTTTTGTGGCGCAGTGCAGCGAGCAACGGATGCTCGATACCGCCGATTCTTTCCGCCAGCAGATGCCCGATCAGCGACTGGGTGGCAATGCCGTGTCCGGAGCAGCCCGCGGTGTAGAGAATGTTGTGGTGGGTTCCGGTTTCGCCCACCACCGGCAACGCGTCGTAGGCCATGCTGACGTAGCCGCTCCAGCACGATTGAATACCAATGCCGCGCAAAGTCGGGAAGCGTGCCCCCAGCGTCTTTTCCAGCTCGCGGTACGCAACGTCGTCGGGAATGTTCGGGGTTTTGGAGCCGTACACATAGCCAAGCCGTTTGGTGGTCAGCAGCAACGTATTGCGTGCCGTCAGACGATGGCTTTCCATGGTCCAGTGCGGTGTCATCAACCCTTCCCGTCCTGCCCATCCCAATGACGCCAGCTGCTGCGCGGACAATGGCTCTGTTTCGACTGCCGACACCCGAAATGGAACAATCTTGTCGCGCAGAAGCCCGATTTGCGGCGTATAGGCATTGGTGGCCAGCACCAAATTCGGGGCTGTCGCACGACCGTGCGTGGTTTGGCAGGTGATCGTCGGCCCATCGGAATACGACACCAACTTCGTATTCTCATACAGTTTCACGCCTGCCTGGAGCGCCGCCCGCCGCAGTCCCATCACGTATTTGCCGGGGTCCAGCGTACCGCCATGGCGTTGCAGGCAGCCAAACAGAAATGCCGGTGGAATCCCCCGTGCGCGCATTTGAGCCTGATCCAGAAACTCGGTACGGGAGCCAAGTTCGTCACCCACTGCCATACTCTTGCGCAGCTTTTTCTCCTGAGAAGGATGGATGCCCGCCCTGATGATTCCGGAGGCGTTGTAGTCGCAGTCGATACCCAGTTCGCGCAATCGGCCTTCGACGTAGGCGACACTTTCGTCGTAGAACCTGACGATGCTTTTCGCCTTTTCGTGACCGACACGTTTCAAGAACAGCTCGAACTCAATGCCGATGCTGCCGCCCAGATAACCGGCATTGCGACCACTGGCACCGAAACCTGCAAATTCCTGTTCAAGGATGACTACCTTCGCACCCAGCGCCGTAAGCTCCAAGGCGGTAGACAGCCCGGCAAAACCGGCACCGATCACGATGACGTCCGCGCCGACATCGCTTTCGAGCTCGGGCTGCAAATCAACCGGACTCTCGACCCAGCCACCCAATCGGCGGAAATGCCCACCGGCAAAGTGGCTTTCCAGCTCTTGCGCTTGATAAGTCATGGACATGTGATGCGCTCCTATCGACTCAGGATGTGAATAGCGACCGCTGCTTCTTCAACACCCTGAAGCCCGCCACCGTTTTCCTGGATGGCATGCCGCGCGCCGTGTACCTGGCGTGCGCCAGCTTCCCCGCGCAATTGCGTGGTCAACTCGTACAACTGACCGATACCCGTTGCGCCGAGCGGATGCCCCTTGGACTCCAACCCGCCGGAGGTATTGATCGGTATCCGGCCGCCCAGGGTGAAATCGCCCCGCTCGGCGCAGATCCCGCCCTCCCCCAACGGCGCCAATCCGAGGTTTTCTGACTGGATGATTTCCCCCATTGCCGACGCGTCATGCACCTCGGCCACATGCATATCCTGCGGACCAAGGCCAGCAATCTCATAGGCCTCACGCGCGGCCAGGAGGCTAACGTGCTTATGCGGTTCGTCCAGGCCCCGCAAGGTGAAGCTGCGGATCACGCTGGCGGCGATCCGCACACAACGTTTCGGATCGGCACCGATCCGCTTCAGGCCTGCTTCCGTGCAGAGAATCGCGGCCGCCGAGCCGTCGGACAACGGAGCGCACATTGGCAGGGTGATCGGATAGGTGATGGGCGGCGCCGCCAGCACTTCTTCAATGGTGAAAGTCTTGCGGAACTGCGAATACGGGTTGTGCACCGAGTGTTGATGGTTCTTCGCGCAGACCGCCGCGATCTGGCGCTGAGTGGTGCCGTATGTCTTCATATGCCAGCGACACATGGCGGCATAGATGGCCATGAACTTGCTGTACGGACGATCAGACTCCGAACCTGGTGGAGGAACGATGCCCTCGCCCATTTTTACCAGCGTGGCGTAGTTCTCTTCGGCAGTGGAAACATCCCAGCCGGTTTCGAAGAGGGACAGCGCTCTCAATTTATCGGGCACATTCATCTTCTCGGCGCCGAGTGCCAATACCACATCGGTGGCACCTGCACGCAGGCTTTGTACTGCCAGATGAACGGCGGTACTCCCCGAGGCGCAAGCATTCTCGACATTGTAGATAGGCACGCCTTCAATACCGATCTTGCTGCAAATCACCTGTCCCGGAATGGAGAGCTGCCCTTGCAATTTACCGTTGGTGATGCCGGCGTAGAAAACGGCGCCGATATCGGAGCGCTGGGCACCGGCATCCGCCAGTGCCCCCTGCAATGCCTCCAGCGCCAGATCCTGAAGACTGCGCTCGAGGTGACGCCCGAACTCGGTCATGGCAATGCCGGCAATGTAGATAGGTTCCATCAGATAACTCCCCTCAAATTCGCCGAGTAACGCTTTGCCAGTAATGGGCACGCAGATCTTTCTTCAGCACTTTGCCGACAGGGCTGCGTGGCAATGCATCAATGAAATCCACGGTTTTCGGTGCCTTGACCGAGCCGAGCCGGGCCTTGCACAGCTCAATCAGTTCTTCGGCGCTGACGTTGTGCCCAGAACTCAACTCGACCACCGCCTTGACGCTCTCGCCCCACTGCTCATCTGGTACGCCAATCACCGCGCAGTCCTGCACTGCCGGATGGCCCCAGAGCACCTGCTCGACCTCGCTCGGATAAACGTTGAAGCCACCGGAGATGATCATGTCCTTCTTGCGGTCGGTGATGTGCAGGTAGCCGTGAACGTCAAGATGACCGATGTCGCCGGTGTGCAGCCAACCGTCGATGATGGTTTCCGCAGTTTTTTCCGGGTCCTTGTAGTAGCCCTTCATTACCAAGTCGCCACGCACGCAGATTTCACCGGTTTCGCCTTGGGCGAGGATTTCTCCGTCATTGTTGAGAATCTCGACGCGCACCAGTGGGTTGGGCCGGCCGACCGAGGAAAGGCGCTCGTCAGGTGCCAGGCGGCCGCCCTGTAGATGTTCGCTGGGTGGCAGGTTGGAGATCGCGGCCGGTGCTTCGGTCTGGCCGTAACCGCCGGCCATCACTGGGCCAAACGTCTCGATGGCCAGCTTGAGCTTTTCCACCGACATCGGCGCTGCGCCGTAGAGGAAGTATTTCAGTGAACTGAAATCAACCTTCTGCGCCAGGTCGGGCACATCGAGCAGGCGATAGATCACCGTTGGCGGCAGAAAGATCTCGGTCACCTTGTACTTCGCAATCATCCCCAGCATCAGTGCCGGATCCGGCTTGGTGATCACTACCACGGTACCGCCGCGCGCGGTGCAAGGCACCGCGAGCATGCCGGCCGTGTGGGTCATTGGTGCGGCTGCTAGATTGACCGGAAGATGATCGCCCTCGTACGGGCAACTGATCATGAAGTGGGCGCAGAATGTCTGCAGGCTGCGATGGGTGTTCATCACCCCTTTCGGCAGACCCGTGGTGCCGCCGGTTGGCGAGATCGCCACCACATCGTCAAGTTGGTATTCGACCTTGGGCGGCGTACTCGGCTGCCCCTCGATCCAGGCCTTGAGCGAAGGTGCCTCGGGCAGGTGGTCGTCGATACAGATCCACAAGCGGATCTTCGGCAGGCTCTCGCGCAACGAGTCAATGATCGGTGCGAATTCCTTCTGGAAGAACAACACTTCGCAGTCGAAAGCATCGAGTACGTAGCGGTTCTCTTCGGCACTGTTACGCGCGCCGACGGGAATCCAGCACAAGTTGGCGCGCCAGAGTCCCAGCGCGCAGGTCCAGGCCACGGCATCGTTGGCCGACCAAATCGCACCTTTGGTGCCCTTGGGCAAACCCTCGGCCAATAGCGCGTTGGCGATACGGCATGACAAGTGGCGAACTTCGGTAAAGGTGAAAACCCGGTCGTCCTGGATATACGCCGCGCCGTGCGGATTGATCCGCCAGCCACGGTCGAAGAAATCAATAATCGCCATGTCGGTCACTTCACAGTTGGGTAACGGTTGCGCGAGCCAGGCCACGCTGTTCGAGGAAGCCCAGCAGGTAGCGATGGCCGAAGGCTTTCGACGCCGAGGCAAAACCGACCTTAGCGCTGTCGTTGTTCAACAGCTTGACCACGGCTGCCGCATGCAAGGCGCCGGTGGCGATGTAAGGGGTAATGCCGTGCACGGTGGCGCGCACCGCCGTCAGTTGACCGCGGCCGATTGCGAAGTCGACGGTGCGTTGCAAGGTGCTGCGCTCGCGCGGTGGCATGCTTGGGGTGGTCGACTGCACGAGGCTATTGATCACCGCGTCCTGCTGCTCTTTCGGCAGGTGCTTGTATTCGGCTTCCCACTTCTCACCCAGGCCGTGGACCATTTTCATCACCGGGTTGTCGTAGAAACCGACACAGGACATGCAACTGCGCACCCGGCCATCCTCCTCGTAGAACACCGGCAACGAAGTGCCGCCCCATGGCAGGCAGAACACCGACTCCAGCAGATCGGGACAGACCACGTTGAAGCTCGTATTCGGCGCATATGGCACCAGTTCCTTCTCCCACAGGTAGGCACCGGGGTAGCGTACGCCTTCGAAAATGGTGGCCGTTGAACCGACGGTCACACCGGCGGCACCGGTACGTGGCCCACGGGTCAGGGTTGCGGTTTCCAGCGAATCGACGCCCGGAGTTTCCAGGGCCAGCTCGGCGGCGATCTCGGCGTAGGTGTACATGTACGCGAGCGATGGCGACAGCAGCAGCCCAGCCTGGCGGTATAGCTCGCCAAACTGATCGCGCAAGGCACGAATGTGCGCTTGCTCACCGGCCGGATCCAGATAATGACAGCCGGCCTTCAATGCCGCTTCAACGGCGCTCAGGCCAAAATTGATGAATGGGCCGACCGTGTTGCAAACCACGCGCGCGCCTTTGAACACCGAAGTCAACGCTTCGACCTCGTGGGGGCACTCAATGATTTCGTAGGTCGCCGACTCCAGGCCGACAACGCGTTGCGCCATCATTTCCTGGGCACGGCCGGCGTTGCGCGCCACGGCGGTGAACGGGATGTGCTGGTCGATCAACCAGTCCATGATCAGCATGCCGGTGTAACCACTGGCGCCGTAGACAACCACAGGATATTTGGCCATCGGGATGTACCTCATTGTTGTTATTGGATGAGTGATGTCGGGTGAATTTTCAGGGTCAGTTGTTCGCCCAGCCTTCGGCGTAAAGCTGCTGGGCCAGCAGCCCCAGGCGCATAGTCAGAACACGGTTCTCCCCGTCCTCGATCAGCGAAGACTGGGTGTCGCGCAACAACTTCTCGATCGGGTATTCGCGGGTGGTGCCGTTGCCACCGAACAGGCGGAAGGCTTCTTGCACAACGGCCATCGCCTCTTCGGTCACCGTGACCTTGGCGGCAGCTGTGGCGTAGGGATGGGTTTGCGGCGACAGACGCGCGAAGCTCAGCGAACGTCGGGCGACAGCGCGGGCGGCCTCGACACGGCGCAGCATTTCGCCCAGGCGCAGGCGGGTCATCTGGTGGTCGATCAACGGATGACCGCCCTGACGGCGTTCATGACAGTACTGCAGCGCCATTTCGAATGCGGCGCGCGCGACGCCGGTGAACACCTGACTCATGTGCGTGCCGGCAAACGACCAGGAAGAGCTGACGGCGCCGTAGTAGGTATCACGCTCGGCGATTGCAAAGCGCCGGGGCACTCGCACGCTGTCGAAGTAGATTTCCCCTTGTGGCAGGGAACGCTGACCGATCTTGTCCAGCGGCTTGCCTTTAGACACGCCTTTGAGATCCAGCGGAATGATCACTGCAATACCATGCGGCCGACCGTTGGCATCGTAGAAACCGTCACCGTAATCGGCGCAGATCATACCCAGCGCGACCTGCGCGACGGCTCCGTTGGATACCCACGCCGAGCTTTGACCGTTGAGGATGATTTCATCGCCAACCACTTTGGCGGTCAGGTTGCCGATATTTCCAGGTTTTCCTGCCGGCCAGTCACGCGCCATATCGAAGATCTGGTTGTCGCTACCACGATCGGGTTGGGTGGCCATCCAGCAACCGATCCGGCCCTGGCAGAGCTCGGCCAATTCGGTATTGCCGGCGGCGACGGCCATTTGCAGCGGGAAGTCAGCACAGCCAAGGGAAATTGCCAGGCCGGCATCGCCCCAACCGAGTTCTTCGCCGATCAGTGATTCGATCCGTACCGCCATATCCGGTGGCAACTGTGCCAACAGCGCCGGATCAAGCCCCAACTTGGCGAACTCGCTGAACATCGAATAGTAAGGCGAGCCTGGGGCAATCACCTCTTCCGGTGTCATGCGGTCCAGCTCGCGACCCAATGGGCGCAACACCTCTTTGGCGAAGCGGTGGACGGAGGCCTGAATCGCAGCCTCCTCTTCTGTCAGCGGTGTTTCGAAGCCGGACAGGCCGGCAGCTGGCAGGGTAAGCGTCGATTTGAGCGAGATCATCAGAGTACCTCCATCGAGAATGGCAGGCCGTTGCGCTTTGCAACGTTCTGCGTCTTGTTATTTGCGATCGACTCTAACAAGCAAAATTATTTAACGCAACAACTGTTATGTTTATTATTTTGCGCGTGAAGACACGCTTTCAGGCACGGGGGAACCGGCCGAAAATCAGCAGGAAGTTTTAGAAAATGACCAAGCCAAATGTCGGGAAACGGGCATCGCGCTGGCCTCCCGACATCGCAGCGGCATCAGCGCTGAGGGACGACGCCTCGTCGTGAAAACAGAATCGGTGAGCCGTCACTGTTCAGCAGCGACGCCGTGAGCGAAACACCGTCGCCGCTGGGTTGCTCGTGAAAACTCTGTCCACCGTCGTCACTGCGCACAATCAAACCGTCGAGTCCCACCGCGATGACTTCTCGCCCGGAGACATCGATGGCTGTGACTGAACTTTTGCTTTGCAGCGGCACGCGCTGCCAGCTCGAGCCGTCTGCGGAACCATGCAGCAATGTGCCGCGTTGTCCGCCTACCAGCAGCGAGCCGTCGCTCAGGACAGCCCCCGTCCACAACGTGCCGCTGTAGCCGGTATCGAGGTAGCGCCAGTGCTTGCCCTGATCGTCGGAGCGCAACAATTGGCCGCGCTCTGCGGTGGCATACAAGCGCCCTTTTGCATCGGCAAACAGTCCCATCAGATTCAGGTCGGCACGACTCGATCCGGGTGGCGCGTCGAGTTTCTGCTCAATCCAGGTCTGGCCACCATCGTCAGTGGTCAGCACCAATGACCACAGCCCCACTGCAACACCTTGCATGGCGTTGAAGAAATGCACGGCAAACAACGGCCGATCTTCTGCGCTGGACAGCCGCTGAACTTGCCAGACATCGCCGCCGTCGTTGCTGACCAGAATCGCGCCCCAGTGGCCGACCGCCCAGCCTTGCCTGGCGTCGACGAAGGAAACTCCCGTCAGGGGCGTAGACAGCGGCACGGAAGTCGCCTGATGAAAGTGTTGCCCGTGGTCATCCGACAGCAACACCATGCCGTGATCGCCGACTGCGACGACTCGCTCCTTGGCCCAAGTGGCACTCAACAAGATGGCGGCTGCAGCATTGCTTGCATGCGTTGCCGGTACTGCTTGCAACGGTGATGCCTGTAGCAAAGTCGGTGACAGAGTCGCTGCGAGCAGGATTGAGATAAGGGGAATAGGGTTTCGCATCATGTTCTCCTCAATGCACCAGCGCGCCGATCAGACGCACGGGGCGCCGGCGCGGAAATACCCGCTCGAGCCAGACGGCGAAGGCCGGCAGCACGGTCATGGCCATGACCATGTTGACCAGGAACATGAAGGCCAGCAGCTTGCCCATGTCGGCTTGGAACTTGAGATCGGAAAAAGCCCAGGTTGCCACTCCCACCGCCAGCGTGATCGCAGTGAAGATGGTCGCCACCCCTACTTCCAGCAGCGCATGCTCGACCGCCTTGGTGATCGGTTGTCCATGGGCTTGGTGCAGTTGCAGGCGGTTGTAGATGTAGAAGGCGTAATCCACTCCGATGCCGACGGCCAATACCATCACCGGCAAGGTCGCGATGGTCAGGCCGATCTGCAGCTCCTTCATGAACCAGTAGCCGATGAAGGTACCCAGGGTCAGGGGCAGGCAGCACACCAGGACCGCGCGCCAGTCGCGGTAGACGACAAACACCAGTAGAGCGATGGCTCCGTAGACGTAGAGGATCATCGGCAGCTCGCTCCTTTCCACCTCCTCGTTGATCGCGGCGATCACCCCGGCGTTGCCGGAAGCCAGGCGCACGCTCACGCCGGGTTGGGTGAACTCGGCCCGGAACGCCTTGGCAGCGGCGATTACCCTATGGATGGTTGCTGCCTTGTGATCCGCCAGAAATAGATGCACGGCCGTCATGCTGCAATCGGGGCGCATCATTCCAGGCACGCGGGCCACCTCGGCGGCCATCGATGAGTAGTTGGTCGGGTCGATGGGCACCGCGTTCATTTTCGGGTTGCCCTCGTTATAGCCCTCGTTGAACTGACGCATGCTGTTGGAAAACGAGGTGACCGAAACCACTCCGGGAACGCCTTGCATCGCCCAGACGAAACGGTCCTGGTATTGGCCGAGCGCGACGTCTTCACAGGCGTTGGAGGCGGCCTCAGGAGTGACCTCAAAGACCACGCTGAGCCAATCCAAGCCGATGTCATAGTTGCTGGCGATGGAGACCGCATCGCGATTAAAGCGTGCGTCCTCGCGCAACTCCGGTGCACCGGCTTGCAAGGAGCCGACAACTCGGTCATGGCTTTGCCAGGCCGCAGTGACAAAGATCAGCACGGCCATGCCCAGCACCCAGCGCACGTTGTGCCATTCGGTCAGTCGGGCAAAGCCGTGCAACCAACGGGCACGGCGCTGACGGGAGATTTCCTCGGCAGCGGCGTAACCGGCGTCCACCCGCAACATCGACGCCACCACCGGCAGCATCACCAGATTCGTCATGATCTTGAAAGCCACCCCTAGTGAAGCGGTGATGGCCAGTTCGCGCACCATCGGTATCGGGATCAGCAACAGGGTCACGAACGACACGAAGGCGGTCACCAGGGCGAGAGTGCCGGGGATCAGCAAGCCGCTGAAGCTGGCCCGTGCTGCACCCTCGACAGATTTGCCGCAAGCGATCTCGCGAATGATGAAATTGATCTGCTGGACGCCATGGGACACACCGATGGCAAACACCAGAAAAGGCACCAGCACCGCGAGCGGATCAAGCCCGTAGCCGAGCAAGCGCAGGGCACCGAACTGCCAGATCAACGACACCAGCGAACAGCCCACCGCCAGCAAAGTGAAACGCACTGAATGGCAGTACCAGTACACCGCAGCAGCCGTCAGCAGCAACGCCAGCAGGCAGAACTCCAGAACCGCCGAAGCGCCTTCGGCAATATCACCGATCTGTTTGGCGAAGCCGATGATCTGGATTTCGAAGTCACTGTCTTCAAACTGGCCACGAATCTTCTCCTCCAGCACCCGGTTGTACGCCACATAATCGAGGCGCTCGCCGCTGGCATCGAATTCGTTGAGATCCACGGTGATCATTGCACTGCTCTGATCACGTGCGACCAGAGTACCGATGAAGCCCCCCTGAGCCGTCGAGTCGGCAATCATGGCAATGCTGGCATCATCGAGACTCTCGGGCGTCACCGTGCCCGGCACAAGTGGGTCAGCGCGAAAGCCCTCCTCGGTGATTTCGTTGACAAATGCATTGGGCGTCCATAACGAACGCACGCTGCTGCGCGAGACGTTGGGCAGGAAAATCAATGCCTGGGTCACATCGTAAAGACGCTTGAGCCCTGCCCTATTCCAGATCGTGCCCTTGCGAGCCTTGACCACAACCGTCAGGCGGTTCGCACCGAGAAGGTCATTGCGATAAGTCTCGAAGGTTTTGATGTACTCGTGGCCGATCGGCAGCTGCTTTTCGAACCCTGCCTCCATGCGCAGCTGCACCGCAAACCAGGCCATGCCCAAGGTGAAAACGGCCAGGCTCAACAGCGTCAGCAGGCGGTGAGTAAAAAGCCACTGCTCGATGCGCGGCAACGTCCCGCGCACCTTGGTTTCCGTCATTTTCAAGGAACTGTTCACGGCGCGCCTCACAGGGTTCGGGAAACCACAAGACCGACGTAGTCGCGATCGCGCAGCAATTGGTCGTAGGGAGTCTTGCCGCCCATGAACTTCGCGTAGTTGGCGGAAACCTGCCAACTCGCAGGGTTACGCACGAAATTCAGATACAGGTTCATGCTGCTGGCATCCTCGGTAAAGGTTGCAGCCAGATTTGGTGTCCGCCCGCCCAGTGATCGCGAATAGAAGATGCCTGGCGTGACCTGCCAACCAGGAATCAATGTCCCGTCATAGGTGAGACTGAAATCGACATTAATGCCCGATGAGGTTTTATCGCCCTTGGCCGTCGGCGGCGTCGCCGGATCCAGTTGCCAGTTGTTCAAACCAGCGGAGATCAATTCACCGTTGACGTTGTCATGCAGGCCGGGATATTTCACGACCACCAACTCGGACAGTAGAGTGCCCGTACTGGCACCTGTGAAGTCGAGCAGTGTCGGGGAGTTGGAGGGTGTGACGCTGTATATGCCAGTCAGGTGCCACTGGAATTTTTTCTCGTCCTTCCAGCATTTTCCGCCATTACTGGCACAGGCATCGATAACCGGGTTGAGTGGCACAGCATCCTTGGGACGGTAGGACAACTCCGTGCCAACAGCCCAGTCCCCCATCGGCATATTGGCGCTGATGCCGTAGAGCATACGGTCTTCCGGATATACCCACTTTTGCGCCAAAGCGAAGGTGTCCGGGTCCAGCACCTGCAGAGTCAGGGACGGCAGCTTTTCGTGATAGCGCATCACGTAAAGGCCGAGATTGAGATCGGTGCCATCCGGTTGCCAACGCAGCGAGACACCCCATTGGCCGCTATCGCGTGCATCCTTTTCGTCGGCCCCATAGGCCTTCATGCCTTTGCCTAGCGAGTTGGTAGTTGACCAGTAACTGCCCACAGGCGGTAATTCGCTCTTGTTCCATCCAAACTGCCAGTAGGCTTCAACGTTCACGCCGGATCCCAGACCCGAAGCGAGACTGAGCATCGGGGCGGGCAACACGGCTTCCTTGAGTTGCACACCAGGACGTGCGAGGGCCTGGTAGTCGTAAGCGTTGGTGTTGTTGATGCCACCCACCACGAACAGACTCTCACCCCAGTTAATCACCTGGTTACCCAGGCGAGCCCGAACGCGCTGATCACCGACATCGAAGCTCTTGCTGACCCACAGATCCAGCAGACGCGCCTTGAATTCGAGATCGTCCCGAGCGCTGCTGGTGAGGCCATCGCTCCCCACTCCCGCAGGTGTATTGGCTGATAACGCGCCGCTGGTGTCGGTCGCGGCGAAGTCACGGATCCAGCTGCCACGCGCCATGAAGGTGTAGTCCTCGGGGAACTTCAGAATCAGCTCATGCGTACCCTTTATGTAGTTGGTGAACAGATCACCCTTGTCGTAATTCAAGTCGCCCTGATCACCGATGCCGGCACTGGGCGAGAGGCACCCGTTGGGTGGGTTGTGCCCACTGGCGCCACTGGTGATCAGGTTGCAGTCCCGCGATTCGGTGCGCAGCCCCATGCCCACGGCGATGGTGGAATCGAACGATCCGTGGACGTTGTCGGCTTCAAAGGTGAACGCCATTGCAAAAGGAGTTGCACACGCGATGACAAGACCAGAGGTTTTACTGATTATTTTTTTCATGTCTGTTCCCGGAAGCCGCAGTTAGCGTTCGCTGGTGGCACGCAGATTGTCTGAGGTGTAGAAGTCGCGTTTCAGACGAGGGTTGTTGGCGCTATCGGTCAGCCAGCGATGGTCGTTCTTGCCGGTTCCAATGGAGGTCATGTCGTACAGGTAGCGACCATCAACGAGGTTGTATTGCGCCTGGGCTTCCATGTCGCAGGTGCCGGTCTCGTATACCGGGATCGTGTAACCCTCGCGGACTTTCCAGATTTGCCCTTGTTTGTCGTAGTCCACCGCCATCAGCGCGTTCCAACTGTCCTCGTCGATGTAGAACAGGCGCTTCGGCGCCTGATGGCGCATGCCTTGGCGGACGGTGGCCTCGACCACCCAGACACGGTGCATTTCATAGCGGCGCGACTCGGGGGCGATGAAGTCGCGCTTGGCCACATCATCGATCTTCGCCGAGTTGTCGTAGGCGCCGAACGAGTTGTAGGGCACGAGCATTTCCTGCTTGCCGACCAGCTTCCAGTCGAAGCGATCCATCGGGCCGAAGAACACGTTGGACTCATCGATGGTGTATTGATTGTCCAGACCGATTTGCGGTGCGTCGTAGGAGTACGCCGGCATACGACGTACCCGGCGCTGGCCCGGGAAGTAATAGAACGTGGTGGCTTGCTCGCCAGCCTTGGTAGTCACCACCCCGGCCTGCCCGGCAAGGGCTGCGGGGTCGGAGTAGCTGAAGTAGGTCGCGACTTCGAGGCGATCGAATGAGGAAAACAGCGCGCTGCCCTTCACTCCCCATGGCGTGTACATGAACCAGTCGGTGGAGGTTCGTAGCCAGTCTTCACTGCCCTTGCGTGGCGAAATCCCGGAGACGGTTTTCGACATATCGAAGCCGACGCCGCGGTAGCGCATTTTCATGTTCCACATGACCTCGGCACCCGAGGTCGGAAACGGAAACGGAATGCCGGGCACGTAGGCTTCCTGCAGCGCCAGGCCGTCGCCGTCGAGCTTGGCGAAACCGACGTTCTTTTTGGTGTTTTCTGCAACGAAATCGGGTACGCCACAACTGCGACGCGTCGGGTACACATCCATCCGGTAACCCGGAATCTTTTTGAACATTTCCACCTGGCCAGGTGAAAGCTTGCTGGCGTATTTCGCGACGTTGCCCGAATCGATTCTGAACAGCGGTTTGTCGTCCTTGAACTTCCATTGCTGCCCGCGCACTTGGCCATGACTCCAGCCGGCACCCTGTGGGCCTGGTGGTGTCCAGGCCGGAATGACACCATCGGCGCTCGCCGCGACCTCGCCTCCCAGTGGGGTCAATTGGGTTCCGAGCAACGCAGGATCCTTTTCTGCCGCCTGCCCAGTACAGATAAAAGCCGATGCGGCGATGGCCGCGATCAGATGTCTGATCCCGACACCCGTAGAAACATCGGTGTCTGGGCGCTCAATCACTTTGTTCATTGGAGGATCCTCGTGGGCCTTGATCGGCAACGTG
This sequence comes from Pseudomonas sp. GW822-FHT04C11, assembly GCF_058800905.1. NCBI lineage: Bacteria > Pseudomonadati > Pseudomonadota > Gammaproteobacteria > Pseudomonadales > Pseudomonadaceae > Pseudomonas > Pseudomonas sp. GW822-FHT04C11. The sequence goes on along the minus strand of NZ_JBXAMS010000008.1, from coordinate 243,945 downwards.
CCCGTTTTGAAAGCGGTAACACGGTGCCTGCGCTAACCTAATCAACTGACTTGATCAAATGACCAAGTCATTCGACCAAAGCAAGGCGAGTGCCAAGATTCGAGGTGTTGGAAATAGTCGTTTCTTATCAATCAATTGAGATGATATCGGGAGGGTTGGGCGCGAGATGCTCCCGCCAAAACGTATCCAAGTGTTTCGTCGGAACGCACCAAACCGGGAATTAACGAAACAGGCGTTACCATTAAGGTGCAACGGTCTCAGGACGTACGAGAGCCTCTGACGCTCTCTGTAGCGTTGCTGTAGCATCCGCTAGCGTTGACACCGCCCACAGCAGAGACGGGGCGTCAGAAATATTGGAGATTGCTGATCTATGGCCAGAATGGGCGCTGAATTACGCAGGCAGGATTTCGTCGAAGCGACGGTCAAGGTCATTGCCGAACACGGAGTCGCCAATGCAACCACCCGGCGCATCGCGTCGGCTGCCGGCTGCCCGTTGGCCTCGTTGCATTACGTGTTCCATACCAAAAACGACCTCTTCTACGCGGTCTACGAGTCTCTTTTCAACCTGCCCCATCAAGCCTTGGCGCACGTGCCTGCGGGGACTACAGCTGCTGAAACGGCCGCTGAAGTGCTTCGTCAACTGATTACGTGGTTTACCGAAAATCCTGAGGAAGCCAAGGCGCAAACCGAGCTTTTCTTCTGGGCCATGCGTAACGACCCCGGGATGGCGAGCAAGATATACGCAGTTGCCATAGAGGCGACTGAGCAAGCCTTGGAGCGCGCCATCGGTGCGGAGCTCGAAGCCCCCGTGCTGAAGGCTTCCAGTCGCTTGCTCATCCACTTGGTCGACGGTCTGACCATCGCATGGTTCGCCCATGGCGACCTGGAACGCCTTAAGGCAGAAACCGAGACGGCCTGCACTGCGCTGGCCCTGTTGGTGGCCAGTCACTGAGTCCTGGCCAGGCACGATCTTTACATGCTGCTGACCAGGTGTCCTCCATCCACCGCCAGGACGCTACCGGTCATGAACGCACCGGCATCGCTAGCAAGCAGCAGAAACGGCCCCTCCAGCTCGTACAGCTCGCCTAATCGACGCATGGGAACCTGCTCGCGAATGTAGCTGTTGCCCTTGTCGCCCTCGAAAAAGGCATCATTCATCTCTGTCTTGAAGTAGCCCGGGGCTATGGCGTTGACACGGATCCTGTAGCGCGCGAGTTCCAGCGCCAGCGACTTGGTCAGTTGCACCACACCGGCCTTGGCGGCGCAGTAGTGGCTGTAACCGGTGCTGACGCGTACTCCGAGTATCGAAGCGATGTTGACGACGCTGCCGCCACGCCCGGCCTTGACCAACCGTTGCGCGGCGACCTGGGCAACGCGCCAGACACCGTCCAGGTTGGTCGACAGCATGGCGCGCCACTCCTCTTCGCTGATCTCCAGCGGACGCTGGCCGCTACCGATCCCGGCGTTGTTGAGTACCACGTCGACCACGCCAAAATGCGCCTCGGCGGCGTCGAAGGCCGCCTCGACGCTGGCACGATCGGTGACGTCGAGGGCGACCGACAGTGCCTGGCCACTTTCCCACTCGATGTCCTTGGCCACTTGCCTAAGCCGCTCGACACGCCGCGCAGCCAGTACCACGCGAGCACCGGCACGAGCGGCAACCCGCGCCAGGTGTGCACCGATGCCGCTGGAGGCGCCGGTGATCAGCACTGTTCGGTCGGCAAGGGAAAAATTCTGGGCGAAATCGTGACTCATCAATACACCTCGAAAAGAATGGCGGCACGTCTTCCGCTGACAATGCATAGCGTGTTTTACAGGCAGGTAGGCCCTCTTCCTCCGGGGTCGGGCCAGGATGAGGTTGATGCGTGGTCACCCTCATGACTGGCCTTTCCCCGGAGAAAGAGGAATTTTTCAGATTAGTTCGATGCGGGTTCTGCCAGCAGCGACCAGACGTTCCAGCAGATCCGCCGGCCGGAACCACATCTCGCCGTATTCACCGAGCACGTGGCGATAGTGCCGGATGCCGGAAAGCACCTTGCCCAGTCCTAGCTGTTCGGCGTAGTGCATCGGACCGCCAAGATGGGCGGGAAAGCCGTAGCCGTTGATCCAGACCAGATCGATGTCGCTGGCGCGCAGGGCGATACCTTCGTCCAGCAACTGGATACCTTCGTTGATCAACATGAACAGGCAGCGGTCATGGATTTCCTGATCGTCAATGGGCCGTCGGGGAACATCCAGCTCGTCGGCAAGGCATTCCGCCAGCACGACGACCTCGTGGTCGTCCTTACGGTTGCGCCCTTCATAGAGGTAGAAACCTCGCCCGGTCTTCTGGCCGTATCGCCCCAGGGCATAGAGCTCCTCTGCGAGGCGGCAATAGCTTTCATCATGGGCAATGGCCGCGCGATTCGAGTCACGTATCAGGAAACTCACGTCGATGCCGGCAAGGTCCAGCATGCTGAAGATTCCCATGTTCAGGTCTAGCGCGGTGAGCACTCCGTCCACCTGCGCCGGTGTGGCGCCCTCCAGCAGCAGACGATGGGCTTCTCGGGCATAAGGTTCGAGCATGCGATTGCCGATGAAACCAAAGCAGACACCGGAGATCACCGGCAGTTTGCCGATACGCTTGGCAATCCTCATGGTGGTAGCCAACACGTCTGGCGCGGTGGCCTTGCCGCGGACTACTTCTAGCAGGCGCATGACATTGGCCGGACTGAAGAAATGCAGGCCAATCACATCCTGCGGGCGGGAGACGGTTGCCGCAATGGCATCGACATCGAGTGACGAAGTATTGGTAGCGAGGATGGCGCCCGGTTTGCAAACCCTTTCGAGGTTGCGGAACACCTGCTGCTTGACCTCCATCTTTTCGAACACCGCCTCGATCACCAGGTCGGCGTCAGTCAGGTCCTCGTAGTCAAGGGTGCCAAACAGCAGATCCATCCGTTGTTCCAGTTGTTCGGCGGTCATCTTTCCACGCCTGACGCTGATCTCGTAGTTCTTGCGGATCTGCATCAGGCCGTGATCCAGCGCATCACCCTTGAGTTCAAGCAAGGCTACAGGGATACCAGCGTTGGCGAAGTTCATGGCAATGCCACCACCCATGGTACCGGCTCCGACTATCGCAACCTTGTCGATCTTACGCAGCGTAATGTCGGCCTCGATGCCAGGAATGCGTCCGGCCTCGCGCTCAGCGAAGAACACATGGCGAAGCGCTTTCGACTGACGGGAAGCTTCGGCCTGCTTGAATAGTGTCAACTCTCGGGCCAGCCCCTCCTCCAGTGGCAGCAGGCAGGCGGCTTCCAGCGCAGAGAGCACCAGGCGCGGGGCCAGACGGCTATTCCAGCGAGGTTCATGTTCGGCACGATAGCGAGCGAGGAAATCGTCCGGCAAGTCCTCAGCCGGCTTCGGCCAGGCCTCTGCCGGCCGCGCTGGGGCGTAGCAGTCGATAAGCTCCCTGGCATAAGCGCGCGCCTCATCCAGCAACTGCTCGGCACTGGTGGCAATGCGGTCGAGGATTCCCAACATGCGAGCGCGTTCGGCGTCTATCTGTTCACCCGAAAGAATCAGATTCAGTGCCGATTCAGCGCCGATAAGCCTTGGCAGGCGCTGGGTCCCGCCAGCGCCGGGTAACAGGCCCAGGTTTATTTCCGACAAACCAACTCGAGTGCCCGGCTCACCCATCCGGTATCCACAGGCTAGGGCCAGCTCCAGGGCGCCACCCAGCGCCAGCGTACCAATCGCAGCAATCAGTGGTTTGTGGATCTCGGTCAGGCGTACCAGCGTGCTAGGCAGGTCCGGCTCAGCAAAACAGGCATCGGTGCCGAATTCCATAATATCGGCGCCGACGCTAAACAGGCCGTGCTCACCATAGAGAATAATGGCCTGCACGCTGATGTCAGCAGCAGCGCGTTCGCAGGCGTCAATGATGGCGGCGCGCAGAGATTGGCCGAGTGCGTTGACCGGCGGACAGTCCAGGCCGATCAGGGCCAAACCGTCTTCGAGACGGTAGTGGATCAGGTCGCACATTGGGGATCCTTAAGTTGCGTTAACAGGACTTCAAAAAAAGGGCTGATTGCCGGCGCAGAGCAAGCGCAAGTGCGCTCGTTGGCCTCTGGTCGTCAAAAATTTCTGAAGACTTCGCCGATGCTGGCAACTGGATAATTCGACTGAGAGCTGGCGACGCGGCCCGAAACCGCTGAACCAAAGGCGCCAAATGAACCCAGTGAGTAGAAGGAATAGATGGAGTAAACGGCGAGAGACATAAACGCCATGGCCAGGCACGAAAAAAGGAATGGGCGCATCGAAAACCTCCGTCATTCGGCTGAAGCCGAATGCAGCGTCTTTTGTTATTGGGAGCTTCGATTCTGGGCACCGGCAGATGCAAAAGCTTGGCAGATCACGCCATAGATTGTGCAGATCATGACACTCAAGAGCGTCTGTATCCCTGTGACTGTGAGGTGTGACAGGTTAGAAACAAGGCCAACGTTTTGCTCATGAGTTCGGTGAGCGAATAATGTCTCAAATGAAGTATTTTCCTCCTGTTTTGTCGTTTTCGTTGAAGCAATGAGCTTTTCCGGCACAATGCTTGCCATTGAAATTTGATCCGAGACTTCCTGATGTCCCTGACTCCCCAAGACGAAAGACTCATCAAGGCGTTGGCTCTGGCCATCGTTGATCGCCCTCGGGCGACGCTCAAGGAACTGGCTGAAGCCGCTGGAGTGAGCAAGGCCACCCTGCACCGCTTCTGCGGCACCCGTGACAACTTGGTGCAGATGATGGAAAGCCACGGTGAGACGGTGCTGAACCAGATCACCACCACGACCGACCTGTTGCACGGCGAGCCGGTGCAGGCGCTGCGTAGTTTGATCAATGAGCATTTGGCGCATCGTGAAATGCTGGTTTTCCTGCTCTTTCAATATCGCCCCGACACCTTCCCGGTAAATGGTGAGGGCGACCGTTGGCAATCTTATGCCGATGCCCTTGATGCATTCTTTCTGCGCGGCCAGCAATTGGGTGCCTTCCGCATCGATGTCACCGCAGCGGTCTTCACCGAACTGTTCCTGACCATGATCTTCGGCATGGTCGATGCCGAGCGCCGTGGGCGCGCGGCCAGTGCCAACTCGGCCAATGTGCTGGAACAGATGTTCCTGCATGGCGCTGCCGGTGCAGCACGTCCCCAATAACCCCCACCCTGCTCTCCTGCAAAAAAAACCCCGTGACCTATCGGTCTACGGGGCTAAAAAAAGGTTGGATGCGCCAACCCAAAGGAGCTCTTGCCAGGATTTATCTGACGCTTGCTTGCGGTGACCATCCCCCGCCCAGCGAACGGAACAGATCGACCAAGGCAATCTGCCGCTGAGTGCTGACCTCGATAAAGGCCGTCTCGTTGACGAAGCTGGTGCGCTGGGCATCGAGGTAACGCAGGTGACTGTCGATGCCACCTTCATAACGGGCCTTGGCCAGTTTCAGTGTCTCGCTGCTGGTATTCGCCAATGCGCGCCGAGCCGCCTCCTCCCGGCGCAAGGTGTCGGTAGCGGCCAGTGCATCGGCGACCTCGCGAAACGCCGTTTGAATCGCGCCCTCATACGCCGCCACGGCCGAGTCCTTGCGGGCTTCGGCCAGACTCAGCCCTGCACTGTTGCGGCCGGCATCAAACAACGGCAGCGACAGGTTCGGCACAAAACTCCAGGACCGTGAGCCACCGTCGAACAAGCCGGACATTTGCGCGCTGGAAGTGCCGAAGCTCCCCGTCAGACTGATGCGCGGAAAGAACGCCGCACGTGCAGCGCCAATGTCGGCATTGCGTGCCTGCAGACGATGCTCGGCGGCGAGAATGTCCGGTCGGCGTTCGATCAGCGTCGACGTGGTGTCAGGCGCGATGTCTTGAACCAGCATCGGCTCCTTCTGCAACCGTTCGGGAATCGACTTCGCCGCATCTTTGGTGCCGAGCAACAGAACCAGCGCGTTAAAAGCCTGTTGTTTCTGCCGCAGATTACTTTCCTGTTCTGCGCGCGATTGCTCCACCAGTCCCAGTGCTTCCTGGTAATCCAGCGCGGTCGCTGTACCGTTCGAGCGGCGCTGGCTGATCAGGACAAACGAGTACTCGCGGCTGATCAGGGTTTGTTGCGTCAGATCCAGGCGACGCTGGGCGCCATCGTGAACCAGATAAGCCTGGCTGACTTCGGCGATCAGTGCGATCTGCGCCGCGCGTGCGGCTTCTTCGGTGGCCAGGTACTCTTGCAATGCTGAGTCACTGAGGCTCTTCACCCGGCCAAACAGGTCCAGCTCGTATTCGGGCAGCGACAAACCGACCTGATAGCTGCTGGCAACCCCCGCCCGGCCGTCACTAGCCAGGTCCGCCGGCAAGCGCTGGCGATTGCCCGCTGCGCGGGCATTCAACCCCGGTACCCGGTCGGCCCGCTGGATGCGGTATTGCGCCCGGGCTTGCTCGATATCCAGAAGCGTCTGGCGCAGTGAGCGGTTGTTGTCCAGAGCGATCACCACCAGGCGGCGCAAGTCGGGATCGACGATAAACGTCTGCCACACCAGTTGTTTGATCGGACTGCCGCGCTCGGCGGACTCACTCGTCCAGTTGTCTGCAACCGGCGCGACGGGCCGCTCATAAGTGGGCGCCAGCGAACAACCGCCCAGCAGCATGGCGATCACCAGCGTAGAAAAAGCTGAAATACGCATGAGTCACTCCTGAGTCAAAGCGGGTTGTTCAATGGGGGCCGGTTTACTGCGCAGCATCGACAGCACCCAGACAAAACAGATCGGTACGAACAGCACACCCAGCAAAGTCGCGCTGAGCATGCCGCCGATCACGCCAGTACCAATTGCACGCTGGCTCGCCGCGCCCGCACCGGTTGCCAACGCCAGCGGCACCACACCGAGAATGAAAGCCATGGAGGTCATGACAATCGGTCGGAAGCGCAGGCGTGCGGCCTCAATGGCTGCGTCGCGTAGGCTGTAACCCTTCTCCCAGAGCTCTTTGGCGAACTCGACGATGAGAATCGCGTTCTTCGCCGCCAGACCGATGATGGTGATCAGGCCAACCTTGAAGTACACGTCGTTGGGCAGCCCGACGACCATGACCGCAAGTACCGCACCAATCGCGCCGATTGGAACAATCAGCATCACCGTCAACGGAATCGCCCAGCTCTCGTAGAGCGCCACCAGCAACAGGAACACCACGAGGATGGCGAGCGCGAACAGTTGCGTCGCCTGGCCACTGGAGACCTTTTCCTGATAGGACAGACCGGTCCATTCGTAGCTAAAACCCGCCGGCAACTGCGCGGCGATTCGCTCCATTTCTGCCATCGCCTGACCAGTACTGAAACCGGGTGCCGCATCACCAACGATACGGATCGTCGGATAGCCGTTATAGCGCACCACTTGCACCGGCCCTTCCTCCCAGTGGGTGGTGACGAAGGCGCTGAGCGGCACCAGATCGCCCGCACTGTTATGCACGTACAGTTTGAGTACGCTTTCCGGGGTCATCCGGTCGCCCTGCTCAGCCTGCACCACCACACGCTGCTGACGGCCGGCGTTGGTGAAGTCGTTGATCACCTCCGAACCGAATGCGGCTGATAATGCACTGCTGATCGACTCGAAACTCACACCCAGGGTGCGGGCCTTGTCACGGTCGATCACCACCCGCAATTGCGGCGACTCGGCCAGGCCTTCCATCATTGCGTAGAGGATTTTCGGGTTGCCATTGGCCTGCCCGAGCAACTGGTCGCGGGCTGCGATCAATGCTTCGCGGCCCAGGCCGGCGCGATCCTGCAGGCGAAGCGCAAAACCACCGGAGTTCCCCAGGCCATCAATCGGTGGCGGAGGCACCGCCATCACTGCGCCGTCGTTGGTCACGGCAAATTGCTCGTTCAGCGCCATGACTTCCGCCATGGCCGATTGATCTTCGCCACGCAGCGACCAATCCTTGAACACCGGGAATGCCAGCGCCGCGTTGTCGCCCATCCCGGAAAAGCTGAAGCCTGATACCAGAAAAGTCGACTTGACCGCCTCACGGGAGGCGAGATACCGCTCCAGTTGTTCACCGGTGGCTTCGGTACGAGTACGGGTCGCGCCCGGCGGCAACTGGACGTCGACGATCATGTAGCCTTGGTCCTCCACGGGCACAAACGACTCCGGCAAGCGCAGATAGAAGTAACCGAGCATCGCGATAATGCCCACGTACACCAACATCATCCGGCCGGCACGCGACACCAGCCCGTTGTTCAGGATCGAGTAACGCTCGGTGAGCCGGGCAAAGCCACGGTTGAAGGCGCCGAAGAAACCGCGTTTCTCATGGTGTCCCTGAGGAATCGGCTTGAGCAGCGTGGCACACAGCGCCGGAGTGAACGTCAGCGCCAGGAAGCCCGAGAACAGAATCGATACCGCCAGCGACACCGAGAACTGTTGGTAGATCACACCCACCGAGCCGGACATGAACGCCAGTGGCATGAACACCGCCGACAGCACCAAGGTGATGCCGATGATCGCTCCCGATACTTGCCCCATCGCTTTGACTGTGGCGTCGACCGGAGACAGCCCCTCCTCGGCCATGATCCGTTCAACGTTCTCCACTACTACGATGGCGTCGTCCACCAGAATGCCGATCGCGAGCACCATGCCGAACATGGTCATCATGTTCACCGAGAAGCCCAGCAGGTACATCATCAGCAGTGTGCCCAGCAGACACACCGGCACCACAATCGACGGGATCAACGTGTAGCGGATGTTCTGCAAGAACAGGAACATCACGAGGAATACCAGCACCATCGCCTCGATCAAGGTATGGATCACCTTCTCGATAGCGACATCGACGAAACGCGAAGTGTCATAGGGTACGGAATATTCCACGTCGTCCGGGAAGTAGGCCGACAGTTCGGCCAGGCGTTCCTTGACTGCCGTCGCGGTCTGGATCGCGTTGGCGCCGGGGGACAACTGGATCGCCGCCGCCACCGCCGGTCTGCCGTTCAGACGCGAGTTGAAGTTGTAACTCTCCTGGCCGACTTCCACGCGAGCGACATCCGCCAGTTTGACCGTCGAGCCGTCCTCGTTGGCGCGCAGAACGATGCGTGCGAATTCTTCCGGATTATCCAGAGTACCTTTCACCGCCAGCGTGGCAGTCAGTTCCTGCTGGCTGCTGGTCGGCGTACTGCCGAAGCTGCCGGCCGGCACCTGCACGTTTTGCCCGCGGATGGCTGTACTCACGTCATCAATAGACAGCCCGTAACCCACCAGTTTCTGCGGGTCGATCCAGATGCGCATGGCAGCTTCAGAAGAGAAGAATTGCAGCTTGCCGACGCCGGGTACCCGGCGCAGTTCGTTGTTGATGTTGCGCGCGGCATAGTCACCCAGAGCGGTCGTATCGCTGTGCTGGGTGCCTTCCTTGTAGTTGAGCGCATAGATCAGCAGGAAACCGGCGCTGGTCTGTTCCACCTCCAGCCCTTGGGTGAGCACGGCTTGGGGCATGCGTGCTTCGGCCTTTTTCAGGCGGTTTTGCACGTCAACCTGGGCGAGCTGCGGATCAGTGCCGGGCTGGAACGTAACAGCAATCTCGGCGATGCCGTTGGAGTTGTTGGTCGACTCGAAATACAGCAGGTTCTTGGCACCATTGAGCGACTCCTCGATCACGCTGGTGACCGAGTCCACCAGCACTTTCGCAGAGGCACCGGGATAGGTCGCCGTCACCTTGATTTGCGGCGGGGCAACGTTGGGATACTGCGCCACCGGCAGCATCGGGATGACCAGCAGACCGGCCAGAGAGATGAACAACGCCATCACCCAGGCAAAGTTCGGGCGCTTGATGAAAAACTGAGACATCGGAAAATCCTCGCGGCGACTGCGCCCTTACTGTTTCGACTCAGGCGACTGAGCCTGGGCGTGGGATTGGCCAGGCGCGACCTTGGCACCCGGTTGCAGACCGGCAAGGCCGCCGACAATCAGTTGATCGCCCGCTTTCAATCCCTCACTGATCTGCCAGCGAGAACCCTGCATGGCACCGGTGACCACATTGCGTGACTCGACCCGGTTGTCTGCGCCGACCACCATCACCTGGGCGCCGCCATCGCTGCCGCGTTGCACCGATCGTTGCGGCACGAGAATGGCCTGGTTGTCAGTACCTTGTGGCGTGCGCACGCGCACGAACATTCCCGGCAATAAGACGCCGTCGGTATTGGCGAACTTGCCGCGCAACGACACTTGGCCGGTGCCGCGATCTACCGCAACGTCGGTAAACATCAGCGCGCCCTGGCGCTCGTAAGGTGTGCCCTCGACCCGAATCGACAGCGCTTTGTTGTCGTCGGCGGAGAGTTTTCCGCCCTTGAGCGATTCGCGCAGACGCAGCGCATCGGCAGCAGACTGGGTGAAATCGACATAGACCGGATCAAGTTGCTGAATCCGCGCCATCAACGTCGCATCACCCTGGCCAACCAAAGCCCCTTCGGTTACCAGCGCGCGGCCGACTCGGCCGGAAATCGGTGCAGTTACCGAGGCATAACCGAGGTTCAACCGGGCGCTTTGCAGATCGGCCTGGGCCGAACGGGTTGCCGCCTGAGCGCTTCGCAGGTCGGCCATGGCACTGTCAAAATCCTGTTGGCTGACCGCCTCGATCTTCACCAGCGGTTCATAGCGTTTGACCCGCGCCTGTGCCTCAAGCACAACGGACTGGGTGCGAGCCAACTCACCCTCGGCGCGCGATAAAGCCGCTTTGAGCGGTGCCGGGTCGATCTGGAACAGCAGGTCTCCGGCTTTGACGTCAGCGCCCTCTTCAAAACGCTTTTGCATCACGATGCCGGGCACCCGTGCACGCACTTCGGCGACCCGCATCGGTTCCACCCTACCCGGGAGTTCCGAAGTCAGCGCCAGAGGCTCAGTCTTCACCGCCACCACTTCTACCGGGCGCGCCACTTCGGCCACACCCGCTTGATCATTCGCCGGCCCACATCCGGCCAGCGCAATGGCTGCTGCCAGCGAGCCCGCCATCCCTACTGCACGCAAATTGCCCATAACTCACCCAAAGCTTGATTGAATTTGGTGCGAATGCTACTTTCAAAATCCTAATGAGTCAATATTGTCTCATATGAGAAATATGAGAACCTTGTATGAACATCGCTTGAGGCTTGGTGATGACCCCGATTTCCCATGAAGAACATCTGCTCAAGACGCTGACCGTGGCGGTCGTCAACCGGCCGCGGGCGACGATGAAGGAGTTGGCGCAATTGGCAGGCGTAAGCAAGGCGACCCTGCACCGCTTCTGCGGAACACGGGAAAATCTGGGGCAGCGACTGGAGGAATACGCCGAAGGTACGCTCAATCTGATTATCCGCAGCGCTGGTTTACAGCACCGGGAACCGCTGGACGCGCTACGTCGATTGATCCGGGAGCACCTGGCCCACCGCGAACTGCTGGCCTTTCTGATGGCGCAATACCGCCCTGACTTCCTCGACTTCGAACGGGGTGACACACGCTGGCAGTTTTACCTGGAGGCGCTGGATGGGTTCTTCCTGAAAGGTCAGCAAAAAGGGCTGTTTCGCATCGACATCACCGCGGCGATTTTTACCGAGCTGTTCATCACGCTGGTCTACGGCCTGGTGGATGCCGAACAGCGCGGGCGTGCAGCCAACGCCGATTCGGCACGAACGCTTGAGCAGATGTTCCTGCATGGAGCGCTGTCTGGCGGCGAGTTCCGCGAGCGCTCATCTGTGCAGGAAAGAACGCTTTAGTCCTCAGAAATGCGTGAAGGCATCGCTGATGCTGGCAACCGGTGGGTGATTGGAATGATGAACAACAGTGTGATTAGCGGGCCGAGGCTGAAAATAAAGCGCACCCGAAATCAGCGCAACCACCAGGAAAGCGAACAGGAACCGATGCATCGAATACCTCCATCGTCCAGCCTTGGGCCGAACGCAGGTCTTTTGTTATTGGTGGTTCGAGTCTGGTCTCAGGACAAGGGTGAAAGCTTTGCAGATCGCGCCAGCGATTTTGCAAATCGTGCCAGTGCTCCCTTGGCCGCAGGCTGTGCTTCATTCGGGGGATCGAGATGATGTCCACTGTCCGTGGCACTGCTCTGCTGGGGTTCAAGGAGTTCGCTGTCAGTCAGGGCATCGATCCGGATTCGGCGCTGGCTGAGGTCGATCTGCCCGTAGACCCGCTGGATGTGCAACTTTCCGGCGCTCAGTTCAACACCTTGGTCGAGTTGTGTGCCGTGCGTTCGAACAATCCCCTGTTCGGCTTACAGTTCGGCTTACGCCAGGGTACTCAAGGTCTGGGCACCTTGCTGTACGCCATGCGCAGTGCCGGCAACGTGGGGGAAGCGCTGACTCTACTGACACGCTATTTCCATGTTCATAGCGACGGAGCGCTAGTTCGCCTTGAACGCCAGGCCGACAGTGCCCTGCTTTTGTATGAAGTCACTGATGGAACGTTGGTCTCGGTGCGTCAGACGGTGGAGTTGGCGATGGGAATTGCCGCTTGTTTGCTCCGCGAACTGTTGGGGCACGCCTGGAGGCCGCGAGGTCTGATGTTGCGCCATTATGCCCCGGCAAACCGCAGTGCCTATCGCGCGCTGCTGGGTGTACCCCCGCGCTTTGACAGCCCCGTCAATGCCTGGGTGTTTGATGAGTCATTGCTGGCGATACCTCTGGGTTCGACGGATGTCAGGTGTCAGCAATTGGCCCAGCAACACATCGATGAGCTGGCGCGCGTGACGTTGCAAGAACTGCCGTCTTATGTGCAGAAACTGCTGCGCAACAGGCTTGCCATTGGTCCGGTCACGCTTCGCGAGATTGCCGAGCACATGATGATCAGCCCGCGCACCTTGCAACGCTATCTTCTGGCGCAAGGTACGGGATTTCAGGAACTGCTGGACAACACGCGACAGGCAATGGCTGCTCGTTACATCTGCGACTCGTCGATCAGCCTGACGCAGTTGGCTAGTCTGTTGGGTTACGCCGACCTGAGCGCATTCTCCCGTGCTTTCACTCGCTGGAATGGCATCAGCCCGCAAAAGTGGCAGCAGCGCATGCAGCAAACTCATCGGTAAATGACATGGTTTCCAATCCGTTCATTCGTGCACTCAGCCTGACGGGATTCGATCAATTCGCCCGCCGTCAGGGCCTGGACCCGAGCCAGATGCTGCGTAGAGCTTCTCTACCTGTGGCTTCGCTGCAGCGCCCGGAAGATATCCTGTCCTTCCAGCACTATTGCGGCTTGCTGGAGCTGTGCCAACAACGTTCGAATAACCCGTTGTTCGGCCTGGAATTTGGGCTCTATCAAGGGATCGACGTCTTCGGTGATATTTTTTTCCTGATTTACAACACCCGAACCATCGGTGATGCCTTGCTTGAGCTGCGCGCCAATTTCGCGTTCTACAACGGCGCGGCGCACATCGACCTGGAGGTTGTCGACGGCGCCGCGTTGCTTGGTTACCGGACCGATGAGGTGGCGATTGGCGGATTGCCTCAAGCAGAAGAACTGGCGTGTGGTGTCGGTATACAACTGATGCGGACCTTGGCCGGGGATCAATGGCAGCCCGAGGCGGTAATGCTCCGTCACGCGCCCCTTGCAGACGAGTTCGTCTATCGGCAGGCGCTGGGCATCACCCCGACCTTCTCTGCAGCGCACACCGGTCTGCTATTCGACGCTTGCGTGCTGGCGCAACCGCTGGATTGCGCCAGTGAAACCCTGCATCAACTCATCGCTCAACATCTGTCCGGTATGGAGCGCTTGTCGGCAGACGAGATGCCCGGCTACGTCAGGCAATTGCTGCGCAATCTGTTGCCCAGCGGACGTGCGACGATCGACAAAGTGGCCGACTGCATGGCGCTCAACCCTCGTACTTTGCAGCGTCGCCTGGAGCTAGAAAACACGTCCTTTCAGCAATTGCTGGATGAGACACGCCAGCAATTGGTGCGCAATTACCTGCAAGTCCCGTCGATGAGCCTGACGCAAGTGGCACAGCTGTTGGGTTATGCGGATGTCAGCACTTTCTCGCGGGCGTTTCATCGCTGGTTTGGTGTGTCTGCACTGGAGTGGTGTAGACAGGCTGGGTTGCGCAGGCAGCCGTTGCTGCTTCAGAACCGATTGAAAGGTCGATCGTGAATGTGTTCCTGTGGACCTGCGATTTATCAGCCAGGTGTGATAGCCAGATATCGGCAACAATCGAACTCTTCTACCGAGAGTCTGCTTTCGGCTGTGAATTCAACCGGTCGACGCACCTGATGCTGCGCCCTCTGAGCGAAGTGAGTGCATGTTCGTACTTTGACGGTGAGCGCAGCGTGCTAATGACATCGAGCAAATGGTCATTCTGCAGTTGTACTGCACTATCACTTCCACTGAAAAATAGTGCGAAGTTAGCAGAACGGCCCTTTTTCTTATGAGCGCCGTTTGATGAGCACTAGAGTGGCTTGCAACCTGGATATATTCATATTTATCAGCGAATTGCCGCTCTTGTGTACATATCACATCGCCCATAAGTTAAATCATGTGTCTGAGCGGAACTTTCCTCCTTGTCCATTTCCGCGATTCTGTGTCGGTTTTTTCACGAACCTGTGCTGACTGGTTTTTCATGAGCTTAGACATCTCTCTTCAGAGTCACGCTAAGATTTGCGTCCATTGACCTGTGTTGCCTAAAGCGAAAGCTGACCGTCTACAATTCTCCGAAACTGTTTCTAATCTTACTACGCCCAATGGCGACCATCGGGGCTGGATCAATTTCCGGAAAATAACGAACTCACTGCCCGGCTTGAGGCTATAGATGCGTCCTGTCTTCCGTTTGTTAGCTTATGGTACTGCCAGCGATATCTTGCTTGGCTGGCCCACAGTTGGACTCCTGAGCAAGCCAATAAGACGATCAGGGACAACAACGAATCTCAAAATCATTTTCAGGCCCTCTCCTATATTGTCTTGCGGTTTGGTGGTCGCCGCGGTAATCGATAGGCATTCCAACAACAATTTGACGTGGAGCGGCGACGTTTGGAATTAAGACAACTGCGATATTTCGTAAAAATCCTCGAACACGGCAGCTTGGGACGCGCAGCTCTTGAACTGGACGTCGGCGTATCAGCCCTTAGCCAACAGATCGCGAAACTTGAAAGTGAGCTGTCAACCCGCCTCCTTAATCGCACCACTACTGGCGTCACACCTACCAGCTCCGGTATGGCGTTCCTGCACCATGCCCAGCTGTGTTTGCGGCAAGCCGAAAATGCGATCATGGCCGCTCACCGTGGGCGAATGAGTGGGTACGTCACCGTCGGAATGGCGCCCACGACTGCCACTGTTCTTGCCCTGCCCTTGATCAACGCGATGCGAGAGCGCTACCCGGATATCCAATTGCACCTGGTCGAGATGCTGTCCGGGCATTTGGCCACACAACTCAATGCTCGCCAGATCGACCTGGCCATTCTGTTTCAACTCGAAGGTGGTAAGCGCTGGAGCGTGACACCGCTGCTCGACGAAAAACTATTTGTCATCAGCTCACCGCACCTGCCCCACGCACCACAAGGAACCAGCGTGCATCTGGCGGATCTGGGGCAACTTCCACTGGTAATGCCGAGTGCGCAACACGGTTTGCGTTCTACGCTGATGGTTGCGTTTGAACGTTCGGGATTGGCTCCCAACATCATCATGGAAGTGGATGGTCTTGCCGTATTGATGAACGCCGTACGCGCAGGTCATGCTGCCACCATCCAGCCCGGTGCGGCAGCGGCGCTCAAAGGTGAGTCGGGACTTTCAGTGGTGGAAATTTCCGATGCTCACGTAGGTCGACGAAACCTGCTGGCGACACTGCCTGATGATGAGCTGTCTCCCGCTGCTCTGGCGGCGCGACTGGTCATCACCGATGTCGCTCGACAGTTGGTCGTTGATCAACATTGGCCGGGAGCGTCGTGGATTGAGGACGTCGCGTCATGATCCCGGCGCACCCTCTTCCCGGTTTCCAATACTGGGGTGTCCGCACCAAAGCCTTTACGAAAACTAAACACCCCCATTCATTTCGCGCCTTTCGACAATAAGCTGACAGCTCTACCTTCTCCCCACTCGCGAGGAGCACTTCGTTCATGCCTCCTTGCGATTGAGGAGTGATGATGATCGACGTATTAGTAATTGGCGGCGGCAATGCCGCCTTGTGTGCAGCGTTGATGGCGCGAGAGGCTGGCGCTAGCGTGATGCTGCTGGAGGGCGCACCGAAAATCTGGCGCGGTGGCAACTCGCAACACACCCGAAACCTGCGATGTATGCACGACGCACCGCAAGATGTGTTGGTCGATGCCTATCCCGAAGAAGAATATTGGCAGGATCTGCTGAAAGTCACCGGTGGGATTACTAACGAAAAGCTTGCACGTATTGTCATCCGCGCCTCGTCGAACTGCCGTGACTGGATGCGCTCCCATGGTGTGCATTTTCAGCCGTCGTTGTCTGGTGCCCTACATGTTGCGCGTACCAATGCGTTTTTCATGGGCGGCGGCAAAGCGTTGGTTAATTCGTACTTCCGTAGCGCCGAGCGGCTGGGCGTCAAGATCCGCTACAACGCTCAAGTCACTGACATTGAGATGAAGGGCGGAGAGTTCGTCGCGGCGTACATCGGTGAACGTGAGGTCGATGGTCAGCCTTTACCCGCCGAGCGTATTCAGGCCAAAGCCTGCGTTCTGGCGGCTGGCGGTTTCGAGTCGAACCGCGAATGGCTCCGCGAAGCTTGGGGTCAAAACGAGCGCGGAGAATGGCCCTCAGACAACTTTCTGATTCGCGGGACGCGCTTCAATACCGGCGTACTGCTTCGGCGCATGCAGAGCCTGGGCGCCGATTTTATCGGCGACCCAACCCAAGCGCACATGGTGGCCATCGACGCCCGAGCCCCCCTGTATGACGGTGGTATCTGCACCCGTATCGATTGCGTATCGCTGGGCGTGGTGGTTAATCGCGACGGCGAACGCTTCTATGACGAGGGCGAAGATTTCTGGCCCAAGCGCTATGCGATCTGGGGCCGCCTGGTGGCCGGTCAACCCGGTCAACAGGCCTACTCGATCATCGACCAACAAGCCCTCGGCCGTTTCATGCCTCCGGTGTTTCCGGGTACTAAAGCCAACTCCCTGCAAGAACTGGCCCGCCAGTTGAAGCTTCCCGTTACGCAATTCGTCAAAACCATCGAGGAATACAACGCGGCCTGCCGTATCGGCACGTTCGACCACACCGCGTTGGACGATTGCCACACCGAAGGTTTGACTCCCGCCAAAACCCATTGGGCCCGCCCATTGGTAAAGCCCCCCTTCTGCGCCTACCCACTTAAGCCAGGCGTGACCTTCACCTATCTGGGGCTGGCTACCGACGATACCGCCGCCGTTCACTTCAACGGCGAGGCTAGCCCCAACCTGTTTGTCGCAGGAGAAATGATGGCGGGCAACGTATTGGGCAAGGGCTATACCGCCGGCATCGGCATGGCCATTGGCACCGCATTCGGTCGCATCGCCGGTGTGCAAGCCGCGGCTGCGGCCGGCTTCCTGACCCCTTCCTCCACGGAGCCCCAACATGCAACTGTTTGATCCCAAGGCACCGGGTAATTTGATTCCCGTACTCAACCTTGATGAAAGCGAAGTTCAGCGACAAATGACCGTTTGCAATGCCTGCCGTTACTGCGAGGGCTTCTGTGCTGTATTTCCGGCCATGACACGACGTCTGGAGTTTTCTCAGGCGGATATCCATTACCTGGCGAACCTTTGCCATAACTGCGGCGCATGCCTGCATGCCTGTCAGTACGCTGCCCCTCACGAATTCGAAATCAATGTGCCCAAGGCCATGGCCAAAGTCCGCCTCGACACTTATGCCGAGTACGCCTGGCCACAGGTGATGGGCACGCTATACCGGCGCAACGGACTGACTCTGGCACTGTCCGCCGGTGCCGGGCTGGCACTGTTCCTGTGTCTCACGTTGATGGTGATGGGCAACCTGTTCACGGCGATGCCCAGGGGAAATTTCTACGGGATCTTCCCGCACAACACCCTGGCCGTAATGTTCGGAGCAGTTTTCGGATTCGCGGTACTCGCGTTAACCCTTGGCGCGCGGCGCTTCTGGCGCAATGTTTCACCGGCCGACGCGCCCGCGCAGGAAAAAACCGCCGCTGCACTGGAAGCCACGGCCAACGTCGCCCGGCTCAAATTTCTGGACGGTGGCCATGGCGAGGGCTGCAATAACGCTGATGATCGATTCACCTTGTGGCGGCGGCGCTTCCACCACTTCACCTTCTACGGCTTCATGCTGTGTTTCGCAGCCACTGGGGTCGCCACGCTCTACCATTTCCTTCTGGACTGGTCGGCGCCCTACCCCGTCCTGAGCTTGCCGGTGATGCTGGGCATCGCAGGTGGAGTCGGTCTGCTGATAGGTCCCGCAGGCCTGTTGTGGTTGAACCTGCGTCGCAACCCTGAGCACGGCGACGACAATCAGAAACCCATGGATCGTGGCTTTATCGCGCTGCTGTTCCTGGTCAGCGCCAGCGGCCTGGCACTCCTGGCGTTCCGTGAAACCGCAGCCTTGGGCCTGTTGCTGGCAATCCATCTCGGCCTGGTCATGGCGTTTTTCCTGACAATGCCCTACAGCAAATTCGCCCATGGCATCTTCCGCAGCGCCGCGCTGCTCAAGTACTCCATCGAAAAACGCCAACCCAACCCGATCAACGCAGGTAGCGACTGATCGGCGATCCATTCATTCCAAAAACAATATTGATCACCACGGTAGCCATGATGAAAACAACAACTCAAGACACCCGATCCAAGGGGTCGAAACTGGGCGCCATCCTGCGGGTCACTAGCGGCAATTTTCTCGAACAGTTCGACTTCTTTCTGTTCGGGTTTTACGCGACCTACATCTCCCAGACGTTCTTTCCTACCACCAGCGAGTTCGCCTCGTTAATGATGACCTTCGCCGTATTCGGCTCGGGATTTCTTATGCGGCCGCTGGGCGCTATCTTGCTGGGCGCATACATCGACAAGGTGGGCCGGCGCAAGGGGTTGATCGTGACGCTGTCGATCATGGCCGCGGGCACTGTCTTGATCGCCTTGGTTCCGGGCTACGCCAGCATAGGCATCGCAGCGCCGATATTGGTGTTGCTCGGGCGACTGTTGCAGGGATTCTCCGCGGGTGCGGAAATGGGTGGTGTTTCCGTGTACCTGGCTGAAATCGCCACGCCCGGACGCCGGGGTTTCTATACCAGTTGGCAGTCGGCCAGCCAACAAGTGGCGATCATTCTTGCGGCTGCGTTGGGCTATACGATTAACGCGTCTATGGAGGCCGCCGACGTTGCAGCCTGGGGCTGGCGTATCCCATTCTTCATTGGTTGCCTGATTATCCCGTTCATCTTCATCATTCGCCGCTCGCTACAGGAAACCGATGCATTCAAAGCGCGCAGCCATCACCCAAGTGCCAGTGAAGTCTTTCGCTCGATGCGGGACAACTGGCGCACGGTACTGGCTGGTGGTCTGTTAGCGTCGATGACCACGACCACGTTCTATCTCATTACCGTCTACACCCCGACTTTCGGCCGGTCTGTACTGAACCTGAGCACCAGCGACAGTCTGGTGGTCACGCTCTTCGTCGGCCTGAGCAACTTCATCTGGCTGCCCATCGGCGGTACGATCTCTGATCGCATTGGACGCCGCCCCTTGTTGCTGGCGGTCACCTTGCTGTGCATCTTCACCGCCTATCCCGCCATGCATTGGCTGGCCGCGGCGGCAAGCTTCGAACGACTGCTCGCCGTGCTGCTGTACTTCTCTTTTTTCTTTGGCATTTACAACGGCGCGATGGTTGCTGCATTGACTGAGGTAATGCCTCAGAACGTACGAGTTGTAGGATTTTCACTGGCATTCAGTTTGGCAACGGCTGTGTTTGGCGGTTTTACACCCGCCGTATCAACAATCCTGGTGCAGGCAACAGGTGACAAGGCGTCGCCCGCCTACTGGCTAATGTTTGCTGCGTTGTGTGGGTTCACAGCGACGACGATCCTGTATCGCAGGCAAAAAGCAGTGCCAGTCAACGTTTGATGAAAGAGAGGGCTCGGTGGATCTCAGGACGTTGCGCTGAATAAATATCGCGCCTTGGCCTGCATTGACTCGTCTACGTGACGCCATCAGATCACACTGTCCGATTCGACTCTGAGGAAGCGTGGTTTACGAGCCCCGGTCTTGGACTCGGCTGCTGATGCGCGACTAAAAGCTCGGCATATCACTTCTTTCACATCTAACAAAAAGGGCCCTTGAAGGGCCCTTTCGTACTCAAATTGAAATCACCTGGTCAGCAAAGATTCGAAGCTTGCATTTAGGTCACCTCAGATAAGGGGATTCACTTCATCGTCGGCATAGAGAACTCGACTCCCTCCCGAACTCCCGAAGACGGCCAGCGCTGGGTGACCGTTTTACGCTTGCTATAGAAGCGAACCGCATCCGGGCCGTAGGCATGCAAATCGCCGAACAACGAGCGTTTCCAGCCACCAAAACTATGATAGGCGACAGGTACTGGGAGCGGTACGTTGACACCGACCATGCCGACCTTGATGTTGTCAGAGAAGTATCGGGCTGCTTCACCATCGCGAGTGAAGATACAGGTGCCATTACCGTATTCATGAGCATCGATCAGTTGCATCGCCTCTTGCATGCTCTGCGTGCGCACGATCAACAGCACCGGCCCGAAGATCTCTTCCTCGTAGCAGCGCATGCCGGGTTTGACTTGATCGATCAATGTCCCCCCAACAAAAAAACCGTTCTCGCAAGCTGGAACCTGAATGTTTCGACCATCCACTACGACCTCCGCGCCCTCCTCTTCTGCACTGTCGATGTATCCGATCACTTTTTGCTGATGTTGGCGAGTGATCAGAGGGCCGAAGTCGTTGCTCTTGTCTTGATAGGCGCCGACCTTGAGACGGGTCATTGCTTCGCGCATTTTACTGATCAAGGCATCGGCTGTTGCATCACCTACTGTGACCGCTACAGACAGTGCCATGCATCGTTCCCCTGATGATCCAAATGCAGCCCCCACCAACTGGTTGACCGCATTATCGATGTCCGCATCTGGCATAACGATGGCGTGGTTTTTTGCTCCACCTAATGCTTGGCAACGTTTGCCATTTGCCGCAGCTGTTCGGTAGATGTACTCAGCGATTGGTGTCGAGCCTACAAAACTTACCGCCTGGACACGATGGTCGTGGAGCAAGGTATCAACGGCCTCCTTGTCACCATTGACCACGCTCATGACGCCATTCGGCAAACCAGCTTCCTGCAGCAACTGAGCGATGAACAAGGTCGAACTTGGATCACGCTCGGAGGGTTTCAGGATGAAGCAGTTACCGCAGGCAATCGCCATAGGAAACATCCACAGCGGCACCATCGCAGGGAAGTTGAATGGCGTGATTCCAGCAACTACCCCCAGCGGTTGGAACTCACTCCAAGAATCGATATTGGGGCCAACATTTTTGCTGTGTTCCCCCTTGAGCAACTCGGGCACACCACACGCATATTCAACATTTTCGATGCCCCGCTGAAGCTCGCCCATTGCATCGTGGACAATTTTCCCGTGCTCTTCACCAATAATTTGGCAGATACGTTCGGCATTCTGCTCAAGCAGTTCTTTGAAGCGAAACATCACCCGCGCGCGCTTGATAGGTGGTGTGTTGCGCCACTCAGGAAAAGCCGCTTCAGCGGCAGCAATGGCTTTTTCGACCGTTAGTTTCGAGGCCAGCGCAACCTGTTTGGTGACTTCGCCCGTCGCAGGATTGAACACGTCCTGAGTGCGCTCAGTGTCAGTGACAATCTGGCCGTTGATCAGATGACCTACAGTAATCATGTGAGTGTTCCTTATTTTATGTACGCGGCAGTTACCGCTGAAGTGATGAAGAGGCGTGGTTATCGTTTTGGCTACCAGAGGTTTCGGTAGAGCTCGATCATCTCGTCGACCGAAGGCACCCGAGGATTGTTGCCCGGTGAACCGGATGCGAGGGCTTGCTCAGCCATAATTGGCATCAGTTCGAAGAAGCGTGCGCGACTGATGCCAAAGCCTTCAGGTGTAGGAACTTGCAGCTCGTCATTGAGGGCTTGCAGTTCGACGAGCAACTTAGCGTTGGCGCTGTCGTCGCTGTCCTCAACGGTCGCGACGCCAATGGCCCGTGCACAATCGGCGTAACGTTTTGGGGCGCCTGGGATGGAGAAAGCTGTTACGCCTGGCAGCAGCATCGCGTTGGAAAGTCCGTGTGGCACATGGAAAAAAGCTCCAATCGGGCGGCTCATACCATGCACCAGGGCAACCGAGGCTGCCGAAAACGCAACGCCGGCCAAAGTAGATCCCAGCATCAGCGCCTCGCGTGCTGCAATGTCCTGGCCTGCGTGATAGGCCCGGCGCAAGTTCGGGCCAATCAGGCGCATCGCGGCCAGCGCCTGACTGTCACTGTAGAGATTGGCTTTGAGGCTGACATAGGCCTCAAGGGCGTGGGTTAGTGCATCGATACCGGTATCCGCCGTGACACGAGCTGGCAGGGAGAGCGTCAGGGTGTAGTCGACCAATGCCGCCACAGGCATAAACCCGATGCCTACGCAGAGCATTTTTTCGTCGTTCTGGTCATCAGTAATGATGGTAAAACGGGTAACTTCCGAACCGGTACCCGCTGTGGTCGGTACTGCGATGATCGGCAAGCCTTGCTCGCTCACCTGCCGTGGAAATTTATAGTCACGCATCTCGCCACCGAACTTGGCGAGAATGCCAATGGCTTTGGCACTGTCGATTGGACTGCCACCACCCAATGCAATGATGCTGTCATAGTCGCCCGATCTAGCATGTTCAACACCGGCACGAATCGAATCGACCGTGGGCTCAGGAACGGTGTCGGCGAAAACGTCGGCGCTCAAACCTTTGCTTGCAAGTACATCCTGGATACGACCGGCGTAACCGAGTTGCACCATCATTTTGTCAGTGATGATCAATGGTCGATGGCAACCCAGGCTAGCGAGCACATCTGGAATGGCCTCGCTGGCCTTGGCGCCCACCTGCAGGATGCGCGGCAGAACTATTTGATTCGACATGTTGCCTCCGAAAGTTTCCCTGTGGGGGCGTCGACTCCAGGAGAGTGCCGCCCCCTATTTTTCTTGTGATGGAAGTCGCCTAGGTAGATGGGCATTTGTGAAACTTCTTACCCTTAACCTCTGACGGGAATGTCAGCTGGGCAAATACTCTTGGCTCCAGCTGTCGCTGATAACGCTGCGGGTCATGAGAGCGTCAACTTCACTTTCGCTGTAACCGAGTTCACCCAAGACAGATCTGGTTGAAGCGCCAAATTTTTCTGCTGGTGAAAGGCTGCGGATCGCCGCATGGCGCGGGCGTATGGCAAAGGGATCGAGCTGAGTTACGCAGCGCCCACTCGGATGATCGGCATAGACACTGAACGAGTAGCTCCCGTTGTCAGTGCCCGGGTAGTTGTCAGCAGGTCGGCTGTAGCGATTGCGGAGATTGTCGATGTTATCCGGGACAGCAGCGGCGACTCCGGCTTCCTGCAAACGGCGTTGCCAGGTTTCTCCCGCCACCTTGGCCAGAGCTGCACTGAGGAAAGCCACGTGGTCACCTGCCGCAGACAGGCCGTTCAAGCCTTGAACTGCATCCAGTCTGCCCAGATCCGCTGAATCTGCATCGAGGTATAGCCAACCGTCAGCCGTTCGATAGAAACGCGACAGATCGCTATAACCCAACACCTCACGACCCGCCGGCTCATCAAAAGGTGCGCGCCCCGAGTAGTCGTAACAGAAAGGAACTTGAACCAGGTTGCCCAAGGCAGCCAGTGACGTCCGAGCTCGGCTGACCTTGCCAGTTCTGGACTTTTGATACAACGCTGTGGCCACGCCAAGCGCAGCAGCGAAACCGCACATCACATCAATGGTGCCAACATGAGCATGTTCTTCCGGGGTCTGCATACCGCCACCAAACCGCAGCATGATGCCGGTCGTGGCCTGGATGAGATCGTCGTAACCCAAGTAGTCAGTTCTAGGGCCACGGCGCGGGCCACCGAAGCAGTCCAACTGGCAGAAAATCACCTCAGGATTCACCGCCTTCAGGCTGGCTTCATCTAACCCTAAAGGCGCCAGTTGGCGATCAGGCGCATTCATGACAATGACATCCACTGACTTCACCAACCTATCGAATACCTCACGCCCCTCCTCTTGATTGAGGTCGACCAACACGCTTTGCTTACCGCGCGCCGAAGACATACCGAATACCACGGTGTTCCATGGATCGTAATTTGGCTTGGTGGGGTCAAGCTTGATGACATCCGCACCGAATCGCCCGAGGAATGAGGTCGAGTGCGGGCCGGCAATCACGTTGGTCAGGTCGAGGATACGAACACCGTCCAGCCATCCTTTTGAACATGGCTGATTTACGGCTGGCAACTCCTCGCGAGTGCCTTCACTCAAGGTGGCCAATGCCTCCTCGATACTGACTTCTCGTCGTGAGAGCGGAGACAACATCAACTCTGCACTGTCTTCCAGCCAGGCTATAGCACCAGGCTGTTTCATCAGCCCATATTGATGATCAGTGACGTCAACCACTAGACCTGCAGTGTTTGCATGCTCATCGTGCAACCACTCTTGAGTTGAACGATGAGGAGCGCCAGGAAACTGCCCTTCACCGAAGATTTTTTCCCATTGCGCAGCCGTCTTGGTCAGGAAGACTTCCTTCATGCGCGCCGAGATAACCTTGGCCCAATGAGCTGGTAGTGGATAAACACCGAGTGAGGCATCACCTTCCCATTGTGCAAATGGCAGGTAGGGATCTTCAACTTTGGGAAGGCCTGCAGCGAGCATTTCCTCGTACAAACCCATTGCCTGTAGGCAGCGTTTGGCATGCGAGCGATGGGAAGGGCAAACTGCGTAGAATTTGCGTCCGTCAGCACATTCATAGGTACGGTAGAAGGGGTCGAGGTACTCCTGCAAATCCTCATAACTGAGGTTCATCGGCAGGTTCTCGGCTCGCCTACGCTCAATCTCTTTTTCACGCAAGGTTTTGTAGCGCGCTGGATAGCCGTCGATCTTGATTGAGTTGTAAGAAAGTCCCTCCATGACCGCCGAAGCGAGCGGCACTTCAATCTCATCACCCATGCCAGTGCGTTGTCTGGATTGCAATGCCAGCACCACAGCCGAGACGGCGAGCATAGTGCCGTAAGCGGATGCGAGTGGCAGTGGAGAAAAGCTCGGGTTAATGCCCATCAATACCCGATTTTGCCCCATATCAGTGAAAACCCCTGAGGCTGAAGCGATAATTGACTCAGTGGCACGCCATTGGCTTCGGAGTTCATCATTCGTTGCAAAACCTGGAATGGACAAGGTGATCAGTTGCGGGTGTTCACGACGCAACTCGGAAAAATCCAGCCCCAGTTTTTTCATCACGCCAGGACGGAAGTTCTCAATCACGATGTCGGCTTTGGCGATCATCTGCCTGGCGTGGTGCAAACCCTCAGGGGACTTCAAGTCCAAGCGTAAGCACTGCTTGTTTCGGTTGAGGACGGCATTCGCCGGGCTATCCCAGAGCGGGCCAGCGGGTGGATCAATATGAATGACCGTGGCCCCGAGATCACCCAGTATCATCGCGACAGCGGGGCCGGCAATGTATTGGCCAAAATCGATAACGTTCACACCGCAAAGGGGTAGCTGACTGAGGTTTGTCATGTTTCACCCATTATTTTTATTGTCCTGCTTCTTCAAGCTTTCACGCAGGGTTTAGGTTTTAAGAAGCCGTCTGCAGAGGTTCAAAGCGTTTCAGGCTTGGCCCATTGAGTGGCGATCTGGGAGTTACTTTCGAGAAAAGTTGGGGACTGCGAAAGCAATAAAAAAAAACCCTATGGGTTCATTTTTTTTATGCGATAGGAGTAGGATTTATGGATGACCGCTACAAGACGTACGCTGGCTCGCCCCACAGCCAGGCACTTTTCCTCAGAGAATTTTGAGCCATGAAGAAGCGACTACCTCCGCTCAACTGGTTGCGCGCGTTCGAGTCAGCCGCTCGTCACCTCAGCTTTACGGAGGCGGCTGTAGAACTGAGTCTCACTCAGGCAGCCGTCAGTCAGCAGATCAAAGCGCTGGAATCGCAGCTCGGCGCAGCGTTGTTTAAGCGTCTACCTAGAGGCTTGGAACTGACGGAGCCTGGCTTAGCCTTTCTACCCGTTGTCCATGAATCGGTGGAGCGTCTGGCAGCAGCGACCGATGAAATATTCGGTCAAGGGCACCGGAAGGTACTCACAGTGCGCAGCAGTCTGGTTTTCTTTACTCACTGGCTGGCGGGTCGCCTGCCGCGATTTCGTGAGCAGCATCCAGATGTCAATTTGCGTATCACCAGCAACATCTGGATGGGCGAAACCGATCTCGAATCCGATCTGGAAATTCGCTATGGCAGCGGAAAATGGACTGGCCTGAAGAGTGAACGGCTGACCTGGGATTTGCTTTTCCCTGTGTGCGCCCCTGGTTTGCCCACAACGCAAAAGCCCTTGAAAACCCCAAGAGACCTTCGTCACCACGAACTTCTGCATGTCTTGGGTTATGAGGAGGGATGGGGCTATTGGTTGAAAAAGGCCAAGGCCGACGACGTTGACTCATCTCAAGGACTGCAGTTCGACACGCTTATTTCCGCACTGAAAATGGCGGAGTTGGGTCAAGGCGTTGCCTTGGCGCGATCATCGCTTGTCGAGCAGTATCTTGAATCAGGACAACTCATCGCCCCTTTAACTGCAAAATTCAAAACCTCAGAAGCGTTTTATTTAGTGTATTCCCCGCACAAAATCGTCAATCCCCAAGCAGCAGCTTTCGCAAATTGGTTGATGGGAGAAGCGTCCGCCACGCGTAGCGAAGAATGAGGAAGTGATTTTGAATCCCTGAATGCCTGAACGCCCTTCACTTTACCCATCAATAGATAATTTTTGTGCGCCCATAAAAAAAATCGCCCCATTGGGCTTTTTTTTATTGCTTTTACCTTCGGATTTTTTTGCCGAGAGTAAAGCCCTGATCGTCTCTTCGGTTGCTCACGCACCCCCGTGCAAAGAGCTCGTGACGGTTTCCCACAAAAATAAAAACGAGGGGTCTCACGCATGAAAAGCGCAACGTTTCTTTTGCTAACCGGCATAGTGTCCTGCAGTGCTTACGCAGAAAACACTCTCACGGTTGTGTCCTACGGCGGCAACCTGACTAATGCCCAGATCCAAGCCGCACACAAACCCTTCACTGCCGCCACTGGTACCCGGGTGATTTCGGAGGACTATTCCGGGGGCATCGCGCAAATCAAAACTCAGGTAGACAGTAAAAAGGTCACTTGGGACGTAGTCGATGCTGAAATACCGAACGTCATTCGTGCCTGTAACAACGGCCTGCTTGAACGAATTGACCCAGCCACCCTGGCACCTGCACCGGATGGAACACCTGCTGCAAAGGACTTTCTGCCAGGAGCCCTGACGGAATGCGGCGTGGCGAGCTATGTCTGGTCGACAGTCATGGCCTACAACACCAAAGCCTTCAAGGGCGAACAGCCCCATACCCTGAAAGACTTTTTCGACACCAAGCGCTTCCCAGGCAAGCGAGCACTGCGTAAAGCACCTCAAGTCAATCTTGAATGGGCGCTGATGGCCGACGGCGTGCCCCGTGAAAAGGTGTACGAAATGCTGGGGACTGAAGATGGCCTGGATCGAGCTTTTGCCAAGCTCGACACAATCAAAAAGGACACCATCTGGTGGGAAGCCGGGGCACAAGCGCCGCAACTGCTAGCCGATGGCGAGGTCAGCATGATCTCAGCTTATAGCGGGCGTATCGTGATTGCGCAGCAGAAAGAGCAGCAGCCGTTCAAAATCGTGTGGGATGGTCAGATGTATGACATGGAGGCTTGGGTAGTCCCTGCCGGCAATCCGAAAAAAGATCAGGCGATGGATTTTTTGAAGTTTGCCACTCAAAGCTCGGTACTGGCTGACCAAAGTAACTATATCGCCTATGGCCCTACACGACTCTCCGCGCAAGCCTTGGTAGACCCAAAGGTCAAACCCAACTTGCCTACTAGCCCTGAAAACTTTGCCAGCGCACTCCAGGTGGACTCCCAGTGGTGGGGAGACCATGCAGACGAATTGAATGAGCGCTTCAACGCGTGGCTGTCCAAGTAACCAAAAACTCAACCACAACCTTGCCGCAGCACACCTGACACACCCCCTTTGGCGGGCCCGGGCGACTTTTCGTGCCCGGCTCCTCTACAGCACCAATAACAAGAGATATCTCCCATGCGTACTGAATCATTCGTTAGCTTTCGAAATGTGCAGAAGAGTTATGACGGCGAACATCTGGTCGTCAAAAACTTCAACCTCGAAATCGAACAGGGTGAGTTCGTCACCATGCTTGGCCCTTCGGGTTCCGGCAAGACGACATGTTTGATGATGTTGGCGGGGTTCGAGACCGTGACTCATGGGCAAATTTGCATTGATGAAAAGCCGGTAAATGATATAGCTCCGCAAAAGCGCGGTATCGGCATGGTGTTTCAGAACTATGCCCTTTTCCCTCACATGACCATTGAAGAAAACCTCGCCTTCCCACTGAGAGTGCGCAAATTGTCCCGGCAAGACATCGAAGACCGGGTGCGTCTATCACTTGACCTGGTGGCCTTGGGACAATTCGCAAAGCGAATGCCGGCTCAGCTGTCTGGCGGTCAGAAACAGCGTGTTGCACTGGCCCGCGCATTAATCTTCGAGCCACGTTTGGTGCTGATGGATGAACCGCTTGGAGCGCTGGACAAACAGCTTCGTGAACAGATGCAATATGAAATCAAGCGTCTGTCAAAACAGCTCGGCATCACAGTTGTGTACGTTACTCACGATCAGACTGAAGCCCTTACGATGTCGGATCGCATCGCAGTCTTTAACGATGGAATTGTCCAGCAACTGGCCAATCCGTCCGACCTTTACGAAAAACCGCAGACCGCATTTGTCGCGAGTTTCATCGGCGAGAACAACCGGCTGATGGGGCAGATTATCGAGCGCCAGGAACGTTACTGCCAGGTGCGTGTTGGTGAGCACCTCGTCAAGGCGCTGGCCGTCAATATCCACCCTGTCAGCTCGACCACCACACTGTCGATTCGTCCTGAGCGCGTGCAGATTGGCGCACGTCCAGGTGAGTACGACAACCATATGCCGGCCCGCATTGAGGAGATCATTTATCACGGTGATCACTTGCGAGCGCGCTTGAAACTGGCAGGCAACGACGAGTTCATCGTCAAGATGGTCAACACCGCAGGACACGCTGCTCCCCAAGCCGGTACTTGCATTGATGTGGGTTGGTCAGCCGACGACTGTCGGGCGCTTGACGCCTGAGGCCCTACAACGACTTTACTGTTTTGCCGGAGCACCCAGATGAGCAACTCATATACCGTCAGCCCCATGCTAGAGACAGTCAGCGAAACCCTACCTCAAGGAGATCTGAAGTCCAGCCTTGACCGGGCAGAACGTCTAAACAAGACCAAATCACTGCTATTGGTCGTCCCATTGCTGGCATTCATTACGGTATTTTTCTTGCTGCCTATCGGCGCGATGTTGCTGCGCAGCATTCAAAACCCGACCCTTTCCACGGCGATGCCACAGACCGCAGCCGCATTAGCCAACTGGGAGGGCACAGCCTTGCCAGACGAGCAGTTGTTCGCCACCGTGGGTCATGAAATCCTCGCCCTGCAAGAGGCTCGACAATTGGACAGTGTCGGCTCCGATCTCAATAGGGTGATGGGTGACGCCAAGAGCCTGATGGCCCGCACTGCACGTGGCCTAGCCAGCAAGGTCGTCGTGCCAGGTGCGTTTAACACCACAATGACCGGCATCGACAAGCGCTGGGGGCAGATCGGCACCTGGACGCAGTTGAAGAAAATGGCGCCAGCCTACTCCGCAACTAACTATCTCGCGGCCCTGGACTTGCGTTATGACGACCAAGGTAAGGTCGTTCAACAACCTGAGAGCCGACGCATCTACGTCAGCATTCTGATCAAGACCTTGATGGTTGCACTGGGTATCACGGCGCTGTGCATGATCCTGGGTTACCCGCTGGCCTACATGCTCGCCACCCTTCCAGCAAAAACCAGCAACCTGTTGATGGTCATGGTGCTGTTGCCGTTCTGGACATCACTTCTGGTACGCACCAGCGCCTGGATGGTGATCTTGCAATCCAACGGTGTGCTGAACAGCACGTTGAACAGCATGGGATTGATCAACCAGCCACTCGAACTCATGTACAACATGTTCGGAACGGTCATTGCTATGACCCACATTCTTCTGCCTTTCATGGTGCTGCCGATGTTCAGCGTCATGAAAAGCATCGACACAACCTATACCCGTGCAGCGCACTCCATGGGCGCCAGTTCGTTCCGCACTTTTGTGCAGATCTATTTTCCCTTGTCTCTGCCTGGATTGAGCGCTGGAGGCATCCTGGTGTTCATTCTGGCGACGGGGTACTACATCACTCCGGCGTTGGTGGGTGGGCGTACCGGACAAGTCATCAGCAATTTCATTGCTTACCACATGCAGACCTCCCTGAACTGGGGACTGGCCGCCGCCATCGCGTCCATCCTCCTGATGATTGTCCTGGTGCTGTACTGGATTTATGACCGGGTCGTGGGCATCAACAATATGAAACTGGGGTAATCGAAATGAGTCTTCCAAGCTATACCAGCCCGATGGGCAGAGTCTGGTTCTTCAGCGTTCGAAGCTTTGCGGTATTGGTGCTGTTGTTTCTGATTTTGCCAATTTTGGTAGTGGTGCCTTTGTCATTTAACGTCGAGCCCTACTTCAGCTTTACCAGCGGCATGCTCAGCCTTGATCCAGCGGCCTTTTCAATGCGTTGGTACCACATGCTTCTCGAGGATCCACTGTGGGTGCTGTCGTTCAAAAACAGTCTGCTGATCGCCTTCTGCGCAACGGTGATTTCAACGGCACTCGGGACGTTGGCAGCACTCGGTTTGTGCCGCGCTAATCTGCCGTGCAAGGGACTGCTGATGGGCACCCTGATTTCGCCGATGATCGTACCGGTGATCATCTCTTCTGCCGGCATGTACTTTTTCTACAGCGCACTGGGCATCGGGCAGAACCACCTTGGCATCATTCTGGGCCATGCGGTACTCGGTACACCATTCGTCATCATCACAGTGACAGCGACATTGGTTGGTTTCGACCATTCGTTGACCAGAGCAGCGACAAGCCTCGGAGCCTCTTCCACCTATACATTTTTCCGCGTGACCTTCCCAATTATTCGTCCAGGGATCATGTCCGGCGCGCTCTTTGCGATGGTGACCTCATTCGATGAGGCGGTGCTGGTGCAATTTCTTGGCGGGGTTGAGCAACGCACCATACCGCGCCAGATGTGGTCAGGCATGCGCGAACAGATCAGCCCAACCATCCTGGCGGCGGCCACGTTACTGATTCTCGGCTCGGTGGCATTGCTGGTCGCTGTTGAACTCATGCGTCGACGCTCGTTGCGCTTACGAGGCATAAAAGAATGAATACCCCTAAGTCCTGAGGCACGAGACACTCCGATCACGAGTAAGGTAAGTGGATGCAACACTCAGGCTTAAACCGCAACATTGATCGACGAAGAACTTCGACGACGCATCCCATAAAAAGGCCCTCACGGGCCTTTTTGTACTCAAACCAAAATCACTCGGTTAGCCAGGACTCAACGGTCGCGGAGCCGTGTTCCGCTTTCCATTCCTTCAGCGTTTTGTGATTGCCGCCTTTGGTCTCAACGACTTCGCCGGTGTGCGGGTTTTTGTAGACCTTCACTTCGCGTGGCTTACGGCTGCCGACTTTGGACTCAACGGCTGGAGCACGGCGACCGGCTTGTGGATCAAGCAGTTTGATCACATCTTTCAGGCTGTAGCCGTACTCACCAAGCAAATGGCGCAGTTTGCTCTCAAACTCCATTTCCTTCTTAAGGCCGGAATCACTTTTCATCGACTCAAGCTCTGCGAGCTGGGCGGCCAGTTGTTGTTTGTAGTGGTCAACTAATCCCGGACACGACGTTAAGTTTTTTCTCGGCCTGAGCTGGCGCCAGCCCACCGTTGAATTGATGGGGCAGAATCCCATCAGGTAATGGCTGATGTCTCGGTGCGCTTCTTGAGCCGTCATGTAGCCCACCCGAGTGAGCCATTGCCCTTGAAGCCGGATGGGTTCATGACGAGACGAATCGGGGCAGCAACGCGGCACGCCAAAACTTCGGCCCCTACGGGATGTAAAGCAGTCTGATATTGCTGTTACGACGCGTTCTGGAGGAGCTGGGATCTGGACTGAGCGGGAATGATGAGCTGTTGCTGGCGCGATGTAGAGTTGCCATTAATGCGATGAGGCCTGCAATTTGTTGGCGTGCTGGCGACCCAATCACGACGTGGCGAGGAGATTGGGCGCGTCCAGTGAGGCAGCTTTGAACACAACGTTGCTACCTCACTTCGATGGATTACAACCCGATGTCTTCGCTGAAGAGTTCGCCACGAAGTTGTAAGTCCAGATTGCAGCCCGGGGTAGCCTCCGCGGCCCTGCAGATATCCTGATTATCGCTTCCCGACAGGTACATGTTTGCCAGCGTGAATGTAGCATCTGCCTTCAGAAGCTTTGCCAGCCGTCTCAGTTCGTAATCGTGGCCAGACTCAATACCGTACCGGAATGGAATCAATTTCTCGCGAATGGCCTTCCCGTTCAACGGGCTGCCCAGGCAGGCTTGCTCGAATTCATCGCCGAACTGGAGCGCTGCGTGTAGCGAATCGCGCGCCATCTCAGGCGAGTCCAGTCGGCTTTCGATGAGGTTGGCAATCATATTGTTCACAGCGAAGTCCATCTTTCCAATGTGCGGTCCGTGATACTACCGGACAAAGGGAGCCAACTCATCTCCGCGCAACGGCTATCTCAACCGCATCAAGACCGGTTCAGCGAACTTCGTCTGCGGGGCATCGAAGGACTCTATAGATCTCAGAAATCACCTGCATCGTTGCGTCTTCGATCGTTCCTTCATTACGGCATAAAACCCAGCCGTGATCTGCAATCGCTCGCTCGAACGCCTTGGTACAAGCGACATGTTCTTCCAGCTTATGGATCACCGTACTGCTTAGCCCACGCGATCGGGCCGCTGCCCTCGCCCATGAAATATCAGGGGCGGTGACAACCCCGACATGCAGGTCTGGCACTCGCACGTTTCGATCAATGTTCAACTGTAGAATCTCTGCAAACGGGATTATCCGGCGAAACGCGGCATCAGACGGGTACCAGCGATCAATCAAGATGATGCTGCCTGGTGGCTGTTTAGCCAATACGTGCTGGGAAATCCAGGTACGGCTATCAGCAAAGCGCTCACAAACCCTCAACTCCAAATCCCGGGTGGGATTTCTGACGAGTTTGTTAACGAGGGTCATTATTTCCCCCCTATAGGGATCGCTTTTTTTCTCGCAAAGTCGGATAACCTTTTTGTTGTCTGCCCTCAGTACTTTCGTAACGGCTTCCAACAGTGTGGTTTTACCGGTTCCCTTGGGCCCATCTAGAGAAACAAACAGCGCACGATTCATTCTTCACATAACGATTGATTTACGGTTTTTCTTGCCCGGTTCGTTCGCTGTAATCGCTTGGCGCGACTATGCGAATCGAGTGCATGTAGTGGTCTAATGATTCCGGACACCCATTTGGCTTGATTGCCAAGGCGCAAGGTTGCGTTGCACACGCCCTCAAATCGAAGAAACAGTCGCTCATGTGACCGGGGCGCGCTGTCCCGTCAGATGAGCTGACAGGACATTGAGCGCGACGGGCACCCTCCCCCTGCTTACCTCCTTCTACGCTTCTGACGGTGACTACATCGGTCAACTTTCAGGAGTAAGTGTATGTCCTCGTTTCAAGGTATCCGGGTTCCACTCGTTCCACCCCTTCAGAACGGCGCCATCGATTTCGTCGGGTTGCGGCGGCTGGTCGGCCCTCTGCTGGAAAAAGGCGTCGACGGATGGTCATGGGCCTGGCCGGCAACAATCTGGCCGAGCTGCTGCAGTTCCAGAATGAAATCCTCAAACGTCCCGTAGCGGGCTTGCTGGTGCCGCCACCGTATTACATCCGCCCTTCCCTGACCGGCCTTGAAGCGTTTTTCAAAACTGTTGCCGATGCCTCCAGCGTCCCGATCATTCTTTACGACATCCCGTACCGCACCGGCGTGGCTTTCGAACAGGCGACCCTGCTCAACATCGTCGCCCATGAGCGCGTCGTCGCGATCAAGGACTGCGGCGGCAACCAATCCAATACCCTTTTGAGGGTTTGCCGCCATAGACGGCAAACCACCAGACGAAATCCACCAAGACGTATCAGATTTCCCGGCACCGCGTGGTAATTGAAGTAACCCGTGACCACCCGGGTAGCCGCGCGCCAGGGAATGCTAGTGCTTCGGAACGCGGGCATACCAACCGTAAATTGCGATGCAGGCATAACAGGTCGCTGGCACGCTCAATGCCATCGCGAGTGTCGAGAGGTCGGCCGCATACCCTGTCAATGGCGGAATAAATGCCCCGCCAACAATGGCGCAACAAAACAGGCCCGAACCTTCTGCCGCGCGATGACCGAGCCCTGCGGTCGCAAGGGTAAAGATCGTCGGAAACATGATGGAGTTGAACAGCCCGACGGCCAGCAGCGACCATCCGGCAACAACGCCTTGTGTGGTGGCAGAGATCGTCAACAGCACAATGACTGCCGTGGCGGCAAAGGCCAGCAGTTTCCCTGGTGCGAAAGTGCGCATCAGCGCCGAGCCGATAAAGCGGCCAACCAGGGCGCCACCCCAATAGAAGGCAACATGCTTGCCCGCGGCTTCGGCGGGAAGGGCCAGGGTTGTCGGCAGCATGAGGTAGTCGGTAATGAGGCTGCCAATCGTGACTTCGGCGCCAACATAGAGAAATATGGAAGCGGTGCCGAGTGCAAAGCGCGGCTGCTTTAGAAGGTTGAGCGCAGCGAGTGGATTGAGACGCTCAGGTCTTGTTGACGGTTGCAGCTCATTTCTTTTCAGCCAGACGATCAAGGCGACCATGCAGATGAAGAGCGTAATGCTTGCATAGGTGTTGCTGATCACGCTGGCTTCCTGCGACAGGAAGGACGTCAGTTCTGCTGGCGACAATGCGGAGGTATCTACCGCATTGAGGGAGCCCAAGATCAGTATGGCACCCAGGTACGGCGCGACAGTGGTTCCCAGCGAATTGAACGCATGGCCGAGGGTGAGGCGGCTAGGGGCCGTTGCGGCGGTTCCGAGCAGCGAAAGCAGCGGGTTCGCAACGACCTGAACGGTTGTCACGCCAATCGCAAGCACAAAGAGGGCGCCGAGGAAGGCTGGAAACAATGCGGACTGGGTGGCGGGAATGAAGAGCAGGCATCCACCAGCCATCAGCAGCAACCCGAGGACGGCCGCTCTCATGTAGCCGATTCGCGAAATGAGCAGGCCTGCGGGTATGGCGAAAATGAAATAGGCAAAAAAGAATGACGACTGCACAAGCATGGCCTCGGTATAGCTGAGGCTGAAGAGGTGCTTGAGTTTTGGCACCAGGACATCGTTAAGGCTGGTGATGCTGCCGAGGATGAAAAACAGCGCGAACACGTAGGTGCTCATCCGTTGGGCGTGGGGTGTTGCCGAACTGTTGGAGACAGTCGCGCTAGCACTAGCGTTCGTCATCACGGGCTTCCTCTTTCTTGTGATTGTCACTTTCAAGGAAAGCTCTATCGAGCCTCAGTCACCTTGACAGTGAGACAGCGCTATCTTTTTGCGGTGAAGTACTCGCCAAAGGAGGGGGCGCTGCCATCTAATTTTTTGTCTGTAGCCGTTACCACTCACCCAAAGTCCGGGGCCAGTCGTTAGGGGGCGCTACCTTAGTGTCTGACTTTTCGTTTGGCAAGCCGCTGGATCTTTTGGGGGTTATGCCGAGATGAGGGGTAAACTTGCTCATTTGGTCTGCAGGCAACTATTTGTCGGGATTGAAAATTCCGGGGACAACGCAATAGGCGTCCGCGGATTGGCCGAGGTGGCCAGCCATTTAGGAGGAATTGAGGTGGTTTGCACGCAAGCCTTTATAGAACAACGCTTGCGACGCGAATGTCCAGATTTTTGCCTTATCACGGCATGCTCTTTGCTCCCCTCAATTCAAAGCCAATACTGAAGTAGCACTCAACGATCAAGCTATGTCAGATATCTATTAGCAACTTCAGCAAACCTTCCACATCCGCTAGCGCAGGAGCATGTGCTCCGGCATGGCGGCAAGATATGGATGCGCAAGCCGCTGAAAATCGCAGGCGCTCTCTCAAGTCTGCGATCCCCAGCAACTCCGCAGCCAGCCAACCAGCCATACAAGCGTCTCCTGCACCAACCGTGTCTTCCACTTTCACGGCAATAGCCGGCTGATCGAGTTGGCTGTCCGGGGTGTGGAGAATCATCCCGTGTTCCCCTCGGGTAAACAATATCTGTGCCTGAGGATTAAGAGCGCGAAGTTCATCCATTGCCTGGTGTTCGGTCAGCCCTGGATAAATGTGCCGAAGGTCTTCGTCGGAAAGCTTAATCATGTCAGCAAGGGTGGTCATCGTAGGGAAGGTCTGCTCCCGATAATGACTATCCATTAAATTGCGCCAGTTCGGATCATAGCTAATCCGTTTACCGGCTTCTTTGGCCTGCTGAGCAATTTTAACCAGCCTGTCTGCGAGTGGCTGTCGAGCTAAACTGATGCAGCTGAAATGACACAGCTCTGCTTTGTTGATCCATCCTTCGGGCATCAGATCTGGGTCAAAAAACAGATCGGCATCTCCAGCAAAAAAGTATCTGGGAGGACGGCTCGATGGAACGATGGCGACCAAAGGATCTCGATCTACTCGTTGGATAAAGCTCATATCTAACGCTGCCGCTTCCGACTGCGCAATTATCTCGTCACCCAGTGAATCTATGCTCACCGCCCCAGCAAAAGCGCTGCTAACACCCAAGCGGCTTAACGCTCGTGCAACGTTCCAGGGAGCACCACCTGGATAGCCCTTCCACTGTCCAGGAGGGCCTTGGACAAGGTCGGTCAGGGCTTCGCCAAATACTACCGCGCGAGGCAATACCATCGTCATTTCCTCAATTTTTGTCATAGGGATAACAGCTGGCTGATCAGCTTCGACCGGTAATCACTCAATGCGCATTGGTGAAAGGCCGGGATCGATGAGTACCGTTTCGATTGAATAATCGTCATCGCTGTTCCGCGACGATATTTGATCGGTGTCTGTTCTTTTTCGATGCGAAAGTATCTGTTGAAGTTAGGGAGATTTTCATAGCCAACCTCAAAGCAGATGTCTGCAACCGACATCTCTGTTTGCAACAACAGCCTGCAGGCGCGCTGAAGGCGTGTTGGCCGGCGCGTTCAAATATTAAAACCAGGTTTCCATTTGTATACCGTATTGCCATATACCTCCGGCGTTGAAGTCCGTCTTGCCGAAGGAGTCTGAGGTACTGTATCTGTCCAGATCGGAAGACCAATTCATGTAGCTTGCGAACACTCGCAATTCGGGACGTGTGAGAAGGTCTCCAACGTCAAGTTTGAATGTCGGGGCGACCGTGAATTTCCAGAAGTTACCGTCGACCGCATTACGTTGTAGATAGCCCTTGGGGTCGAGGTTCATGGTTTGCCAGCTCATTTCGTAGGCCATCTCGAAGTTGCTGTTGATTGTGTTAGCCAATCGCACGTTCAGGGTCAGCCAGCGGTAGTCGTCCCCCTTGACGTATCTATCCTTGCTCTGTTCGGCCAGCAAGCTGGGCCCGATACGCCAGTCAGGCGCAAGGGGTGTCTCGCCGTAAAGTGCCAGACGCAGAGCGCGGGCATCGTCAATCAGTTCACCATCCGAGCCGACGTTCTTGACCTCTGCTCCCAGACCTTGCCCATAGAGCAGCGCCGTTTTGAAGAAGCCTTCTCTGCCGAAAAAGTTTTTCTGGTGATTGGCCAGCATGCTGTGCAAGCCGGATTCCGCAGGCGTCAGACCTGCTTTATTGGTGCGGGTACCGAAATCGTTTTTCTTTGCGCCGATGCCATTGAACATCCACTGCCACTGACCATCCTCAAAGAACTGGTTGGAGGTCAGGATGTAGCTCGCCACATCGGCATTAATACCCCCTTGACTGAAATCCCCGTAGCTACGCCCAATCAAGGAGTAATTCGAACGCCAATTCTTGTTCATCTGCATATCGTAGATTCCACCGCCGGTACCGGCCAGGTAGACGACGTCCGAGTCCAGCCAGTGGATATCGAAGTTATCCCGATCAAATCGCTTACCTGCCCACAGGGTGGCGTTCTCGAACACTGGATTGCCCTTGAACGCAGCGACATGGTCGAGCGCTGTGAATACCTGGCGCACGTTCAGTTTGCTTTCGTCGGCCGTCCAGTCATTGGAGCTTTCCACACCGTCGGCGATGGAGACCGTGAATTTGGAACGGGTGCCATTTTGCGCATAGATTTCTTTCGACAGGTCTATACGCATGTAGGTGTCGTCTTCGTTACCGAGTCGCCCTACTGCACCACCAACCGATCCGGCCGGAGTTGTATAAGGGCCGCCACGGCCACCACCAAGCCCCTCGTCGATCAGCAATCCAGAGCGGGCATAGCCGTTGAAGCTGAACCCATCAGTGAGGTTTGAAGTGCTGGCCTGTTTTTCCATGCTTTCCTGGCGGGCTTCGAGTTTTGCCAGTCGGGTGTCCAGAACGGGATTTGTTGCCTGGGATGCAGTGGATGCTGCGGGCTGCAAAGCGGGAGTGGTGAGTTTGATCTGCTGCAATTCCCTCGCAAGTGCCTGGGTTTGCTGCTCGGCTGCGGCCGCACGCTTTTCCGCTGCGCTGGCACGGGCTTCAAACGCGGCCATGCGTTCTTCCAGAGTAGCGGCCTGAGAGGTCGCCGCCGAGGTGCTGAGCACGCCTGCGAGTAGCCATCTTGATGCTTTCTGCATGTGGATTTCCCTGTTTTGTTTTTATTGTTTTGTTCCAGCGACAGGCTGTTTTTTCGTGAGTTGTGAATTGTCCAAATCGACAAAAAAAAAGATGCCTCATCGCAAATACGCTGCTACATTGAGCGTGTTAACGTTAACTTTTCTAAAAACAAAAATAAAGAGGACTTTATGAAACAGCTAAAAACTCTCCTTCCAGCTGCGCTACTCACCCTCTTTGCCGGGCTTCCATCCGTATCGAGCGCCGCCGATTTGACGATCTCCTGCGGTGCGGTGGGTGCAGAGCTACAACTCTGCAAGGAGGCTGTCGAGGCGTGGTCGAAACAGACCGGCAACAATGTCGAGGTGGTTTCCACGCCTAACTCGGCGACCGAGAGGTTGTCGTTCTACCAACAGATCCTTAGTGCGCAGTCCACCGACATCGACATCATTCAAATCGATATGGTGTGGCCGGGGATGCTGGCCAAACATCTGATGGATCTGCGCGAGGTGCTTCCAGCCAACGCTACCCAAGGCTACTTCCAGGCCCAGGTAGATAACGCCACGGTAAACGGACGGTTGGTGACGATGCCGTGGTTCACCGATTCGGGCCTGCTGTATTACCGCAAGGACTTGCTCGAGAAGTACAACAAGCAGGTTCCCCAGACGTGGGAGGAAATGACCGCTACTGCCAGGGATGTTCAACAGGCCGAACGCAACGCCGGTAACCCCGATGTGTGGGGTTACATATTTCAGGGACGCGCCTACGAGGGGCTGACGTGTAATGCGCTGGAGTGGATCAGCAGCCAACCGGAAGGCGGACTGGTCAATCCACGAGGAGACATCGTGGTCAACAGTCAGGCCTCAAGAGCTGCTTTGACCCTGGCGAAAAGCTGGGTGGGAGACATCTCCCCGCGTGGCGTGCTCAATTACACCGAGGAAGAAGGACGTGGCGTATTCCAGTCGGGAAATGCGCTG
Source organism: Pseudomonas sp. GW822-FHT04C11 (assembly GCF_058800905.1). Lineage (NCBI taxonomy): Bacteria > Pseudomonadati > Pseudomonadota > Gammaproteobacteria > Pseudomonadales > Pseudomonadaceae > Pseudomonas > Pseudomonas sp. GW822-FHT04C11. The sequence continues at coordinate 204,020 of NZ_JBXAMS010000008.1, read as the reverse complement.
TTCATGCGTAACTGGCCTTATGTCTGGGCCCTGGTGCAAAGCCAGAACAGTGCCGTAAAAGACAAGGTTGGGGTCGCTCCCCTACCCCGGGGCGGCGAGACCGGCAACCATGCATCCACTCTCGGCGGGTGGGGCTTGGCGGTATCGCGTTACAGCGCCCATCCAAAACTTGCCGCGGATCTGGTGAGCTACCTGACCAGTGCCCAACAGCAAAAACATCGTGCTCTGATAGGCGCCTATAACCCGGTTATCGAGTCGCTGTATCAGGATCCCGAACTGCTCGCGGCAATGCCTTACTACGGTCAGCTCCACAGCATTCTCAACGATGGGGTCATGCGCCCCGCCTCAATAACCGCCGATCGCTATCCACGGGTCTCCAATGCGTTCTTCGATCGAGTGCATGGCGTGCTGGCGGGTGAGTTGCCTGTCGATCAGGCGCTGGCCGAACTGGAAAGCGAACTCACGCGCATCAAACGCCGGAACTGGTAAGCCACAAGGAAGGAAATCACCATGTCTGTCTCTACTACCCATGCCTCCTGTGACGAGCTCCTGCTCACCAGGGAAACGCCCATACAGCGTCGCCGAGTACGCGCCGCCTGGCTGTTTCTGACGCCAATGCTGCTGTGTCTGGCCCTGGTGGCGGCCTGGCCGCTACTGCGCACATTCTGGTTCAGCCTGACCGACGCCAACCTGGCGGACACGAGTGGCGGCTCCTTCGTAGGCTTGAGCAATTATCTGTTCCACGACGGTTCCAACTGGTCGGGCATTCTGGTCGATCCACAATGGTGGAACGCTGTGCGCAACACGTTGCATTTCACCGTGGTGTCGGTGGGACTGGAAATCGTGCTAGGGCTGCTGGTGGCGTTGCTGCTAAACATCAAGTTCACCGGCCGTTCCCTGGTGCGTGCGTTGATTCTGATTCCCTGGGCGATTCCTACCATTGTCTCGGCGAAGATCTGGTCATGGATGCTTAACGACCAGTTCGGCATCATCAATCATCTGATGCTGAGCCTCGGACTGATTGATGCTCCACTGGCCTGGACGGCAGATGCGGATCTGTCGATGTGGGCGGTCATCATCGTCGACGTCTGGAAGACCGTACCTTTTGTCACGCTGCTGATGCTGGCTGCCTTGCAGATGTTGCCGAGCGATTGCTACGAAGCCGCCAGGGTCGATGGCATTCATCCGCTGAAAGTGTTCTGGCGTGTCACGCTTCCACTGTTGATGCCTGCATTGCTGGTGGCGGCGATCTTCCGCATCCTCGATTCCCTGCGGGTATTCGATGTCATCTATGTGCTGACCTCGAACTCTTCGAGCACCATGAGTATGTCGGTCTATGCCCGCCAGCACCTGGTGGAGTTCCAAGACGTTGGCTATGGCAGCGCGGCCTCGACTCTGCTGTTTCTGGTCGTTGCGGTGATCGCCATGCTTTATCTCTACCTCGGACGCCGTCAACTGGAGGTTCGCTCATGAGCCAGCGTCTACTCAAAAAAGCGCTGTTGCGCCTCGGGTTCTGGTGTCTGATCGGGATTTTGCTGCTGTATGCGGTCTTCCCTTTCTACTACGCCATCGTGACTTCGCTGAAGCCATCCAGCGCCTTGTTCGAGGTGAGCTATTGGATCGATAGTCCCGACTTCTCCAATTATGCGGCGGTACTCCACCAATCCTCATTCCTGAGAGCTATCGGTAACTCGCTGGTGGTTGCGCTTTGTGTGGTGACGCTGGCGCTGTTCCTCAGCCTGACCGCCGCCTACGCCTTGGGCAGGGTGAAGTTCCGTGGGCGTGGCACGGTATTGATGATGGTTCTTGGCGTCTCGATGTTTCCCCAGGTCGCTGTACTGTCGGGGCTGTTCGAAGTGATCCGCGCCTTGGGTCTGTACAACACGTCCTGGGCATTGATCCTGAGCTACACGATTTTCACCCTGCCCTTCACCGTCTGGGTGCTGACCACGTTCATGGGGCAACTGCCCCATGAACTGGAAGAAGCGGCAATCATGGATGGCGCTTCGCCCTGGGTCACGCTTACCCGTGTGCTGTTGCCGCTGCTCTGGCCTGCACTGGTCACCACTGGCTTATTGGCTTTTATCGCAGCGTGGAACGAGTTCCTGTTTGCCCTGACCTTCACCCTCACAGACACGCAACGCACGGTGCCGGTCGCCATCGCCTTGATTTCCGGCGGGAGTCCCCATGAGCTGCCTTGGGGGCTGTTGATGGCCGCATCGGTGCTGGTCACCGTCCCACTGGTGATTCTGGTGCTGATCTTCCAGCGCCGAATCGTTTCCGGTCTCACTGCCGGCGCGTTAAAGGGTTGATGCCCAACAAATACAAGGAACAGCATCATGATCAAATTGAAGCTAGACAACGTGAACAAACAATTGGGCGGCGTGCGGATTCTTCGCGACGTCAGCCTGGAGATCGCTGCGGGTGAATTCGTGGTGTTCGTTGGCCCTTCGGGCTGCGGAAAGTCGACCCTGTTGCGACTGATCGCCGGACTGGACTCGATCTGCGCCGGCGACCTGCTGATTGACGAGCGACGGGTCAACGACCTGGAACCGCGCGAGCGTGGCGTCGGCATGGTGTTTCAGTCTTATGCGCTGTACCCGCACATGAGCGTCTACGACAACATCAGTTTTGGTCTCAAACTGGCCAAGACTGAAAAGAGCAGCTTGCGCGAGCGGGTGCTCAGAACTGCGCAAATCCTGCAATTGGACAAACTGCTGCAACGCAAGCCAAAGGAACTCTCTGGAGGGCAGCGTCAGCGTGTGGCCATGGGCAGAGCCATGGCGCGGGAACCGGACATTTTGTTGTTCGATGAGCCGCTTTCCAACCTGGATGCGTCCTTGCGGGTGCAGATGCGCAACGAAATCGCCCGTCTGCATGCTCGACTGGGCTCGACCATGATCTACGTCACCCACGATCAGGTGGAAGCGATGACCCTGGCGGACAAAATTGTCGTGCTCAATGGCGGTCGCGTAGAGCAGGTTGGCTCGCCGCGCGAACTCTATGAACGCCCCGCCAGCCGCTTTGTCGCCGGTTTTCTGGGCTCGCCCAGAATGAACTTTCTGGCGGCGCGCCTGCATGCCCCAGGCGAAACCAGCCTGGTTGACACCCCGGTTTTGGGTATGACCTCCCTGCCCTTCGACAGCTCAAACCTGGCGGCGGACACTCCGCTGAGCCTCGGGGTTCGCCCGGAGCATGTATCGCTCAAAGCGGCGGATGGAACCGTCGGCGTCATCGTGACCGGGGTCGAATACCTGGGCAGCGAAACCTATGTGCACCTCGATACCGGGCAGGACGATCCACTGATCTGTCGTTGTGAGGTCAACGCCGGATGGCAGGTCGGCGATCGGGTCGAGCTGCAGCTGGACATCGGTAATCTGCACCTGTTCGACGCCGACGGCACGGCCTTGAGGCGTCCCCCACAAGCCATTGAAACCCTGCCAGATGGAGTCTCTCTGCGCTCGGTACGAGCAGGCGCCCTTTGACCTTGTCCTTGAATTCCATGAGTGATCCAATGTCTTCTTCCCTTGACCTTGCGCAGCGTGCACTGAGTGACGGCCTGTCTCGCGTCATCCACGATTATCGACCCGGTTATCATATTGCTCCCCCGGCAGGCTGGATGAACGACCCTAACGGGGTGGTGTACTTTCGTGGCGAATATCACGTTTTCTATCAACATTACCCCTTCGAGGCGAAATGGGGCCCGATGTATTGGGGGCATGCCAAGAGTGCCGATCTGGTTCATTGGCAGCATCTCCCCATTGCGCTGGCACCCGGCGATGACTTCGACCGTGACGGTTGTTTTTCCGGTAGCGCGGTGGTGTGTGGAGATACCCTGGCACTGATCTACACCGGGCACACCTGGCTGGGGGAAGCGGGTGACGAACGCTCGATCCGTCAAGTCCAGTGCCTGGCCACCAGTATCGATGGTATCCGCTTCGTCAAGCATGGCGCAGTCATCGAGACCCCGCCGCAAGACACGATCATGCACTTTCGTGACCCCAAGGTATGGAAGGAGGATGACTGTTGGTACCTGATTGCCGGCGCACGTCTTGGCGATATACCGCTGCTCCCGTTGTACCGCTCCACGGATCTGCACGCCTGGGAGTTCCTTGGCTATGTGTCCGGCGGCAGCGAGGGCGATGGCTATATGTGGGAATGCCCGGATCTGTTTCGACTGAACGGACGCGATGTACTGCTGTACTCCCCCCAAGGCATGCAACCCCAAGGTTACGAACGGCTCAACAAGTACCAGACTGGTTATCGAGTGGGTCGACTCGATAGCGAATGGCACTTCACTGGCGGGCCTTTTATCGAGCTCGATAACGGTCACGATTTCTATGCAGCGCAAACGCTACTGGCCGCCGATGGTCGGCGACTTTTGTGGGCGTGGCTCGACATGTGGGAAAGCCCGATGCCGAGCAAGGCCCATCACTGGTGCGGCATGCTCGGTTTGCCGCGCGAACTTGAACTGCGCGCAGATCGCCTTTGTGTGTATCCGGCACGGGAGCTCACCGCTCTACGCAAGGCGCCATTGCCTGGTACACCCTGGTGGGATGAGTCGGGAACCCGGTGGGTGCCGGAGGTAAAAGGCGATATGCTCGAAATCCATGTGCATCTGGATTTGCTCGGCTGCACCGACGGCCACCTGGGAATCGCCTTGCGCTGCAGCGACGATGGCCATGAAGAAACCCTGCTCTACTACGATGCGTCGCTACAGCGTCTGGTGCTTGACCGTAGCCGCTCGGGTGCGCAAGCCACAGGTCAGCGAAGCGTGTCGATAGACCCGACACAAGAGCGACTCGAACTGCGTGTGTTCCTCGATCGCTCGTCCATCGAGGTGTTTGACGAAAACGGGCGCTTCAGCCTCAGCAGTCGCCTCTATCCGCAGCCCGGCAGTCTGGGCGTGAAGCTCCTTGCAAGCGGGAGCGGCGGGCGTGTCTCCATTCCAAGGGCGTGGCCACTTGCCTCGGGATGGCTATGAGCAGCGTCATTCGTATCGCGAGAAGCGCAGGCCATGTGTCATGATTCTGCCTCAACCTGACCGGCTTCGCCTCGCATGACTTCAGTGAAAGACGTTGCACAGCTAGCCGGCGTGTCCCTGATGACGGTTTCTCGAGCACTCAACAATCCGGAAAAATTGAGCCCCGAAACCTATCAACGGGTGCGTCGCGCCATTGACGAATTGCAATTCGTGCCGAGCCTATCAGCGCGAAGAATTCGCGGCGACAACCTCCAGACGCGAACCATCGGTGTGTTCGCGTTGGACACCGCAACTACACCGTTCGCCGTCGAGCTGCTGCTGTCCATCGAACAGACTGCGCAGCAAGCAGGCTGGAATGTATTTATCCTCAACCTGTTAAGCAACCCGCCCACCGACCAGAACATCGACCTGATGTTATCGCACCGTCCCGACGGGTTGATCTTCAGCGCCATGGGGCTGCGCCAGGTGTGCATTCCCGAGCGATTGAAGAGCACCCCCCTGGTACTCGCCAATTGCCTGGCGGATGACAGTCGCCTGGTCAGTTATGTGCCCGACGACGAAATGGGGCAGTATCGAGCCGTACATCACGCATTGAGTCGAGGCTATCGGCGCCCTTTGTTTATCAATCTTCCAAAACAGAGCCTGGCCTGGGGTCTGCGACAAAGAGGCATGCAGCGTGCCTGTCAGGCATTCGGGCTGTTGCCTGACGCACTCCTGCAATATGACCTTGCCGATCATGACGCCTATGGTGAAACCGCAGCCATCCTCGACCGGCACATCATTGATAGTCGTCCCCAATTCGACATTCTGATCTGTGGCAACGACCGTATTGCTTTTTGTGCCTATCAGGTGTTGTTGGGCCGTGGGCTGAAAATCCCCAATGATGTCGCCGTGCTCGGCTATGACAATATGATCGGTATCGCTGAACTGTTCATCCCACCGCTGACAACGGTACAACTGCCGTACTACGAGATCGGTCGCAGGGCTGCCCGGCACCTGATCGAAGCCCTCGACGTATCAGGAACCCGGCCAGTTGATTGTCCATTGGTTGCCAGGGCATCGCTATAAGGGATTGGTTAATTCGGGGAAAGCCGCGATCAATTTTCCAGCCACCGTCAGCACCAACGCCCGTCGGGGCACACCGTGGACGGCGGTTTTCTCAAAAAGAGCAGGAGCCTGCTTTTGCTCAGTCAGGTTCATGAGCATACGGCCAGTGCTGTAAATGCTGCCATTGCACGATGACAAGGCAGCAGTAATCACAACGAAGGGTCCATCGTCCGACTCAGCCGCTTCAGACTCGAGCGGGCGACACGATGATTTTGACGTTGTGCTCCTTGTTGTTGACCAGCTCCTCGAAGCCCTGCCCCACGATCTGCTCCAACTGAATGCGCCCAGTCACCAGCGGAGTGATGTTCAGCCGGCCATCAGCGATAAAAGCGATCACATCGGCGAACTCACCGTTATAGGCCAGCGCACCCAGCACCTGTTTTTCGGTAGCTACCAACTCGAAAAAGTTGAACTCGCTGGGCTCCTCAAAGATCCCCACCAGTACGCATTTTCCGGCCTTGCGGATCAGATCGATCGCGAGCTTGGCGGTGTGTTTGTTGCCGATGCATTCGAAGCTGACATCTGCCCCGAGCCCACCCGTCAGGCGCCGTACCTCAGCCAAGGCATCGCATTCATTGGGATCGAGCACATGGGTCGCACCCACTTCCAGGGCCTTGGCCTTGCGCGCTCCAGACATTTCCAGAGTGATCACCTGAGCCGCACCGGCAGCCTTGGCGCACATGATGGTGCACAAGCCAATGGTGCCTGCACCAACGACTACAACGTTCTGCCCGAGCAGGCTCCCGGCTTTTTTCACCGCGTGCATGCCCACCGCCAGCGGCTCGATCAGTGCCCCGGCTTCAGCAGGAAAGTTCGCCGGTAACTTGTACAACAGGTTGGCCGGCACGTTGACCAGTTCAGCGAAGGCACCATTATTCATCAGCCCGGTGAACGCCAGGTTCTCGCAGATGTTGTACAGCCCGTGGGTGCAGTAGTAGCAGCTGCCGCAATGTTGGCAGGCATCGGCCGCCACCGGTTCGCCGACGCTGAAACCCTGAACACCGGCACCGAGTTCGACGATTTCGCCACAAAACTCATGACCGAGAATGCACTGGCCCTTGATCCCGGTCAGCGGGTGCGGTGCGTCAACCGGTATGAACACCGGCCCAGCCACGTACTCATGCAGATCGGACCCACAAATGCCGCACCACTGCACGCGGATCTGCACCCAGCCGGCAGGTGGCGCTATTGGCAGCGGAACGTCTTCGACACGGATATCGTGGCGGCCGTGCCAGACAGCGGCACGCATACTGCGTTGCGGATTGATTGAAATGCTCATAGCGAAATCTCCTTGAAATAGTTGCTCCTGGCACCCCGCGAGAGGTCGCCAGGAGGGGCGTCAGTGCTGTTGCACAAAGTCCAGAATCAATCGATTGACTTGCTCGGCCGCTTCCATCTGCACCATGTGCGCCTGACCTGGCAGGACCTCGACCTGAGCCTTCAGCCCGGCACTATGGTTCGCCGGAATAATCGCGTCGTCACTGCCCCAGATCAGCAACACTGGCTGCTGGCCGTCCTGCACCACGCCGCGCAGATCGAGCTGTTGCGATCCGTCTTTGAACACACCTGATACCAGCAGGCGCAGGGCCGCACCCACTCCTTCCAGGCGCTTGTACTTGAGCATGTCTTCGAGCATCTGCCGGTTGACCAGCTCGGGATTGGAGAACAGTTTCACCAACTGTGACTTGAGGGCATTGCGGTTGGCAGCCTCGACAAAACCTTCCAGGTAATCGCCGTTGATGCCCTCCCCCAGACCTGCGCTGCCGATCAAGATCAAGGACCGTACCCGCTGCGGTTCCAGACGCGCAATGTTCAGCGACACCGCTCCGCCCATGGAATGACCCACCAGATGCGCTGCGGGAATGTCCAGGTGATCAAGCAGTGCCAGCACTATGCCGCTCAGCTCATCCAGGTCTCCGCGCTCAAGCTGCTTGGTAGACTCGCCATGGCCCGGCAGGTCCAGGGCAACCACCCGGCGCCCGGCGGCCAATGCTTCATGATTGAACATCCAGTTATTCAGGTCACCGCCAAAGCCGTGCACCAGCACCAACGGCACCCCGCCTTCGCCGCGCTCGAAGTAACGGATCAACCGCCCGTCCAGCTCGACTTTTTGCGGCTTCGGCCCGCGGTCCTCCTCGGCGTCGTCCCCGGGCACGAACGTGGCCTGAAACTGCTCGACGACTGCATCGATCTCGACCTCGCTGGCCTCGCCGTCGACCACGATGCCAAGCAACGCACCCACTGCGAGGGTTTCATCCTGGCGGGCGATCTGCCGACGAAGCACTCCGGAAAAAGGCGCCTCGACACTGCTGGAGATTTTGTCGGTTTCGACATCCAGCACTTCGTCACCCTTGGCGATGACCTGGCCTTCCTCCTTGAGCCAGGCATCGACCCGGCCCTCGGTCATGGACAGGCCCCACTTGGGCATGGTCAAGGTATGGATCTGGCTCATGAACGCTTGCTCCACTCGATCAGTTTCAGCACGGCGTTCTCGATCTTCGCCGCGTCGGGAATGTAGAGGTCTTCCAGGGCGTCGGAGAACGGTACCGGCGTATGCGGAGCAGTCACCATCTCGATCGGCGCCTTGAGCGAGGCGAATGCTTTTTGTGCCACCAAAGCCGAAATATCAGTCGCCATGGAGCAACGTGGGTTGGCTTCGTCGATGACCACCAGGCGTCCGGTCTTCTCCACACTTTCCAAAATACTGTCTTCGTCCAGCGGGCTGGTGGTGCGCAGGTCGATCACCTCGCAGTCGATCCCGCGCGCGGCCAAATTGCGCGCGGCGTCCATCGCGGTGTTGACCGTGCGGCCATAGGAGACCAGCGTCACATCCTTGCCATCACGCAGGAAGTTGGCTTCGCCGAAGGGGATGGTATAGAGCTCTTCCGGTACTTCACCCTGCATGCTGTAGAGCATTTTGTGTTCACAGAAGATCACCGGGTCGTTGTCGCGGATCGCCTGGATAAGCAAGCCCTTGGCGTCATAAGGTGACGACGGGCAGACCACTTTCAGCCCTGGAATGTGGGTCCACAACGAGGTCAGCATTTGCGAGTGCTGGGCAGCGGCTCGCAACCCGGCGCCGACCATCGTGCGGATCACCAGTGGCGTGGAGGCCTTGCCGCCGAACATGTAGCGAAACTTGGCTGCCTGATTGAGGATCTGGTCCAGGCAGCAACCGGCGAAGTCGACGAACATCAACTCACATACCGGGCGCACGCCACAGGTCGCGGCGCCCACTGCAGCACCGACATAGCCCAACTCCGACAATGGCGTGTCCAGCACTCGTCCAGGGAATTGGTGATAGAGGCCCTTGGTCACGCCCAGCACCCCGCCCCAGGCGTCGTTTTCACCGGGGGCACCGGCACCGCCGGCGACGTCCTCACCCATGATGAACACGCTGGGATCGCGGCGCATTTCCTGGGCCAGAGCTTCGTTGATTGCCTGCTGATAACTGATTTTTCTCGCCATGATGAAGGTCTCGATTCTTGTTATAGGGGGCGTTCAGGGATAGGAAACGTAGACGTCGGAGAGCAGATCGGCCGCGCTCGGCTTGGGGGCGGACTTGGCCTTGAGCACGGCGTTCTCGATCAGCAGCTCCACCTCACTGTCAATCTGGTCCAACTGGCTGGCCTGCGCCCGCCCGGCGCGGATGATGCGTTCGCGGAACTGCATCAAGCAGTCGTTGTGCTCGCGGAAATGCTTGACCTCGTCCGGCGCCCGATAAGTCTGGGCGTCGCCCTCAAAGTGACCGTAATAGCGAGTCAGCTTGACCTCGATCAGCGATGGCCCCTCCCCGGCCCTGGCCCGCTCCACTGCGGCACCGGCGGCTTCGTGAACGGCGAAGAAATCGAAGCCGTCCACCGTGACCCCGGGCATGCCGAAACCGGCAGCGCGGTCGGCGATGTGATCGCAGGCCACCGACCAGTTGGAAGCCGTGGCTTCGGCGTAACCGTTGTTCTCGGCAATGAACAGGCACGGCAGATTCCACACCGAGGCCATGTTCATCGCTTCGAACACCGCCCCTTCGTTGGAGCCGCCGTCACCAAAGAACACCACCGCAACACTGTCGGTGCCCTTGAGTTTGGCGGCCAGGGCCGCGCCCACGACCAGCGGCGCACCGGCCCCCACAATGCCATTGGCACCGAGCATGCCCTTCTCGAAATCGGCGATGTGCATGGAGCCACCCTTGCCTTGGCAGACCCCGGTTTTCTTGCCGTAGATCTCGGCCATCATCCCGTCCACATCGACGCCTTTGGCGATGCAGTGGCCGTGACCACGGTGGTTGGAGGCAATGCAATCGTCATCCCTCAAATGAGCCATGACCCCGGCGGCCGAGGCCTCTTCGCCGGCATACAGATGGACAAAACCGGGAATCTCACCGGTGGCGAATTCCACGTGCAGGCGCTCTTCAAAGACGCGGATGGTGCGCATCACCTGATAGGCATGCAGCAATTGATCAGCGGTTAGCTGTGTCGACATTTTTATTCTCCAGGGTGTCTTGAGACGAGAGGTTCAGAGGGTGCTGCGGGTGTTCACGGCCGATGGCCAGAAGTCGCTGTTGCGCTGCATAGTCCAGGACCGCATTGACATCGATGCTGAGCGGACCGCTGGAATCGAGGGTGACCGTGGGCCGGTCATGGGTGTTGAATTCGATCTCGCGCTCGCCATCCAGAGCGAGGGTTCCGCTGGCCAGGCACAGACTATGGGCGACACCGGGTTCAAGGCTTCCTGCAGCAAGTACGCCGCAGCCTTGCAGCAGGCCGGGAGCCAGAGGCACCAGCAGCGCTTTCGGAGATTGCGCATCGAGGCGCATCCAGGCCCCACCCGGAGCCTGACGCGATACGGGAAACCACAAGCCGCAAAGGGCCGAGATGCCAATGGACTGAGGTTCGGCGAAGGTCACAAACACCTCGGCCAGATCGCCCCCGCGACTGATGGCCCGTGCGCCGACGAAGGGCAACGAGGACACCGCCACGTCCACCAGGGCCATCTCGCACAGGCCACGACTCGGCTCGCGCACCAGCAAGCGTTTATTGCGGCGCAAAGCGATCTCGTGCGGGATCCGCCCACTGACAAACAGCCCGCCGGCCAACCCGGCGCTGGTGGCTTCACGCAGTTCCGGAAAGGCGTTGTTGGTGCCGGTGGACAGGGTCAGCAGCGGAATGTCGCCGACTTCGGCGGCCACCGCCTTGTGAGTACCGTCGCCGCCCAGCACGGCGATCAGCGCAACGCCGCGTTCGGCCATCCAGCGTGCCGCGTGACGGGTATCCTCGACACTTTGGCGCAGGGTCAGGTCGAGGAACTCAAGGACTGGCCAGTGACTGCTGCGAGCCTGGCGGCCGTGGCTGTTTTTCAGCACGGCGGCGGCGATGCCGGTCATGTCTGTGGGCATCAGCACCCGTTCGACACCCGTGGCGCCAAAGGCAGCCAGCAAGCGCTGGATCACCGAGACCTTGTCGGTGCTGGAAAACAACCCAGCGTTGGCGGTCAGGCGCCGTACGTCCCGGCCGGATGCCGGATTGGCAATGATACCTACGGTCACCGGCGCACGACTCATAACGCCACCATGGGCAGAACAGGAAAAGGATTTCGGCAGGACATCGGGCACCTCTTTTTATTATTGGGTTGCCAGTCAGGCTGGTTGCCAGAGCTAGAGCAAGGCCAGTGCCAGATTCGCAAAAACACCTGCACAACCCCGTCGTAGAGCGGTCCGATGGGACCCCGGGGTGGCCGAAATCAAATCCGAATGAAACGCGTGATGTCAGGCTGCACGAGGTGGCGGCGAGACCGTGAGACATCGCGTCTCACCGCCAGCCCCGGTTGACCCGACGCTTGTCTGCGGTCAATGAACGGCGCTTAATAGCCGCACAACTAAAAGAAGATGGAACCGGAGGCCTGAATGCTTTCCGCACACTCAAAGGCGCATGTGGATTGCGTCAGCCGTGTTTTGAAGAATGCCGGGCACCTGCCGCAGCTGCCTGTGTCGGACTTGATTCTCAACTCCTGGCGTCGCTCCATGGAGCAACACCACCTGGATCCCGGCTCGCTACAAGGACCACGGATCCTCTCGCAGAACGTGCTGCAGGAATGCCGCGAGCGCTCCGAGTTGTTCTTGCGCATCGCCAGTGAGGAAGTCGCCCGCCTCCACGGTCGGGTCCGCGATGCCGACTACTGCGTCCTGCTCACAGACGCTCAGGGCCAGACCATCGACTACCGCGTCGAAACTTCCATTCGCAATGACTGCCGCAAGGCCGGTCTTTACCTGGGCACTTGCTGGTCGGAAGGTGAGGAAGGTACGTGTGGCGTGGCGGCGGTACTGACCGCGCGAACGCCGGTCACTGTTCATAAGCGCGATCATTTTCGCGCCGCGTTTATCGGACTCACCTGCTCGGCGGCGCCAGTCTTCGACCCCAAGGGCGAGCTGCTCGGGGTGCTTGATGTGTCGGCGGTGCGCTCACCCGACGACCGCCGCTCCCAACATCTGATCCGGCAGATGGTGGTGCAGAGCGCGCGTGAAATCGAACAGGCATTTTTCATGAGTAGCGCCCAGGGTTACTGGGTGCTGCGAGCCCACAGCAGCCCTGGCTACGTCGACAGCCAACCCGATTACTTGCTCGCCTGGGACAACGACGGCTGCTTGCAGGCGTTGAACCCGGCTGCGCGGCAATGGCTGTTGCACCGTTTTGGTCAACTGCCGGAACACATTGGCCAAGTGTTCGATCAGCAGTTGCTGCATCGGATCAGTGACGAATCGCTATGCCTGTTGCACAGCCAGGGTGGCCACACGCAATTGCATGGTCGCCTCAGCGTGCCACGGCGGGTGAATCGCAACGCTTCGCGACTGGCACTGACACCCGCCGAACTCGACCCGCGACTGGAAGAAAGCCTGCGCCTTGCAGTGCGGGTTAAAGACCGCAACCTGCCGGTGCTGATCCAGGGCGAGACCGGCTCCGGCAAGGAAGTCTTCGCCCGTCAGTTGCACCAAGCCAGCCAGCGCCGCGAGCGGCCGTTCGTTGCAGTAAACTGCGCGGCGATCCCCGAGAACCTGATCGAAAGCGAATTATTTGGCTATGTCGCTGGCGCCTTTACCGGCGCCTCGAGCAAGGGCATGCAAGGTCTGCTGGAACAGGCCGATGGCGGCACTCTGTTTCTCGATGAAATCGGCGACATGCCCCTGCCCCTGCAAACCCGGCTGCTGCGGGTTCTGGCCGAGGGTGAAGTGGCGCCTCTGGGAGCCTCACGGCGCAAAGCGATCGACCTTCAGGTCGTCTGCGCGAGCCACCGCGATCTGGAAGGACTGGTCGCCGCGGGCGAGTTTCGCGAAGACCTGTACTTTCGTTTGAATGGTGCGCGCTTCCAGTTGCCGCCGCTGCGCGAACGCAGTGACCGGCTGGCGCTGATCAACCGGATTCTCGATGAGGAATCGACGCTTTGCGCAGAACCTATGCACCTGGGAGGTGCAGCTCTGGAATGCCTGCTTGGCTACCGCTGGCCAGGTAACGTTCGCCAGTTACGGCACGTGCTGCGATATGCCTGTGCGGTGTGCGATTCAAACCTGATTCAGGTCAGCCATTTGCCCGAGCAACTGCAAGATCACCGACTTGATGGCCCAAGCTCTGGCGACACCATTGATTGCTGCGCGAGCCCGGAGCGCCAGGCACTGCTCGATGCCTTGGTGCGTCACCGCTGGAAACCCACCGCTGCTGCAAAGTCTTTGGGCATCTCCCGGGCAACCCTGTATCGGCGGGTGCATCAGCATGGCATCGACATGCCTGGCAGAAGCCAGGTGTAAAGCCTGGTGCCCCTGGCAAGCCGCTTTAATGAGCGCGCGTATCGACCCGTTCAACAGAAATGCACTCGTCACTGCGGCATCAGGGTGCGGCTAAAACCTTGGCATGGAACACACGTCCGGCACGTCTGCCGGCGCTACCTCGGCCCATGAGATGCTCACCTGACGCCATCTGCCCGTTCAGTCCTTGAGCGATTTGGGTATCGCAATACGGCTACTGGTCTTAACCTCGCGCAAAGCCAGACTGGACTGAATGGATGCAATACCCATCTGACGCCTGAGCACGTGCTCGATAAAGTCGCTGTAACTATCAAGATCCTCTGCCAACACTTGCAACACGTAATCGGCATCTCCAGTGATCTTGTGACAAGACAACACCTCGGGCAATTGCGCAATCACCGCCTCGAAGGCGTCGGGAGCATGATCCGCATGGGTGGAAAAACGGATGTGCACGAACGCCAAAATGTCCAGCCCAAGCATGCGTCGATCAAGATTGGCCTGGTAGCCCTTGATTACGCCAGCCTCCTCCATTCTCTTACGCCTTCGCCAGCAAGGCGTCAGGCTTAACGACAGACGCTCACTGAGCTCGGCGTTGGAAATGCTCGCATCTTCCTGCAGCAACGTGAGTATCGCCAGGTCGGTCTCGTCGAGGCTGATGCGTTTGGATGATTTTTTCTGCATTACGCCATTCCTGAGTAAAAACGCCCGAATAATCTAGCAAACCACGAAAACAAAGCAAAGAAAGCGCGTCCCGGCCGGAACAGAATATTTGCACTGGCTCACATTAACGGATGCGCAGAATGTTTACAGTTTTCAGTGATTCCCATCGCTTGCACCACGGCACCGAATTGAAAGACGGTGTGCTCAAGCCGTCGTTCGAACAGCCCAGTAGGGCCGATACTGTCCATAACCGCGTCAAGCAGGTAGGCCTTGGCCAGATCGTCGAACCGCGAATATTTGACCGGTCGTGTTACGTCAATGCGCACAGCGAGCGCTACGTCAGTTTTCTGGAGAGCGCCTGGTCGGAATGGTGCGCGACTGGGCGCACCCACGATGCGCTGCCGCTGGTATGGCCAGTGCGCGACCTGTCCAACGAGCAAGTCCCGACGTTCATCGACGGCAAGCTCGGTTTCTACGCCATGGACGCCGGCTCCCCGATTACCGCCACCACTTGGCAAGCGGTAAAAACCAGTGCAGACATCGCCCTCACCGGCCTGGCGCTGATCGATGAAGGCCACGACAGTGCCTTTGCCCTGTGCCGTCCGCCCGGCCATCACGCAGCGCGTGAATACATGGGCGGCTATTGCTATCTCAACAACGCCGCCATTGCTGCACAACAGGCCATTACCCAAGGCGCCAAGCGTGTTGCAGTACTGGACGTCGACTTTCATCACGGCAACGGCACCCAAAACATTTTCTACGGGCGCAGTGACGTCATGTTTGTCTCGCTACACGGTGAGCCGACAGTGTCCTATCCGTACTACTCAGGCTTCAGCCACGAAGTCGGTGCAGGCCACGGCGAAGGTTACAACCTGAACTATCCGCTGCCGAAGAACACCACCTGGGAAAGCTACCGCAATGCCCTGCTCCACGCCTGCAAGAAACTCCAGCAATTCGCCCCTGAAGTGCTGGTTATTTCACTCGGCGTCGACACGTTCAAGGACGACCCGATCAGCCACTTCCTGCTGGAAAGCGAAGACTTCACCGGCATTGGCGAGCTGATAGCAGGCGTCGGCTGCCCCACTCTGTTCGTGATGGAAGGTGGCTACATGGTCGATGAAATCGGGATCAATGCGGTCAACGTGCTGCATGGCTTCGAGAGCAAACGCGCCTGAGCCATCCCCTGCTCTACAGCATTTCAACTACAGAATCGGAAAATAAAAACATGACTCTTTTTATCGATGTCGATCATGCCGCACGCCTGTTCGCCAAGGTGGGTATCCGTCGGGCAATCCGCGAGATGGCCACATACATCGAAGCTGACTATTCACGCTGGGCGCAGTTTGATAAGTCGCCTCGCACCGCCAATCATTCCGCCGACGGTGTGATCGAGTTGATGCCCACCGACGATGGCCAACAGTACTCGTTCAAATACGTGAATGGCCACCCGGGCAATGGTCAAAGGGACTTGCTGACCGTGATGGCTTTCGGTGTTCTCGCCGATGTCCACAGTGGCTATCCAGCCTTGCTCAGTGAATTGACGCTGACCACTGCCGTGCGCACCGCCGCGACATCCGCGCTGGTCGCGCAGTCCCTGGCACGCCCTGGTGCAAGTGTCATGGCAATCATTGGCAACGGCGCTCAAAGCGAATTTCAAGCCATCGCCTTCCACGAAATGCTGTCGATCAGGGAAATCCGCATTTTCGATATTGATCGTGATGCGTCACTCAAGTTGAAGCACAACCTGTCGGCATTCCCGGGTATTGAAGTGATTCTGTCCAGCTCTGTACAGGAAGCGGTCAAGGGCGCGCACATTGTCACTACAGTCACCGCCGACAAGGCTTATGCAACGATTCTGACACCCGAGATGATCGAACCCGGCATGCATATCAACGCTGTCGGTGGTGACTGCCCGGGAAAAACCGAACTGCACGCCGAGATCCTGCGCAACGCCCGGATCATCGTTGAATTTGAACCGCAAACCCGGATTGAAGGCGACATTCAACAACTGGAAGCCGACTCGCCCGTCGTCGAGTTTTTCCGCATTGTGCTGGGCGAAGTTCCGGGGCGTGAGAATGATGCCCAAGTCACCGTGTTCGATTCGGTGGGTTTTGCTCTCGAAGATTTTTCGTCGCTGCGCTACCTGCACGACCTGGCGCGAGAGCACGGGATCGGCGAGCGCATCCATCTAGTGCCGACACCCGCCAACATAAAAGACCTTTACCAACTGCTTGATCAGCAACCGGCCAAACCGGCGCGTCTGCGCACAGCCACCTGATAACCGCAGGTGATGCCTCCGAGCAGCGTGCCAAGGGGCCACTCACCGTCCTGTAAACCCCAAAAACCACCACCGTCAGTAGCCGTTGCATCTCTAACAACAACGCTAGACACCGACTTTCTGCCAAAACTCAAAAACATAAAATCAAGAGGTTTTGTAATGAAATCTACTCCGTCCGAGCGGGTTGAACAGCCCGCGCTGCAGCGCACGCTCAGCAATCGTCACATTCAGTTAATGGCCATGGGAGGTGCCATCGGTACAGGTCTGTTCATGGGTTCCGGGAAGATCATTGCCCTCTCAGGCACGTCGATCATCCTCATTTATATGATCATCGGGATGTTCGTCTACTTCGTCATGCGCGCCATGGGCGAACTGTTGCTCTCCAACTTGAACTTCAAAACCTTCGCGGACTTTACCGGTGCCTACCTGGGCCCGCGAGCGGCATTCTTCCTCGGCTGGTCGTACTGGCTGAGCTGGAGCGTCGCGGTGGTGGGTGATGCCGTAGTGGTCGGTGGATTCTTTCAGTACTGGTTCCCCGATGTACCCGCCTGGATTCCAGCCGTCGGTATGTTAATGACGCTGTTCGCCTTAAACGTGCTGACCGTCAGGCTTTTTGGTGAAGTGGAGTTCTGGTTCGCAATCATCAAAATCATTGCCGTCGTCACCCTGATTGGCGTTAGCCTGGTGATGATTGCCAGCTCCTTTGTATCACCCAGTGGCGTTACTGCATCCCTGAACCACCTGCTGGATAAACAGGCAGCCTTCCCCAACGGCCTGTTTGGTTTCTTTGCCGGATTCCAGATGGCAATTTTCTCCTTTGCCGGCACCGAGCTGATCGGTACTGCTGCCGCCGAAACTCGCTCCCCCGAGAAGACTCTGCCGAAAGCCATCAACTCGATTCCGCTGAGAATCATCCTGTTTTATGTGCTGGCACTGGCCTGCATTATTGCGGTGACTTCCTGGCAACAGGTTTCGCCCAACAAGAGCCCTTTCGTCGAACTGTTTCTGGTGGCAGGGTTTCCCGCAGCAGCAGGTATCGTCAACTTTGTGGTACTGACGTCTGCCGCCTCATCGGCTAACAGTGGCGTATTTTCATCGAGTCGCATGCTGTTTGGGCTGGCCAGTCACGACAATGCTCCCGGGATTTTCCGGCGCTTGTCGGGTAATAGCGTTCCTCTGCTGAGCCTAGCGTTTACCACACTGTTGATGCTGGTGGGTGTACTACTGCTGTTCATCGTTCCGGAGGTCATGACAGCGTTTACCATCGTCTCTACCGTGTCGGCAATCCTGGTGATTTTCACTTGGTCGACCATCCTCGCGTCGTACATTGCCTATCGTAAAAGCCGACCCGACCTGCATGCGAAATCGGTCTACAAGATGCCTGGTGGCGTGCCGATGGCCTGGTTTTCGTTGACGTTCCTGGGATTTGTACTCTGCCTGCTGGCATTAAGACCTGACACTCGTATTGCCCTACTGGTCATGCCAGGGTGGTTCATTTGGCTGGCCATTGCTTATCAGCTGACCCATTCCAGGAAGCTAAGATCCACTGCTGGTTCGGCCAATCAGTACAGCTGATGTTCACCTGCTGCCTTTAGGTGCCGACGCAGTAAGCTTGAGCGCAATGCGGGATTTGCTGCGCACCCTTCCTCTCTATCTCGAGGCGGAGGGGCAATAAAAGCGTCTCTGTCTGCCCAGCAGGCAGCATACGGAGCTGCTAGTGTTAATCCGCATGCCGTCAAAGTCCCAGCAGTCGGGTGGGTGTGAGCCGCAGTTTTGTTCGTGACCAAGTGCTACGCCTGCCGCTGCGGTTCGTTGGCAGTGGTGTACCCAAGATTTTCTTAATCCATCGAATGGAGCTTAATCCAGGAGAAAAATCATGGCGAAGGTACTGGTTCTCTATTACTCAATGTACGGTCACCTCGAAACGATGGCTGGCGCAGTAGCCGAAGGCGCACGATCTGTACCCGGCACCGACGTAACGCTCAAGCGTGTCGCTGAAACCATTCCGGCCGAACAGGCAGCAGCCATTGGCGTCAAACTTGACCAGAAGGCACCGGTGGCAACACCTGACGAGCTGGGCAATTACGATGCCATCATCTTTGGTACACCGACGCGCTTCGGCAATATGGCGGGGCAGATGCGCACATTTCTCGATCAGACCGGCGGACTGTGGATGAGCGGCGCGCTGGTCGGAAAAATCGGCAGTGTCTTTGCATCGACCGGCACCCAGCACGGTGGCCAGGAAACCACTATTACGTCGTTTCACAGCACACTCCTGCATCAGGGGATGGTCATCGTGGGTGTGCCTTACACCTGCGCAGGGCTGACCAACATGAGCGAGATCACCGGCGGTACGCCCTATGGCGCGACCACCCTGGCAGGCACTGACGGTAAACGGCAACCGTCACAAAATGAACTGGATATTGCGCGTTTCCAGGGTAAACACGTCGCTGAGCTTGCAATAAAGATCGCGGGTTAACGAAACGGAGAAGCCAACGTGAGCACCTTGAAACTTCACCCTGCACTGGACAATGGTATCCAACCTGCTGCCGCTAATTTCACAGGTGGCACCCTGCAATGCCTGTGTGCGACCGATAAGGTCGAGATCAAGATAGACGCACAAACCCTGCATAACCACGCGTGTGGCTGCAGCAAATGCTGGAAACCGCAAAACGCGATATTCGCCGTCATTGCCGTAGTACCTCGGGATAAGGTCAGCGTCACTGCCCACGGTGAAAAACTGTCAATTGTCGACGAAACCGCCACCATCCAGCGGCACGCCTGCAAGCAGTGCCACGCCCATCTCTTCGGACGCATCGAGAACAAGGACCATGCGTTTTATGGTCTGGACTTCGTCCACACCGAACTCTCTCCCCAGAGCGGATGGGCTGCGCCGAGCTTCGCAGCGTTCGTGTCCTCCATCATCGAAACCGGCACGCCGCCAGCGCAAATGAAGGCCATCCGTGAACGCCTGCGCTCGATCGGCCTGGAGCCCTATGACTGCCTGTCCCCGGACTTGATGGACGCAATGGCGACTCATGTCGCCAAACAGAAAGGCCTGCTCCCCGCCGCCTGAGTGATCGGCCGCCGCGGTTTCTTCGTCGGGCCGCGGCCCCGGCATCCCAAAAAACGCGTCTGAGCGGATCGTACCCACAGGTTCGAGCCGTGGCCTTCGGCTCAAGCAGTGGCTGCCGGACGACATCGGTATGTGCGTCGGCGTCTACACCCACCCCGCTCCTGTCGCCCGAATCTACACCGACGCTATGCGCCAGTGTCTGGGCGAAGATCGTGTTATGCACTGTCATACCTCCTCTTAGGAAGTGATGTGTAAAAACGATAAGTGACGGAGCGTCATCTACAGCCTGAGGAATCATCGTTTGTACCAGCTATAGCCCTGAAATCTAATCCATCGCAAACAACTAACAATAACTCGCAAGGATGTGAACTGCGATGGAGCAGATCCAAACATGACCCCTACGTATTCCCTACTGACCCTGGGAGCGTCAATCCTGCTGATCGTAGTCCTGATCGGTAAATTCCGTGTCCATCCGTTCCTATCCCTTATCGCAGCAAGCCTGCTAGTGGGGATCGGGACAGGAATGGCCCCAACGGCAATCGTCTCGGCTTTTGAGAAAGGCATGGGCAGCACGCTAGGTTTCCTTGCCGGCATCATCGGTTTAGGCAGCATTCTCGGCAAGCTGCTTGAGGAGTCTGGTGGCGCCAAACGTATTGCGACCACCCTCTTGAGGGTGCTGGGTGAGAAGAATGCCTCTTGGGCAATGATGCTGGTCGGCTTCATCGCAGGTATTCCCGTTTTCTTCGAGGTCGGATTTGTCCTCCTGATTCCCCTGATCTATGTCGTCGCCCGTCAGACCAGGATCAACGTGTTGTACCTGGGAGTACCGTTGGCCATCTCACTGATGGTTGTCCACTGCATTCTCCCTCCGCACCCAGCCGCCACTGCCATTACAGGCATGCTGAATGCCGACATCGGTAAGGTGATTCTGTACGGCCTTATCGTCGGCTTGCCAACGGCGGTTATTGCCGGGCCTATCTGGGTGAGGCTGACCTGCACTCGGGAGGCCCCTGAGGGGCAAGCTCAGTTTCTGGCTGCCCGTAGCGAAGCGGTCATAGACGACAGCAAGGCACCAAGCTTCGGTATTGCGATGGTGACGGTGCTTCTGCCGTTGGCACTGATGGTGGGCAAGACACTTGCTGCACCTTTGCTAACGAAAGGCTCAATGACGCTTGAGTGGGTCTCTTTCATTGGCAACCCGCTGATTGCTCTCGCGCTGTCGATTTGCTTCGCGTACTGGTCGCTAGGCCTGCGACGTGGGCTTGGCATGGGCGCCCTGCTCAATCTGACCAACCGCTGCTTCCCGCCACTGGCTGGCATTCTCTTGATTATCGGAGCCGGCGGCGCGTTCAACGACATGTTGGTAGGCAGCGGTATTGGGAAGGCGCTGGCGGACGTGCTGGGGCAGTCCCAAATCAACCCGATCATTTTGGCATGGCTGATCGCTGGGTTAATGCACTTCGCTGTTGGCTCCGCCACGGTCGCCATGATTAGCACCGCAGGCATGGTTCTACCTATCTTGGGTCAGCACCCTGAATACAGCCCTGAAATCCTTGTTATCGCCATCGGTGCAGGTGCAATCGGCTGGACCCATGTCACTGACTCAGCGTTCTGGGTCGTAAAAGAATACCTGGGTATTCCCTTGTCTGAGGCCATCAAGAAATTCACTGGCGCCACCGTACTCGCCTCCTCTGCGGCGCTGGTATTTACGCTAATACTTTCCAGATTTGTGTGATGAGCCTTCCCTCTTCACCTACGACTTATCGAAAGGTAGTTCCTATGATTCAAGGTAAAACACTAGACGCCTGGTATGAAAGCCATCCCATTATCAAGGAGCTGGTTTCACTTCAGGAAATCACCTGGTTCAATCCAGCTATTGCATCGGTGTCCATCGCACTGGGCGATGTAGGCCTGAACCATAACGACGTCAAAGATGCCAGTGAACGCCTCCGCCGCTTTGCACCCTACATCGCCAAGGTGTTTCCGGAAACGGCAGCGGCGGACGGGATCATCGAGTCCGGTATCCAGCCACTGAAAAAATTCCAGCAAAGGCTTCTGAGTGAAGCCGGCCTTCCTGGCGTCGGTTCGCTGTGGCTCAAGAAAGACAGCGATTTGCCTATCTCTGGCTCGATCAAGGCGAGAGGGGGTATCCATGAAGTGCTCAAACACGCTGAAGACCTCGCCCTGCAAGCAGGGTTGATCAAGCTGGACGATAACTACGAGGCATTGGCCAGCGACTCCGCGCTTGAGTTCTTCAGCCGCTACAAGATTGCGGTCGGCTCCACGGGCAATCTTGGACTATCCATCGGCATCATGAGCGCCAAGCTGGGCTTTCAGGCAACTGTCCACATGTCGTCGGATGCCCGCCAATGGAAGAAGGATAAGCTACGGGCCAGTGGTGTGACAGTGGTCGAGTACGAGTCCGACTACAGCGTTGCGGTCGAAAACGGGCGCCTGCAAGCCGAAAAAGATCCTGCCTGCTACTTCATAGACGATGAGAACTCGCCACATCTGTTCCTGGGCTATGCGGTTGCAGCCGAGCGCCTGGCTCGACAGTTCGAATTGGCGGGTGTGCGAGTGGACGCCGATCATCCTCTCTTCGTTTATCTGCCCTGCGGTGTTGGCGGAGGCCCTGGAGGCGTTGCGTTTGGATTGAAACTTGCCTTTGGCGACGCGGTGCACTGTGTTTTCGCAGAACCGACCCACTCCCCCTGCATGATGCTCGGGGTCTACACCGGCCTGCATGATGAGGTGAGTGTCCAGGAGTTCGGCATCGACAACGTCACCGCAGCTGACGGATTAGCTGTTGGCCGCCCCTCCGGCTTCGTAGGAAAAGCGATGCAGCGACTTATCGATGGTTACTATACCGTCACGGATGAAGAGCTTTATCGCCTGATGTTCCTGGCCCATGAGCTTGAAAATGTAAAACTGGAACCATCGGCCTTGGCAGGTGCGCCAGGAATTGTGCGGGTACTCAATAATGAGAAGTATCTGGAGCGCATCGGTGTCTCTAGGGCTAAGTTAGCCAACGCAACGCACTTGATTTGGGGAACAGGCGGAAGCATGGTGCCCGCCGCAGAGTTCGCCACCTACCTTGATAAGGGCCGTGCTCTGCAACATCCTGCGCAGTAATGACAACGCATGGTTCGTGGGGGTACAGCAATGCCAGAACTTGGTCTTACGAAAGCTCCGAAGCTTAACGGAGCCCATCTGTCCAACCTGCATACTTTTCTCGTCGCCGCGCGCCATCTCAGTTTCGCCCGCGCAGCGGAGGAGCTGTGCCTGACCGCCAGCGCAGTCAGTCACCGGATAGCTCGTCTGGAGGAGGAGCTATCGCTCAAGCTTTTCCACCGTTTACCTAGAAAGGTCGAGCTGACCGATGATGGTGAGCGGATTTTCAAGGTCATGCAGCAGACCATGGATAAGCTGTCCGAGGCTGTGCAGGAGCGTTCGCACGCTCAGATCGAAGGGCAACTGTGCTTCTATGCCAGACCTTCGGTAGCACAGTGCTGGCTGGTTCCGAGACTATCCGATTTCACTACACGCTATCCCGGGATTCAACTGGATGTTCGGGTTGGCAATGAACCGATCGACTATCGAACCCGACGTATTGACCTGGTGCTTTGCTATTCGAATGGCGAGCCACCCTGGCCTTGAAAGCGTTCGACTGATGCCAGAGCGAATTGCGCCAGTGTGCAGCCCGCAATACGCCGAGGCACATGGTCTGGTGGGACATCCGGAGCGCCTGTCGCAATGCACTGCGCTGCATGATGTCGCGGCGTGGGACAACATTTCGTTCGATGCGGAATGGCGTCTATGGCTTGATGCGGTTGGCGAGCCCACCGAGCTTCCCAGTCGTTTCATGACGTTTGACCGCTCGGACTTGAGCACCCTGGCCGCAATCAATCATGCAGGTGTGGCGATTGGACGGGAACAACTGGTTCGCAAGCGAATTCAGGATGGCGAACTCGTACTTCCGTTCGGTGGATTTAGAGAAGCGGTTAACTATGGCTACTACCTGGTTCATCCGGCTCACGAAACGATGCCAAGAAGGCTTCAGGTGCTGATCGATTGGCTTATCGAGCAAGTGGATATGTGACGTTTCATGGATTCTGAACACAGAAATGTAGACGTCGGGTCGCGCATCCCATGCACGATCCGACGGGGTTGAGACGTGCTTAGATCCGGATGATCTGGGTGATATGCGGCTTGCCGTTAATAGGCGCGTAAATTTCCACGACCGCTTGCCAGCTGTTTGGCGAACCAGGTTGCGTTGCTTTAGCCTGATAACGATAGTTGGTACCGTTAACGACCTGGGTCGAAACCAGCTCAGCGGTGTAGTGCACACCCACGAGCCCGGCCAGGGCTTCATCGAATACTTCCTGATCCTTTGGAGTCAGTTCGTGGTAAGGAGTCCATCCGCCAACAAGATTTTCTTGAGCCGACATACGATATATCTCCATATATAAGTTCCTACTCGTCTGGCTTTTCGGAGTTCGCCCCGTTTATTTGATGGTTTCCGGAATCCATTGTGCTGCAACGCAGGCCGTCAAGTGGCAGGCATGCGCGAACGTATGGCCATGGAGGAAAAGGTAGTAGTCGCCAGTTTCAGATCCTTGTCCCTGATAGAAGCAGCCATCAATGAACGATGACTGCCAGACCTCCATGTCTTGTCAGCGTCGGCTCTGCTTGTCGTGCATGCCGCTGGATGGCTTTAAGCTATCAAACTTAAATGGAAAGTATGTCCGCATTTGACCGTGCGAGATGTAAGGCATTGGCTATTCATAAATGCGTAATCGCGCTCATCAGTTATTTGCGAGCTGAGCCACTTCGCTGGACGACACAAGCGTCTTCAGTGACGCATCAAACTGCTTCAGCGCGTTCAATTGCATTTCGGTTTGCTTGTCGATCTGCGCGGCTATCTCTGGCGCCGCTTTGCCATGAACCCAGACCGAAGGCATTTGCTGTTCTCGCGAGCCTTCGGCCTTGCCGATGTACTGCAGGTTCGAGTCGTAGAACTTGGCCATGAATCGCGCTTCCACCTGGTTGTTGCGCTTGGACACCAGACGGCTGTAGGTGTCCAGCATCACCACCACGTCCGGATGAGCATGCACCACCGCGTCGAGGTTGTCGTAGACGGTCACCGAGGCGAACTCTTTCTGTAGCGAAGCCATGAGCCAGTTGATCGCGAGTTTCGGATCGGAGCTGTTGACGAACGCGTTGCTGATGCGCGAATCGAGCGCAGGGTTCTTCGCGCCGTTCAGCGCTACCGAATGGTACTGCTCCAGGTATTCGAGAGTGTTGAGGGTGTTTTCGCTGTAGAGCACACCCACCGATTGAGCGTGCTGCAGGCCGATGGTGCTGTCGACCACGGGTAAAAAGTGGCAGGACTGTTCGGCCGCGTAGGCCGGCACAGTGGCCGCAACGCTGCCGGTCAAAACGGCGACAAGTGCCAGCAAGGTAGAGATTCTCATCGCGCAGTTCCTTCAGAAGCGGCTTCGGTATAGCGCCATCCTCCTCCTTTGCCGGAAAAACAGAACTTGCATTCCGTGATGATAACTATCGACTGAACGAATGGTGGAAAACCCATGAGCTACAGTTGTGGTGAGCCCGGACAGGCTATACCTCACCTGTCGGTATCGTTTGTCATCAAATGCCAAGTCACTGACGCTCAATGAAAAGCAGTCGCTTTGCGCGTGACGATACTGGCTTGCTGATCGACGTCGATCAGTTAATTGAAATCCCATATACCCATGACGTCGGATGCCCTCCTCCCCGTTCGTGTATGTGGGGGTGCTGTCAGTTACATCTCAGTAAAAAAATAAAGAGAGAACAGCATGAAGTTCAGTCTTGTTGATAACGGCAACCCGAGTCGCCGACGCGTTCTACGCGATGCCTTCGCCCTGGCTTTGGCAGCTTCGCCATTGGCTAACCTTGCCAAGGCAGCCGACGAAACACCGGAAGAAGTGACCTTTGCTGCCGGTCCACGGCCGCTGGTGCAATACCCGCAAAAACGTCCGTTGACCCTGGTGACCACCCGCCCGCCGCACCTTGAGACGCCATTCCCCATCTTCAACGAAGGGCCCCTCACGCCGAATGACGCGTTTTTTGTGCGTTACCATTTGGCCAATATCCCTACCAGCATCGATCCGGACAGTTACCGCCTGACGATCAAGGGCTCGGTCAACACGCCGCTGTCGCTTTCCCTGGCAGAACTCAAGGCTTTGGCCGAACCGGTAGAAGTGGTGGCCGTCAATCAATGCTCGGGTAACAGCCGCGGCTTCTCGATGCCTCGCGTGTTCGGCGCTCAACTGGGCAATGGTTCAATGGGTAATGCCCGCTGGGTGGGAGTACCACTCAAGGCGGTCCTGGAAAAGGCCGGGGTGAAAGCCGACGCCAGGCAAGTGACATTCCGTGGGCTCGACAAGCCAGTGCTACCGAGCACGCCGGAGTACATCAAGGCCCTGGACATCAGCCATGCCATGGACGGCGAGCCCATGATCGCCTGGTCGATGAACGGTGCCGACCTGCCATTCCTCAACGGTTACCCGATACGTCTGGTGGTCCCAGGCTATTTCGGTACGTACTGGGTCAAGCACCTGAGTGAGATCGAAGTCGTCGACCATACCTACGACGGTTTCTTCATGGCTAAAGGTTACCGCGTTCCGGACAACGATTGTTTCTGTGTCGCCCCCGGCACCACTGCCGCGCAAACGACGCCAATTTCCAGGTTGCCGGTACGCAGCTTTATCACCAGCGTCAAACACGGCGATGTGTTGCCCTTGAAAAAAAGCGTGCTGCTCAAGGGCATTGCGTTCGACGGTGGCGTTGGGGTCAACAAGGTGGAAGTGTCGATCGACGGCGGGAAAAGTTGGCGCGAAGCCAAGCTTGGGCAGGATCTTGGCCGTTTCTCCTTCCGTGAGTGGACGCTGCCGATCACCTTTACCAGCAAGGGCGCCACACAATTGATGGTGCGGGCCAGTAACCGTGCGGGCGAGACACAGCCGTTGCGAGCCGACTGGAACCCCGGTGGCTACCGCCGCCACGTTGTAGAAACCAGCCACGTGACCGTCGCCTGAGGGGGCCCCGCATGAAACGCATGACCACCTTGCTCTGCGCAGTTCAGGTTTGTTTGGCGACCATGGCTAACGCAGCGCCACTGTCGATCACCTTGCCGCCCGAAACGGCTGTGCTCAAACCCAATGCCCTGCCCGGCTACCCATTGGCTCAACAGAAGTGCTCCACCTGCCATTCTGCCGACTACATCAACTTCCAGCCTCCCGGCATGAGCCTGGCGCAGTGGACTGGAGAAGCGAGCAAGATGCAGCATGTATATGGTGCTCCGATCAGCGATCAGGATGTGAGCATCATCGGCGCTTATCTTGCGGTGACCTACGGCAGTGCCCATGCGAGCGATGCCGATGTACAGGCAGCCTCAAATCCATCGGCAGGCCAAACCCCGGCTGCGCCTTTAGCCAAAGTCGACGCCATGACCTTGCTGCAGAGCAACTCCTGTCTGAGCTGTCATGCGACCGATCATAAGGTTGTAGGCCCGGCCTATCACGATGTGGCTGCAAAGTATGCCAATGACCCGCAGGCACTGGCCAAGGTAACGTCCAGCATTCAGCAAGGCGGTACCGGCAAATGGGGGAATATCCCGATGCCGCCTTTCACGCAGTTAAGCCCGGACGATCTGCACACCCTGGCGACTTTTGTGCTGCGTCAATGAGCACACTTACGGCTCGGTGAGGTATCAGCGACTGATTAGCCTCACCAAACGATCGGGCCTGACAGGCTCTAATGCGAAATGATCCCGTGGTCCATCGCGTACTTGACCAAGGCCGCGGGCTTGTTGATGTTGAGTTTGCGACGGATGCTCAAACGATGGGTTTCCACCGTCCGAACGCTGATGTCCAGCTCGCGGGCCATTTCCTTGTTGTTCATTCCCAGAGCCATCTTGCACAGCACTTGACTCTCGCGCGGCGTCAGCTCGTTCTCGGTGTTCTTGTCGGCGATGAGCCTCTGCGCGATCTCTGCACTGTAAAACGTTCCACCGCTGGCAATCGCTTCAATGGCCGCAATGATTTCCCGTGAAGGTGCGTTCTTCAGCACATAGCCGCTGGCGCCAGAACGCACAGACTCACTCACATACTCATAGTTGTCGTACATGCTGAGTACCAGGATCTTGAGCAACGGATATTGCTTGCTCAACACCCGGGTCAGCTCAAGTCCGTTCATGTCCTTCAGACTGATGTCGACGAGTAACAGGTCCGGCTGACAGAGTCTCACCATCTCAATCGCTTCGGCTCCACTCTCGGCTTCCCCCACCACTTCCAGGGGAGACATGACCGCCAGCAGCGCCTTGATCCCGTCACGGACCAGGGAATGATCGTCGACCAGGGCGACGCGGATTGGGTAGGACAGGTTCATCAGGGGCATTCACTCTTGTTGTTATTGGCTGAGTCAGTGTTTCGGACCGGGCATTTTCATTGGCAGCAGAACCTCCAGGACACTTCTTCCCGGCGTCGATGCAAGCTCGAATCGCCCGCCAAAATGCTCGACCCGCTCGCGGATGTTCCGCAGCCCTATACCGGAGTGACGGCGTTCGATTTGAGCGACGTTGAAACCGACACCGTCATCGACCACCGTCAGCCGTAGGGACTCTTCGGACCCGTGCAGTGTAATGGATACGTTTTGGGCCCGGGCATGTCGTTCGATGTTGGTCAGGCCTTCTTGCACAATGCGAAACAACGAGACCGCGGCGCCGTCGACCAGATGGCACTCGAATTCGTTGTTGTTGTAGGTCACCACGAGTCCGCTACGTTGCTCGAACTCTGCGGCGAGTTGACCAATCGCCGCCGACAGACCCAGCGTGTCGAGCAGCGACGAGCGCAGGTCGTGAGAAAGGCTGCGAACCTCGCCAATCGCTTCTCCGAGACGCTCCGTGGCCTCTCTTAAAATGCTCAAGCCCGTGTCCTGCCCACTCTCCAGCACATGGCTGGCCAGTTCGAACTGAAACTTGATGGACACCAGTACCTGGCTGATACCGTCGTGCAACTCACGGGAAACCCGTGATCGCTCTTCTTCTTGCAAACTGACGATACGCTGGGTCAACCGCTGGAGTTTTTTGTCGGCCAAGCGATGTTCGCTGACGTTCAGCGTCATGCCGCTGGCAAAGACGAACAGCACTGCCACGAGGGCTACGATGGCAATGGCGAGCATCGTTTTGCGGATACCCTGAGCCACCTCGTCACGCGCCTGCTGTGTTGCGCGCTCAACGTCCTCGAGGTAGATGCCGGTACCCAGCATCCAGCCCCAACGATCCAGCATCACGACATAGGCAAGCTTGTCGGTCACTTGGCCGGAAGAGGGTTTGTTCCAGGCGTAGCGTTGAAAGCCTTCTCCTGATTCCGCACTTTTCAGTAGCGCCTGGATCACCGGCAGACCGTGTGGGTCTTTCATGTCCCACAGGTATTTGCCCACCAGTTCCGACTGCCGCGAGTGCATCAGACTGCGGCCCTGGCGGTCGTAGACGAAGAAGTAGCCATTGATACCAAAGCTGAGCTTGCGCAGTTCTTCCAGGACTTGTTGCTGTGCGTGCTCATCACCCTTGCCGTTGTCGTACAGCGGCGCGATCAGGCTTTGCGCCATTTCGACGTAGTTTTTCAGTTCTGCACGCTTGCTGGCCAGAATGCTGTCTTCGATCAGTTGCGTCTGTTGATCACCCAGTTGGCGGTTCAGGGAAATCACCAGCGCGCAGATGACAGCAATCGCCAACACCAGCGGCAGAATCCCGAGCGCGACGATTTTATGTTTGAGCTGCATCTGTGCTCCTGACCGGACCGTGGGAAAACGAAGGCTCGGCATCATATGCCAAAGATACGCGTGTCCAGTAGCGGCGCTGGATGGAATGACCTGTGGCTCAGTTGAAATGCAAAACCTCTGGGAGCGGCGACGTCTACGTAGAACTACGCAGATTGTGCGTACGTAGTCGTGCGGATTTATTTGTGGACGGCATGCGTGGATATTGGGCCAGCTCCGCATAGCGGACACAATTATAAAAATTACCGCCGCAGTCCACTGGCTGTCGGCAGGAGACACGCAATGACCCGTCTGGCTAAACACCTCGCCTGGTTTGCCGTGGCTGTCCTGGGAGCTTTTGCGCTGAGTGTCGTGGCCCTGCGCCGCGGCGAAGCCATCAACGCCCTCTGGATCGTAGTCGCAGCAGTCGCTATCTATCTTGTCGCATACCGCTATTACAGCCTGTTTATTGCCAATAAGGTGATGCAGCTCGATCCCGGTCGAGCCACCCCCGCCGTCGTCAATAACGATGGTCTGGACTACGTACCCACCAACAAACACATTCTTTTCGGTCACCACTTTGCGGCCATTGCCGGCGCCGGGCCACTGGTCGGCCCGGTACTGGCGGCGCAAATGGGTTACCTGCCCGGTACGCTCTGGCTGATCGCCGGCGTGGTATTGGCCGGTGCCGTTCAGGACTTCATGGTCCTGTTCATGTCGACCCGCCGCAACGGTCGCTCCCTGGGCGACATGGTCCGTGAAGAAATGGGCCGTGTCCCTGGCACTATCGCGCTGTTCGGCTGCTTCCTGATCATGATCATCATCCTCGCGGTGCTGGCGCTGATCGTGGTCAAGGCCCTGGCTGATAGCCCGTGGGGCATGTTCACGGTGATGGCGACCATCCCGATTGCGATGTTCATGGGCGTGTACATGCGCTACATCCGCCCGGGCCGCATCGGTGAGATTTCCGTTGTCGGCGTGCTGCTGTTGCTCGGCTCGATCTGGCTGGGCGGGCAGATTGCTGCTGATCCGGTCTGGGCCAAGGCCTTCTCCTTCACCGGGATCCAGATCACCTGGATGCTGATCGGCTACGGTTTCGTTGCCGCGGTGCTGCCGGTCTGGCTGATCCTGGCGCCACGTGACTACCTGTCGACCTTCCTCAAGATCGGCACCATCATGGCCCTGGCGATTGGCATCCTGATCACCATGCCCGAGCTGAAAATGCCGGCGCTGACCCAGTTTATCGACGGCACCGGACCGGTGTGGAAAGGCGGGTTGTTCCCGTTCCTGTTCATCACCATTGCCTGCGGCGCGGTCTCGGGTTTCCATGCGCTGATTGCTTCCGGGACCACCCCGAAACTGTTGGCCAGTGAAGGCCATGCCCGTTACATCGGTTACGGCGGCATGCTGATGGAGTCCTTCGTGGCCATCATGGCGATGGTGGCGGCTTCGGTGATCGAACCGGGCGTCTACTTCGCGATGAACAGCCCGGCGGCAATCGTCGGCGGTGACGTGGTACAGGTGGCTCAGACTGTCAGCAGCTGGGGCTTCATGATTACCCCGGAAGCCCTGCAAGCGGTGGCCAGGGACATCGGTGAAACCACCGTGCTGGCCCGTGCCGGCGGTGCGCCGACCCTGGCGGTCGGTATCGCGCAGATCCTGCACAGTGTTCTGCCGGGTGAAAACACCATGGCGTTCTGGTACCACTTCGCGATCCTGTTCGAAGCGCTGTTCATCCTGACGGCGGTCGACGCTGGCACCCGTGCCGGGCGTTTCATGCTGCAGGACTTGCTCGGCTCCTTTGTTCCGGCGCTCAAACGCACCGAGTCCTGGACCGCCAACCTGATCGCGACCGCCGGTTGCGTGGCAATGTGGGGTTACCTGCTGTACCAAGGCGTGATCGACCCGTTGGGCGGCATCAACACCTTGTGGCCGCTGTTCGGTATCTCCAACCAGATGCTGGCCGGTATCGCGCTGATGCTTAGCACGGTGGTGCTGATCAAAATGAAACGCCAGCGCTACATCTGGGTGACCTTGCTGCCAGCCGCCTGGCTGCTGATCTGCACCACCACCGCAGGCTTCATCAAGCTGTTCGACGCCAACCCGGCGATCGGCTTCCTGTCGCTGGCGAAGAAATACAGCGATGCCCTGGCCAACGGTCAGATCCTCGCCCCGGCCAAGGACATCACGCAGATGCAGCACGTGATCTACAACGCCTACACCAACGCAACGCTGACGGCGCTGTTCCTCTTCGTGGTCTTCAGCATCCTGTTCTATGCGATCAAGGTCGGTATCTCGGCCTGGGGCAGCAAAGAGCGCACGGATAAAGAATCGCCATTCCAGGCGATTCCAGAAGCGTAATCGAGGGTTGCAAGCATGTTCAATGACCTGAGTCGCCTCGGTAAATACCTCGGTCAGGCCGCGCGCCTGATGGTCGGCATGCCCGACTACGACACCTACGTCGAGCATATGCAAACCCAACACCCGGACAAACCGGTGATGAGCTACGAGGCGTTCTTCCGGGAACGCCAGGAGGCTCGTTATGGTGGCAAGGCTGGGCCGAAGTGCTGTTGATCCGCTGACGGCGGGTTATCAAATGTGATGTGGGAGACTCTATGTTGCAGGGCAACCCTGCAACGGTCGACGACGCTTGAGCGAATGGAATCGAAAGTTCATTGCGCTGTCTCCCACTGCTGCAAATGGTTATGCATGCCGCTTTATAAAAGTGCATCCGGACGGTATGGCAAGTTCTGAGCACTGCCTTACACTGCGATACACCCAATACGACTGTTCAACGGATCGACAGGTCCCACGGCGATCCGTGGCATCACCTCATGATCCGGGTGAAACCAACATGAAAACGGTCACCACCCTTTTCACCTGTCTGCTCGCTGCCAGCGTGTGTGCGGCGACAAGCACCTGTGTGAACGCGGCCCCTCCTTCGCCAATCTTCAAGACCAGTTTCGACTGCGCCCAGGCTAGGGCATCCATCGAAAAGCTGATCTGTCGCGATCCGCAACTGGTACAGATGGATATCGAACTGACGCGTCTCTATCGCCTGGCGCTCACGGATGAGCATTCAGTACCGCCTCCAGACACCGTCATGATCGACCAGCAGTTCTGGATCAAGTCCCGTAATCAGTGCGCCTCCGCGCCTGCGCCCAAGGCGTGCACGATCCGCAGTTATGCCGAACGCGCGCACCAGTTGCGCCAAGGCTCGGCAATTGTGAGAACCAAGGATCCAGACCGGCTCACCGAAGGCCCCCTGGCTATTCGTTGTACGGGGTTTAACACGCTGATTACCGCCACCTTCTTCAGCACGCAACCGGGTGTCGTGTACCTGAAATGGGCGAATACTTCGATCACCCTCAGCCAGGTGCCGAGTGACTCGGGAACCCAATACACGGGCAAGGATTTCCAGGGCAACTACAGCTTCTGGCAAAACGACAACGTGGTCCTTTTCCAAAAACCAGGCTCCGCCGAAATGAGTTGTACGGCCGAGCCGGCCGGCTGATTGCTCTGGCGCAAGGTCGTTTGGAGACCGTTACCCGGACCAGGAAGGCAGGCGAGGACACAGAACCCGCATCACTAACCTGCCCTCAAAAAACAGCGATATGCGAGTCCGTTCGCGGCTCGGTTCCGCCACATAACACGCCCGTTTCAGGATCGCGCAGGATGATTTGTCCACGCCCATAACGGGTCCGGTCGCAGGCCACTTGCACTTGATGCCCCCGGCGCGCCAACGCTGCAGCCATGTCCCGCGAAGCGTCCTGCTCGATGCCGACCTGCAGCCCTCCCAGCCACTGCCAACGCGGTGCATCCAGCGCCGCTTGCGGGTTGAGGCCAAAATCCACCAGGTTCATGACCATCTGCACGTGCCCTTGGGGCTGCATGTAGCCGCCCATCACGCCAAAGGGGCCCATCGCCACACCGTCCTTGCTGAGAAACCCCGGGATAATGGTGTGGAAGGTTTTCTTGCCGGGCGCCAGGCAGTTCGAGTGCGCCGGATCAAGGCTGAACTCTTCACCGCGGTTTTGCAGGGCGATGCCGCTGTCGGGCAACACCACGCCGGAGCCAAAGCCGTGGTAGTTGCTCTGGATGAACGAAACCATGTTGCCTTCGGCATCGGCGGTGGCCAGGTACACCGTGCCGCTGGCGTGAGGATCACCCGGTTGTGGGGCCATCGCCTGCTCACCGATCTGTGCCCGACGATGGGCAACATAGTTTTCGCTGAGTAAATCCTCCACCGCGACCCGCATGTGCTGCGGGTCAGTGATGTAATGCAGGCCGTCGCTGTAAGCGAGTTTCATGGCCTCAAGCTGACGGTGCCAGGTCTGCTGACTGTCGCGGTGATCGAAGTCGAAACCCTCAAGAATCTTCAAGGCCATCAATGCCACGAGGCCCTGGCCGCTCGGCGGAATCTCCCAGACGTCATAGCCTCGATAATTGACCTTGATCGGCTCGACCCATTGGGCGCGGTAACCTTGTAAATCACTGGCGCGCAAATACCCGCCGGTCGCCCTGGAATGGGCGTCCAACCGTTGCGCCAGCGCCCCACGATAAAAGCTTTCGCAACCTGTGGCCGCGAGTTCCGTCAAGGTCCGCGCCTGGGCCGGGTTGTAAAACATCTCGCCAGCGCGGGGCGCTCGTCCGTCAATCAAAAAGGTTTCGAACCAGCTATCGAGAACTTCGTTGCGGCTCGGGGTGAAGTTCTCCAACGCGGTTTGCCATTGAAGAGCAACCACTGGCGAAACCGGAAAGCCGTCGCCTGCCAAACTGATGGCTGGCTGCAACACATCGGCAAAGGGCAGACGACCGAACCGTTTGGACAGCTCAGCCCATGCCGACGGGCAGCCTGGAACTGTCACGGGTGTCCATCCATGCAATGGCATTTTTTTGTGGCCGGCGGCTCTCACCGCTTCAATGCTCAGGGCTTGCGGGGCGCCGCCATTGGCGCTCAAGCCATGCAGTTTGTTCTGACTCCAGACCAATGCAAAGGCGTCGCCACCGATACCGCAACCGGTCGGCTCGACCACGGTCAACGCTGCTGCGGTGGCAATCGCGGCGTCAATCGCGTTGCCACCACGCCGCATGATCTCGATACCGGCTTCGGCAGCCAACGGCTGCGAGGCCGCGACCATGCCGCGTTTTGCGAAAACACTTTGGCGCTGTGAGGCGTAGGGATACTCATGGGCAGAAAATTTGAACATGGCAGGTCTCACACATTAGGGATGCTCGGGCTCACAGCACCCGACCAAGAAAGGCGCGGGCGCGGGCGTGGCTGGCCAAAGATCTGAATGATGAGCGGCCATACCGTCATGGAGACGGTATAGCCGGTTATGGTGACGGTGCGAACGAGTTTTATTGGTGCTGAACCTGCAACTGGGACGACACCTGGACCCGCGCGAGCATGTGCTCGGCCCCTCCCCCGCGACGCATGCCGCGCACCGGGCAAGCGTCAAGGTACTCGAGGCCCACCGCCAGTTTCAGATGGCGCTCGGGTCGCGCCAATCTGTTGGTGACGTCGAAGCTGTACCAACCATCGTCGAGCCAGGCTTCGGCCCAGGCATGGCTGGCCAAATGGCTTTCATCTTCTGTGCACAGATAACCGGAGACGTAGCGCGCAGGAATGCCCAGGCTGCGAGCGCAGGCCAGGAAGGCATGGGTATGGTCCTGGCAGACCCCGACGCCGGCGGCAAAGGCTTCGGCTGCGGTGGTGTCCACCGCTGTAGCGCCCGGGCTATAGACCATGTGTTCGGCGAGGCCATGCATCAAGTCAATCAACGCCCCGCGATCACGCCGCGTGCCGCACCGCCGTATGGCAAAGGCATTGAGGGCGTCGTCAGCCTTGGTCAGATGGCTGGTGCGCAAGAACGGCAACGGCGACTGACTGTCGTGCTCCACCTCCAGCATCTGGTCGATTTCAACCTGACCATAGGCGGTTAGCACGAGGGCGCCGTGGGGCTCATCCATCGTCAATACGTGCAGGATGTTGCCGTAAGGGTCGAGCTGGCTACGTACCAGGCGCGGCAGTTCCAGGTGCCATTCCAGAATGTGCTGGCGCTCGGTGTTCTTGGGCGTCAAACGCAGGAACTGGATGCTGGTGCAGACTTCGTCGGTGTAGCTGTAGGTGGTGTCGTGGCGTATGGACAGTTTCATACGACCTCCAGATAGGATTCGTGGACGGTCTGGCCGAGATGGCGAACCTGGGAGATGAAATCAGTCAGCCAGAGGTGTAGACCGAAACCGAGAATCTCGTCGATCCCGGTGTAGCGCAGCCGCGCATTCAGTTCGGCGGCCAGCCGCTGGGCCGCCCGCCCGTTACTGCCCGGCAGGCTGGCGAGGATCTGGTCCAGTTCCTCAATGCAGGCGTGCAGCGAACGCGGAACCGCGGCGCGCAACAGCAGCATCTCGGAGACCTGCTCGGCGTTCGGCGCATTGCGGTAGAGCTCGTTGAACGCCTCGAAAGACGACAAGGCACGCAGCAAGGCGCTCCATTGGTAGTAGCCGCGGGCCGAGTTGTCGCTCACCTCCTCCGACTCCTCGCCGTACATTTCGTAGCGCGCATCCAGCAGGCGCAGGGTGTTGTCGGCGCGTTCGAGGAAGGTGCCCAGTCGAATGAAGCAGTAGGCATCGTTGCGCATGATGGTGCCGGAGGTTGCCCCGCGGAACAGGTGCGAACGCTCCTTGACCCACTCGCAGAAATGGCTGATGCCATAACGACCCAGGCCATTGCGGGCGATGTTGCGCATCTCCAGCCAGGTGGCGTTGATGTTCTCCCACATGTCGGCGGTGATCCGTCCACGTACCGCGTGGGCATTGGTCCGCGCCGCTTGCAGGCAGCAATAGATACTGCCGGGGTTGGTTTCATCCAGCGCGAAAAAATGCAGCATGCGTTCGGTGTTGAGTTCGCCGTAGCGCTGGTTGTAGTCGTCCAGCGTGCCGGCGGCCAACAGCGACATCGACAGTTCGGCATGGCCATCGGTGCGCCCGGCCTGGGGCATCAGCGACAGCGAGTAACTGACTTCGAGCATGCGCGCCAGGTTTTCGGCGCGCTCCAGATAACGGGACATCCAGTAGAGGTCCGAAGCGGTTCTTGAAAGCATGTCTTAGTCCTCCACTACCCAAGTGTCTTTGGTGCCACCGCCCTGGGACGAGTTCACCACCAGCGAGCCTTCGCGCAATGCCACGCGGGTCAGGCCGCCGGGCACCAGGCGGGTTTCACGGCCCGACAGCACAAACGGGCGCAGGTCGATGTGGCGCGGGGCGATGCCGCTTTCGACAAAGGTCGGACACGTGGACAGGCACAGCGTCGGCTGGGCGATATACGCTTCGGGACGTGCCTTGAGACGCGCGCGGAAGTCCTCGATTTCCGCCGCTGTGGCCGCCGGGCCGACCAGCATCCCGTAGCCACCGGAACCCTGGGTTTCCTTGACTACCAGCTCGGGAAGATTGGCCAGCACGTGGGACAGTTCTTCCGGTTTGCGACACTGCCAGGTCGGTACGTTCTTGAGGATCGGTTCCTCGGCGAGGTAGAAGCGGATCATGTCACCGACATACGGGTAGATCGACTTGTCATCCGCCACGCCGGTGCCTATGGCATTGGCGAGGATCACGTTCCCTGCGCGATAAACCGTCACCAGCCCGGGCACGCCCAGCATGGAGTCCGGATTGAAGGACAGCGGGTCGAGAAACGCATCGTCGAGGCGCCGATAAATCACATCCACCTGTTTCGGGCCGGCGGTGGTGCGCATGTAGACATGATCGTCGCGAACGAACAGATCGGCGCCTTCAACCAGTTCCACACCCATTTCACGGGCCAGGAACGCGTGTTCGAAGTAAGCGCTGTTGAAGCGGCCCGGGGTCAGTACCACGGTCGTCGGGTTGTCCAGGGGGCTGGAACTCTTGAGGGTGTCCAGCAGCAGGTTCGGGTAGTGGTCGATGGGCGCCACACGCTGGGCGGCGAAGAGTTCGGGAAACAGGCGCATCATCATCTTGCGGTCTTCGAGCATGTAGCTGACGCCGCTGGGCGTGCGCAGATTGTCTTCGAGTACGTAGTAACTGCCGTCGCCATCGCGCACCAGATCGACCCCGGAGATGTGCGCATAGATACCGCGGTGCAAATTCAGGCCCTGCATGGCGACCTGATAACCCTCGTTGGCTAACACCTGTTCGGCCGGAATAATGCCCTCCTTGAGAATCCGTTGCCCGTGATAGATATCGGCCAGGAACATGTTCAAGGCCTGGACCCGCTGAATGCAGCCACGCTCGACCATCTGCCATTCACTGGCCTTGATGCTGCGTGGAATGATGTCGAACGGAATCAACCGCTCGGTGCCCTGCTCGTCCCCATATAACGTGAAGGTGATGCCGGCTCGATGGAACAGCAGGTCGGCTTCGCGACGACGCTGATCCAGCAGCTCCAGGGGCGTGTCCGCCAACCAGCGCGCAAACTCCTGGTAATGTGGCCGGCAGCCACCACTCGCATCATACATTTCATTAAAAAAAGCTCGGGACATACCCCACTCCTTGCCGCGATACAGCCGGCATTTTTTTATAACTTTGTCATTCCAATAGATGAAGCCTTACGTTGTTTTAGTGAGTACTGTTTCTGTAAAGCACCTCAGTGTGCACCGTGAACTTCCTGTCCCTTTATGAAGCTGGAAGCTCACGATTCCGACAGCGTCTTGACGCATTCTGGCGTCAGAGATCTGGCCGTTTCCGGATTAGCTTACTGGCGCTCCTACTTGTAACGCCCCCAGTTTCCTTTTTTCGCAAAAACCACACTTCCGGTGGTTTGAAAGTGCTTTTGCAAGGGCTGTGCCCACGCAACGCCAGGGCCGCTAAAAATCGGAAAAAGCCCCAACAATGATATTGAGGCGACATTTACGTTCATTTATACGGTGTTTTTCTCGTAACACGCTGAAACGTTTATTGCACTTATCGTTTGCACAACTCTGGCGCGAACAAAATCGGTGCATTGGGTAAATAAGTTGACTTTATTGCCCTGTAAACGGGAAATTTTTACCCACTCTTTTTTATGAGCTTTGTAATACCAAACCTTCAGACCCGTACATCAAATTTCATCCTTGCACCATTAATGCGCACACAAATGCACACTATGGCTGCGCATGGAACCGAAGTGCCTGCTGATGACGCATAAAAGCACTCATCACATTATTCGGTTGAATGAGCGCTTCAAGTCGCAGGTTACGACGGTCAACACCGACCTGACAGGAACGCAACCGCACATCGGACAACGCAACAGCGCATGGGCATAATCAGCGGACTGAAAAAGAGTGATGGCCATGCTGATCGACGAAGAACTGACCCTGAAAAAGCTGGAAGTGTTCCTGGCGTTCATGCGCACCGGCAACCTGGCCCGTGCGGCGGCCGAACTGCAGACCAGCAACGTCAGCGTGCACCGGGCCATTCACTCGCTGGAAAGCGCATTGCGCTGCCCGCTGTTCAAGCATGAAGGGCGTAACCTGACGCCGCTGGAAAGCGCCTATGTACTCGAAGAGCGGGCGCAGAAGCTGATTCAGGATGTGCTCGAAAGCGTGCGCCTGACCCGCGAAGCCGCGGGGTTTTCGGCCGAACGCTTCAAGCTCGGCTCGCTGTATTCGCTGACGGTCAAGACTGTGCCGCAACTGATCATGGGCCTGAAGATCCGCCGCAGCGAACTCAATATCGACCTGATCCTCGGTTCGAACATCGACCTGCT
Source organism: Pseudomonas sp. GW822-FHT04C11 (assembly GCF_058800905.1). NCBI lineage: Bacteria > Pseudomonadati > Pseudomonadota > Gammaproteobacteria > Pseudomonadales > Pseudomonadaceae > Pseudomonas > Pseudomonas sp. GW822-FHT04C11. Next base: position 164,601 of record NZ_JBXAMS010000008.1, on the reverse strand, counting down.
GTACAAGCTCAAGAACATGGAAGTCGACGCGATCCTGGTATCCCTGGACGACAGTGTCAACGACCCGGACTGCGAGCAGATCCCACTGTTTTCCGACGACATCTTCCTCGCCACACCGGCCGATTCACCATTTGCCCAACGGGTTGAAGTCGATCTCGCCGAAGTGCGCAACGAGACCTTCATTACCCTGACCCAGGGCTTCGCCACGCATCAGGACAGTATCCGGGTGTTCAAGCAGGCGGGGTTCGAGCCCAAGGTGGCGATGCAGGTCAACGACATCTTCACCCTGCTGAGCATGGTCAGCTCCGGGGTTGGCTATGCGCTGCTGCCAGGGCGGATTGCGGCGGTGTACGAGAACCGGGTGAAGCTGATCCCGTTGCAGGAGCGCTATCGGTTGCAGCAGCACATTGGGGTGGTGTTTCTGAAAGCCAAGGAACGCGACCCGAACCTGCTGGCGTTGTTGGCGGAGTGTCGGATGTATGCCAATCGGCAGGCCTGAAACCGAGGCGAGCCCATCGCGGGCAAGCCTTGCTCCTACGGGTCATATGTCGCGCCAAAATCCTGCGGCTTACGCAAAACCAGTAGGAGCAAGGCTTGCCCGCGATGACGGCATCACAGGCGAGTCAAATCCTCAACCTAGCCGACAATCCCGCGAACGATGAAGTACAGCAACGACGGCCCCAGCAGGCAGCCCAGCCCGGTATGAAAGGTCGCCGTCAGCGCCCCATAAGGCACCAACCGCCGATCCGTCGCCGCCAGGCCCGCCGTCACACCGCTGACGGTGCCGGCCAACCCACCGAAGACCATCGCCGAGCGCGGGTTATCAAGCCCCATCCATCGCGCCGCCATCGGTGTGCCGACCATCACCAGAATCGCCTTGATCAAGCCGGTGGCAATCGATAGCGCGACCACGTCGGAACTGGCGCCAATCGCCGCGCCCGTCACCGGGCCAACGATGTAGGTCACCGCACCGGCGCCAATGGTGGTCATGCTCACCGCATCGCGATAGCCGAACATCCAGGCGATGCTCGCCCCGACAATAAACGGCAGCACGGTACCCAGCAGCAGCGCGAGCGCGCCGATCAGCCCGGCCTTGCGTGCTTCGGTGGCCTGCACCTCGAACGCCGTGGCGACGATCGCAAAGTCCCGCAGCATGGCGCCTCCCATCAGGCCGATGCCGGAAAACACCGCGACGTCCGCCAGGCCTTTCTGCCCACCGGTGAGCGTGCCGCCGACCCAGGCCAGCACCAAGCCGATGACGATGGCAATCGCCGAGCCATGAATCCGTCCGAACGTCAGGCGTTTGGAGAGCACGACGGAGATCCACATGATCACCCCGACGAATGCGAACGCGGTGACCAGATCGTTATGTTTCAGACCCGCTTCCATGAGGTTCCACATATCAGCGACCTCCTGCTGGAGCTGTGATCGAGACACTGTCGACCGGCTCGTCCGGCAACGGTTCGCCTTTGTGGGTCCGGCTGATCAGGGCGATAGTGCAACCACAGATCACCACTGAACCGATGGCCGCCAACACCGCCACCGGGCCGCCGTGCAAGGCGGCGACAACGTTCTGTTGTGCAGCCATGGCCACCACCACCGGAATGTACATGGCGCCCCAGAAGCCGACACCCAACTCGCAATCCTTGGTCATGCCGCCGCGCTTGTGCATCCACAGCTTCGCGAAAATCAGCAGGATCATCGCGATACCGACCCCGCCGACATTGGACTTGACGCCCAGCAACACGCCGAGCATGTCACCCATGATCACCCCTGCCAGCGTACAGATCGCCAGCAGCGCCACACCGTAAATAATCATTGTTGTTATCCTCAAAGTGCATCGTCGAAGTTATTGTTTTTGTCCTTCGCAGCGTGAGCGGTGTCTAGGGTTGGCGACTTCCCTCCTCACGCAGCAGCGCTTGCAACGTGTCCAGGCGAGCACCATCGAAGGCGATCACCGTGCCTTGTTCAAACACCCGTCGGGCCAATCCTGTCAGCACTGCACCGGGCGGCAGTTCGATGTGCAACCGCACGCCACGCTCGTAGGCGCTTTGTACGGTGCCGCGCCAGTCCACCACCCGGCACATGTTGAACGCCAGATCCTCGCGCAACGCCTCGACCGAACGGATCGGCCGGGCGCGGCTGCCACTCAGGTAGCCGATTGTCGGTAGCTTCAATGGCACTTTGGCAAACGCCTCGGCCAGTACCTGCGCGGGCTCATCGAGCAGCGGGCAATGCGACGGCACGCTGACCGACAGCCGTTTAGCCAACCCTGCGCCACAGCCTTTGGCCAATTCAGCGACAGCGTTCATCGCCGCATCACTGCCGGCAATCACCAACTGGTTATCGGCATTGATGTTGGCCAGGTAAACCGGCGTCTCGCTGCTGTGAACCCGCGCCAGCAAGCCTTCCACGGTCGCGAGGTCCAGACCGATGATCGCGGTCATGCCGTAGCCCTGCGGCCAGGCCTGTTGCATCAGCTCCCCCCGCAGGCTGACCAGATGCAGTGCATCGCTGAAACGCAACGCACCCGCCACCACCGCCGCCGGGTACGCGCCGATGGACAACCCGGCCACGTAATCGGCTGTACATCCCTGCTGCAACAACCTGCGCGCCGCCGCGGTTCCCGCGATCAGCAGACACAACTGAACCGCACGGGTCGACTTCAGCGCCTGGGTGGAATCGAGTAGCAAAACATCTTCGCCCAGCACCTCGCTCGCCTCGATCACGGTCGCCTTGGGCAAACGATGGAGCATGCCCGGCTGCTGCGCGCCCTGGCCGGGAAACACCAACAGGCTGCTCACGCCGTTTGCTCCTGTGGATACCAAGGGTCGGTCACCAGCCGTGCTTCGTGGGCATTTTTGAGCAGCACCCGCTGTGCCGGACCGGCCCATTCGCGCAAGGCAACCGCGCCCAGTGGCGTTTGCAATTGCATATCCACCGGGCACGCAGCGGCGTCCAGCCACGTCAGCAGTTCCCGAGCCTGAACCCGATCCAACGGTTGCGGCGTACGCAGGATCAAGTCGAGATCGCTGCGCTCATGCAAGGCCGTCACACCACAGGCCAATTCAAACCCGGCGCTGCCACTGACGCCCCAGACCCAACCGCAGGCATCGAGCATCGGTCGCAATTGCACCAGGGCCTGCAAGGCCGGCAGATCGCGATCACCCTCGACATGGCAAAGATCTTCCGGTCGAATCCGCTGCCGGATCGCCTCGACCGCCATCCATGTGGCATAACGTTGCTCGCGCAACGGTCCACGTACACCCACCGCAATCTGATCGGCGGCACTCATGGCGCGTCGAACCACGACGGGGTGACCCTTGCGTGTCACCTCGACGGCCCAGCGTGGCGCGTCCGCTGGCAACTGCTCCGCGGTCAGGCCCCAGAGCAGGTCATGGGCCAGAAACGCGTTCACCATTGCTCACGCAACAGCTGACGAACCTTGCTTGACGCCGCACGATTGGCCGCCCCCAGACGCGAGCTCAAATCAGCCCCGGTGCTTTCAACGTCGCCAATGGCCTGGCGTAAACAGTCGCTGACCCGAGCCAGATCGCTCGCGGTCGGCTGCTCGATCTGCTCCACCGTCAGGGTTTCCCAAAGCAGGCCAAGGCTGGCATAGCTGTCGATGTCATAGGCCATCGGCGGTACGCTGGCAGCCAGCACTTCGAGTTCTTCAACACTGCGCAGGGTGACCCGCGCAGCCGAGACCTTGCCCATGGCGTGAACCATTACCCCTGGGTCACGCAAGGCAATCAGCCGGTTGGCCTGATAACCGTGGGCCAGAAACGCCCCGGACATCGCCTTGCCCACCAGCAAACCAATCACCGCATGCCCGGCCAGTCGTGCACGGGCATAACTGTCCGCAGCAGCGGCCAGCGCCTGGTGGATGCCCAAGGCTTCTTCGCGACGACCGTAGGCCTGGCTCGGCACATCGACGATGGCGATCAGCGCGCGTTTTTGCGGTTTGGCGCGATCGGCCTCAATGACTTCATCCACCGCTTTGGCCAGCCCCCAGCCCTCCAACAAACCGACCTCGCCGTGACGGGCGCGGACAAAGCGGTTCTGCGGATCGGCCACCACGACGATATACCGCACGGGCTGCTTGCGCAGCACGCCATCGGCGACTTTCAACGAAGCGGGCAATCCGTCGACGACGGTGGCGCCGGCACTCAAGGCGTCAAACCAGTGCAAACCTCTCAGGGAATAACTGCTCATGAGTGCGCTCCTTGGTACAGATCGCGAACCGTCACCGGCTCGATTTGTGGCACCGCGTCCAGGCGCGCGAGGCGTTGCAGGAAAAGATCCGCCTGGCGACTGCGCTGTTCAGCGGGTAACCCCTGCTGCAACAACTCGCTGACCTGTTGCTGAATCTGCGCCACGTCATCGGCGACATACCGATCCACCAGCCCACTGGCGAACCGTTGCTCGCCGCCGGTCAGGCTCCAGATGAACGGACGGTCGCGCGAGTCGTATTCCTCGATCCCGGCTTCCTGTTCGATCACCTGCGGACCATTAAGGCCAAGTCGCGCTTCCTGAGTGACCAGCAGATAACTGCACAACCCGGCGGCAATCGACATGCCGCCAAAACAACCGACGCTGCCGGCCACCACACCGATCACCGGCTGGTACTGGCGCAAATCGACAATCGCCGCGTGAATATCGGCAATCGCTGCCAGCCCGAGGTTGGCTTCCTGCAAACGCACGCCACCGGTTTCCAGCAACAGCACGGCGCGGGTGGCGATGCCCTTGCGGTTGTCCTCGGCTGCCAGTTCCAGCGCGCCGGCAATTTTCGCCCCGCCGACTTCACCCAGGCTGCCGCCCTGAAAGGCGCCTTCGATGGCGGCGATCACCACTGGCAAACCGCCGATGCTGCCCTTGGCGATGACCACACCGTCATCGGCTTGCGGCACCACGCCCTGACGCGACAGCCATGGCGACATGACACGCTGGAACGGGTCGAGCAATTCACGGAAGGTCCCGGCGTCGAGCAAGGCCTTGGCGCGGTGCCGAGCGCCGAGTTCGACGAAGCTGTGTTTGTTGAGCAGCGCTGCGCTGTCACTCATGGCCGATCTCCTCGAAGCCCTGTTCCAGACGCAAGCGCACCACGCCTGGCGTGGCCCCGAAATCATGAATATCGATGGTCATCGCCGGCGGTGTCTGGCCATCGAACATCCGTGCGAACACATGCTGCCAGCGCTGTTGGCTGCCATTGACCGAGGTCTGCACCTGGATCGTCAGGGTGCCGGCCTGTCCCGGTTCGAGCAGCACTTCAAGATCGCCCGAGCCGACACAGCCGACCAGCGCCCTGCCCCGCGCCGGCTGCCCGGCGGGGAATTCAAAGGATAAGGTTTCCATCAGAAAGCTCCCTGGATGACGCCGTCGCGGGCTGAGATGCGGTCGATAAACAGACAGGCTGCAAGCAAATCCGCAGCGCCACCGGGCGAGGCATTCAACGCAATTAATTGTTGGTCCAGCTCATGCAACCGGCGACGACCGGCCAGGCTGGCGCTGCCGCCCGCCTCGAGCACCGAGCGGGCGCCGAGTTGCATCGTTTGCAGCCCCTGTTCGCCTGCGCGGTAAAGCACGCAGGTATCGGCGAGCGTGCTCATGATCGCCAGCAAGGCATCGAGCCGGGCGTTCTGTTCGCCGCTGCCATTGGCGCGGCTACGTTGGAGTTGCGGCAAGCCGAATTGCATCACGGCCGGAAAGCCTAGTTGTGCCTCTTCCCGAGCGCCCCGCGCCCCGTAACGTTGCGCTACTTGAGCGCCGTGGCTGAACGGCCGTGGCGCATGGCGATCCTCGAGTAAGGCCAGACGCGCAGCGCGCACAGTGACCGCGCTGGCACCACTGGATTCAGGCTCCAGCGCAGCGGCCGCGACCAACAGGCCCAAAGCCCAGATCGCTCCGCGATGGGTGTTCACGCCATCGGTGGTGGCCAGCATCGCTTGTTCACCGTCGCGACCGATTTGCCCGAGGGCCTCGCGCAGCGGCAGACCGACTTCGCCAAACGCGCTGGCCGCTTCAGCCATGTCCTTGAAGGCCGGCCACAGCGACAGCGCCGATGCGTGCATCAGCCCCAGGTGCAAATCGCTGTGGGCACCGTTGCCGCGACGATCGACCAGCGCCGGTTTGGGTGACAGGTCGGCTTCGTCGATCAGCGCGTCTACCGCCAGGTCCGCCAGCCGTTCGGCCAGGGTCAGGCGTTTGGGTTGCAGATTGAGTGCGTGCATTACCAGCTCCTGAATTTGGCGGGCGGGTTGTACAAGCCACCCGACCACTCCACCAGATCGGCGACGCTTTTCGCCGCCAGCAATTCGCGGGTGGCGTCGGTGCGGCGGATGCCGAGGTCTTCGGGCAAGGCGATCAGGCCCTCGCGGCGCATCCGCGCAGTGTCTTTGGGGTTATGGCGCAGGCCGATGGCGGTGACCCCGGCCACAGCCGCGATCATTGCCTGGCGTTCTTCCAGGGAGCGCGCCTTGTACAAATAGGCGATGCCTTCTTCGGTGAGCAGGTGAGTGACGTCGTCGCCGTAGATCATGATCGGCGCCAGCGGCATGCCGCTTTTCTTCGCCACTTCAACCGCATCGAGGGTTTCAACGAAAGTCGGTTTGCCGCCCTCCTGGAAAGTCTCGACCATTTGCACCACCAGCTTCTTGCCACGTTCGAGCAGCGCTTCGGGGGCATCGTCGTGGCGCATGTCGAGCCAGGCCGGGGTACCGTGGCGGCGACCACGCGGGTCGTGGCCCATGTTCGGCGCGCCGCCAAAACCGGCCAGGCGTCCACGGGTCACGGTGGAAGAATGGCCGTCGCCGTCCACCTGCAAGGTTGCACCGATAAACAGGTCCACCGCGTACTGCCCGGCCAGTTGGCAGAACATTCGATTGGAACGCAGGGAGCCGTCGCGACCAGTGAAAAACACGTCCGGGCGCGCGGCGATGTAATTCTCCATCCCCAGTTCGGTGCCGAAGCAATGCACGCTTTCGACCCAGCCACTTTCGATGGCCGGAATCAGCGTCGGGTGCGGGTTAAGGGTCCAGTTGCGGCAGATCTTGCCCTTGAGTCCAAGCGATTCGCCGTAGGTCGGCAAGATCAATTCGATGGCGGCAGTGTTGAAACCGATACCGTGGTTGAGCGACTGAACGTTGTGTTTCTCATAAATCCCGCGGATCGCCATCATCGCCATCAGCACATGCACGGGTTTGATGTGCCGAGGGTCACGGGTGAACAACGGTTCGATGTAGAACGGCTTGTCGGCCACCACCACGAAATCCACCCAGGACGCGGGGATGTCCACGCGGGGCAACTCGCTGACGTCGTCCACCAACTGGTTGACCTGGACGATCACAATGCCGTCGCTGAAGGCCGCCGGCTCGATCAGCGCCGGAGTGTCCTCGGTGCTCGGCCCGGTGTAGATATTGCCGGCACGGTCGGCCATGAAACCGGCCGAGAGCACCACGTTGGGAATCAGGTCCACCACCAGTCGGGCGTAGAGTTCGATGTAGGTGTGGATCGCGCCGATTTCCAGCAGACCATCTTCAAGCAACTGGCTGATGCGCAAACTCTGGGTGCCGGCGAAGGAGAAATCGAGCTTACGCGCGATGCCTCGTTCGAACAGGTCCAGGTGCTCGGAGCGGCCGACGCTGGGCATGATCATATGCAGGTCATGCAGCTTGGCCGGATCGGCCTTGGCCAGGGAACGGGAAAGAAAGTCCGCCTGCTTCTGGTTGTTGCCCTCCAGCACCACGCGGTCGCCAGGCAGAATCAATGCCTCCAGCGCCGCAACGATCTTGTCGGTGGGCAACACCACGCCATCGGCGAGACCCCGCACCTGCTCCAGGCGACGCTGTTTTTCACTGCGCCGCCGCGTCCAGCGCGAGTCGGGGGATATTGTTGTTGTCATGCTCACTCCACGGGTTCGCTTACGTGGAGCTACCTTAGGAGCTAACGGAGGGAGGCATCAATCAAGATGAGCGGCGAACCGTTACGCTCAGGTTAACGTTTTCCATGAAAGCCACGATGAGTGAGGTACGCCGCATGGACTGCTCGTCCACGTCGATTGCTGTTTTGAAAGCATTACCTGCTACTGTCTTTCACTCCCGCTGCGCCGCATGTGGAATTATCAATGACAAAACTGATGCCAATGGATAATAAAACGCCTGATCCTCAATCCGTCTGTAGTCCCATTACCAGCAGCGCGATTTTCATCGTCGCCACACTAGCGCCTGGGAATGAATCTGCCGCTAAAGTGCGGGCCTGGTGCGCAGACGTCGCGGCCCTCACGCGATCGGTCGGTAAACGTGTTCCCTCGGGCAATTTGTCGTGTGTCTGCGGCATCGGTTCCAGTGCCTGGGATACCTTGTTCGGCAGCCCGCGTCCCGCCTCTTTGCATCCATTCCGCGAGTTCGGTGTAGAGGGACGTCGAGCCGTCGCAACGCCGGGCGACATTTTGCTGCACATTCGTGCGGATCAAATGGACCTCTGTTTCGAATTGGCGACGCAATTGCTCTCAGCGCTTGGCGATGCAGTCTCGGTCGTTGATGAAGTTCAGGGTTTCCGTTATTTCGACATGCGCAGCATGGTCGGTTTTGTCGACGGCACCGAAAACCCGGTCGGTCGCCATGCTGTCGACTTCACGATCATTGGTGATGAAGATCCGTCGTATAGCGGTGGCAGCTATGTGCTGGTACAGAAATACCTGCACAAGATGAGCGCGTGGAACGAGTTATCCGTCGAGGCTCAGGAACGCATTATCGGACGCAAAAAACTCTCCGATATCGAACTCGATGACTCGGTCAAACCGAGCTGTTCGCACAGCTCCTTGACGACCATCACCAAGGACGGACAGGAAGTGAAAATCCTGCGCGATAACATGCCGTTCGGTCGGCCAGGCGCAGGCGAGTTCGGTACCTACTTCATCGGCTATGCGCGCTCCCCAGAACCGATCGAGCAGATGCTCGAGAACATGTTTGTCGGCAGACCCGCGGGCAACTATGACCGGTTGCTCGATTTCAGCACGGCGGTCACCGGAGGCTTGTTCTTCGTTCCGTCAGCAGACCTGCTCGAAGAGCTCGCTGATCGCGAGCCTTAGGCCATTGGTAAAAAAAGGCCCGGCGCGAAAGATCGCGCCGGGCCTTTATCGTATGAAACCAGTCATCAATGAGTGGTCATTCCGGCCATATGCATCATCAGCCGGAACAAGCTCGCCACTGCCCCCAGCGCAATCACACTGCCGAACCAGATAGCGATCAACCAAAGAACCCGTCGATACCAAGGGGAGGATTGGTTTTGCGTGACCGACTCTTCACTCGTCAGAGCGCTTTTGCTGTCAATGGTAGCCATCGCCTATCCTCACTTTTCCGCGGAACACGTAGTAGCTCCAGCAGGTGTACATCAGGATGATTGGCAGAATGAACAACGTGCCGATCAAGATGAACAGCTGGCTTGAAGGCGGCGATGCGGCCTCCCACAAGCTGATGGAGGGCGGTACGATATTCGGCCAGATACTGAAGGCCAGACCGATATACCCCAGGAAAACCAGCGCCAACGTGAACACAAATGGCCAGTGCGAGTGGTAGTGGCGTAACGACCTGAGCAACCCGTATAACGCCAGCACACCAAGGATCAACAACCCGCCAAAGACCACGGTATGCGCGTGCGTGAACCAGCGAGTCGCAATCTCCGGATGCAGCATCGGTGTCCAGACACAGAGCACCGCCACGACCGCCGTGAGGGTGAACGCCAGCGGCCGAGTGTAGTGACGCATGCGTGATTCAAGCATGCCTTCGGTCTTGACCAGCAACCAGGTACTGCCGAGCAGCGCGTAGGCGACGATCAACCCGAAACCGCAGAACAGTGGAAACGCTGACAGCCAGTCCAGGGTGCCGCCTGCAAACTGCCGATTGACCACCGGAATTCCAGCGATATAGGCGCCAATCACGATGCCTTGGCAAAACGTTGCCAGGAGCGAGCCGCCGATAAAGGCCATGTCCCAGATGTGACGTTTTTCAGGACTGGCCTTGAATCGGAATTCAAACGCCACGCCGCGAAATATCAACCCGGCCAGCATGAAAATCAGCGGCAGATACAACGCCTCCAGAATCACCGAGTAAGCCAACGGAAACGCACCGTAAAGTGCCGCCCCGCCGAGTATCAGCCAGGTTTCGTTACCGTCCCAGACCGGCGCGACGGTGTTCATCATCACATCGCGTTCCTGCCTGTCCGGGATCAGCGGGAACAGGATGCCCAACCCCAGATCGAAGCCGTCCATGATCACGTACATCATCACCCCGAAGGCAATGATGACGCCCCAGATCAACGACAGATCTATACCTTGAATACCCATGATCTATCCCCTTGCTCAGTTGACGTGATCGCCGGACGCGAACGTCTCGGAGATGGCGGACAGGGGGCGGCGTGGCGTGCGCTCCTGGTCCAGACCGCCTTGAGGCGGATGCTCGTGATGTGGCTGCGGGCCTTTGCGTACCAGCTTCATCATGTAGCCGATGCCCACCGCGAACACCGAGAAGTAGATCAACACAAACAACGCCAGCGAAACGCTGAGCTGCGTGACCGTGTGGTTGGAAGCCGCATCGGCGGTTCGCAGAAGCCCGTAGACGACCCACGGCTGCCGACCGACTTCGGTAGTGATCCAGCCCGCCAACATCGCGATAAGACCGGTCGGCCCCATGAACAACACCAGGCGCAGGAACAGACGATTGCGGTACAGCGCTTCATTACGACGTAAAACAAGACCCAGCAAACCGGTGAGGATCATCAACATTCCAAGCCCGGCCATAATCCGAAAGCTGAAGAAGATGATGGTCGCGTTAGGACGGTCCTCTTTTGGGAAACTCTTGAGCGCGGGGATCTGTTTATCCAGGCTGTGAGTCAGGATGAGGCTGCCCAGGTAAGGGATTTCCAGCGCATAACGGGTCTTCTCGGCCGCCATGTCCGGGATACCGAACAGCACTAGCGGCGTCGGCTCGTTACCGATGTTTTCCCAGTGCCCTTCCATGGCGGCAATTTTCGCCGGTTGATGTTCCAGGGTATTCAGACCATGGGCGTCCCCGACCACCGCCTGGATCGGCGCCACGATCAACGCCATCCACAACGCCATCGAGAGCATCTTGCGCACTTGCGGCGTGTCATTTTTGCGCAGCAAATGCCAGGCCGCGGAAGAGCCGACAAAGAACGCCGTGGCCACAAACGCAGCGATGGCCATATGCGCCAGTCGGAAAGGGAACGACGGATTGAAGACGATGGCCAGCCAGTCCATCGGCATGATCCGCCCATCCACGATCGAGAACCCCTGTGGCGTCTGCATCCAGCTGTTGGAGGCCAGAATCCAGAAGGTCGAGATCAACGTACCGATGGCGACCATCACCGTGGCAAAGAAGTGCAGCCCTCGCCCTACCCGGTTCCAGCCGAACAACATCACCCCAAGGAAGCCGGCCTCGAGAAAAAACGCCGTCAACACCTCATACGTCAGCAATGGCCCGGTAATACTCCCGGCGAAGTCAGAGAACCGGCTCCAGTTGGTGCCGAACTCGTAGGCCATGACCAGCCCGGAGACCACTCCCATACCGAAGTTGACGGCAAAGATTTTCGACCAGAAGTGATACAGGTCCTTGTAAACCGAGTTGTTGCTTTTCAGCCAGAGCCCTTCGAGGACCGCCAGGAAACTGGCAAGCCCGATAGTGATGGCGGGAAATATGATGTGAAACGAGACCGTAAACGCGAATTGAATTCGCGCCAGGTCGAGCGCTCCCGGATTTAACATGACAATACCCTCATAGTGGCCCGATGCACGTGCACACAGAGCCCGGCCGCAATGAGCCTCATGGCTCGCAGCGAACAGATTTCCAATGATCTGGTGAGGCCGGGGTGGTAATCACGCCACCCCGGCCAGACTCAAGCGCCGAAGGACTGGATCAGGTTGCTGGCCTGTGCCTGTTCAAGGCGAATCGCGATGAACTTCGAGGTCGGCGTGAACGTCCGGTCGCCGTAGCTTTCCAGCGGCACCAGCGGGTTGGTTTCCGGGTAATAGGCAGCGGCCTGACCAGGCGGAATGTCGTAGGCGATCAAGGTGAAACCGCTCACTCGACGCTCACGACCATCGCCCCACAGCGAGATCATGTCGACCTTTTGCCCCGGCTCGTAACCCAGTTTGCGAATGTCCTGCTCGTTGACGAACACCACATCGCGCATGCCGTAGACGCCGCGATAACGATCATCCAGTCCGTACAAGGTGGTGTTGTACTGATCGTGGGAGCGCATGGTTTGCAGGATCAGATCCGGCTTCACGTCCAGGTTACGCACGCCTTCGCTGACCAGGTGTTCCGGCAATTCGCTGGGGGCAAACTGCGCTTTGCCAGTCGAGGTATTCCAGATGCGTTTGGCGGCATCGTTACCCAGGTGAAAGCCACCGGGGTGCAGCAGTTTATTATTGAAATCCTCGAAACCGGGAATGGTGTCGGCAATCAGGTCACGGATGCGACTGTAATCGGCGACCGCCCAGAGCCAGTCAATCGGGTGCTTACCCAGGGTTGCGTTGGCAATCCCGGCAATGATCGCCGGCTCCGAACGCATCAGCGGTGATTTGGGTTTCAGCTGGCCGTGGGAAATGTGCACCATGCTGAAGGTGTCTTCTACCGTCACGCCTTGCGGACCTTCCTCTTGAATGTCGATATCGGTGCGCCCCAGGCACGGCAAGATCAAGGCCTCACGGCCAGTGACCAGATGGCTGCGATTGAGCTTTGTCGCAATGTGCACCGTGAGGTCACACTTGCGCAGTGCGTCATGAGTGCGCGGGCTGTCGGGAGTTGCCTGAGCAAAGTTGCCGCCCAGGCCGATGAAGACTTTCGAGCGTCCGTCTTCCATCGCCGCAATCGCCATCACCGTGTTATGCCCGTGTCGGCGCGGTGCCTTGAAGGCAAAGCGTGCTTCCAGCGCATCAATAAACTCAGGTGGTGCCAGTTCGTTGATGCCCATGGTGCGGTCGCCCTGCACGTTACTGTGCCCGCGTACCGGCGACAGCCCTGCACCCGGGCGACCGATATTGCCACGCAACAACTGCACATTGATGATCTCTTGCACGGTCACCACCGAGTGAGTGTGCTGGGTCACCCCCATTGCCCAACACATGATGACCCGCTTGGCTCTGCGGTACATGCGGGCCGCCAGTTCGATGTCCGCCAGCGACAGGCCGGACTGCTCGACGATGTGCTCCCACGTCGTAGCATCGACTTCAGCCAGGTAGGTTTCCAGGCCCGAGGTGTGCTCGGCGATGAACGCGCGGTCGAACACTGCCTCGCTGTTGTTCGCCAGCGCTTCACGCTCCCACTGCAACAAGAACTTGGCGATACCACGCATCGCTGCCATGTCACCGCCCAATGCCGGACGAAAGTACGCAGACGAGGTCGGTTCGGAGCCGTTGGTGAGCATTTCCAGTGGATGCTGCGGGTGCTGGAAGCGTTCCAGCCCACGCTCTTTCAGGGGGTTGAAACAGATCACCTGCGCGCCCCGCTTCACCGCTTCGCGCAGAGGCTCAAGCATCCGTGGGTGATTGGTACCAGGGTTCTGGCCGATGACGAAAATCGCATCGGCTTCCTCCAGGTCATCGAACGTGACCGTGCCTTTGCCCACGCCGACACTGTCATCCATGCCCAGGCCGCTCGCCTCATGGCACATGTTCGAACAGTCAGGGAAGTTGTTGGTGCCGTAGGCGCGAACGAATAGCTGATAGAGGTAAGCCGCTTCGTTGCTGGCCCGACCGGAGGTGTAGAACTCGGCCTGATCCGGCGACGTCAGCCCTTTCAAGTGTTTGGCGATCAAGGCAAACGCATCGTCCCAGCTGGTTTCGACGTAACGATCAGCAGAGGCGTCATAGCGCATGGGGTGAGTCAGGCGCCCCTGGTATTCAAGCCAATAGTCACTTTGCGCCGCCAGCGACGACACCGTGTATTTGTTGAAAAACGCCGGGTTGACCAGGCGGCCGGTAGCCTCCCAGTTGACCGCTTTGGCGCCGTTCTCGCAGAACTTGACCATGCCATTTTCCGGCGACTCGCCCCAGGCACAGCCCGGGCAGTCGAAGCCGCCGTTCTGGTTGGTCTTGAGCATGGCTCGAATGTTCTTGAACGCGTTTTCGCTGCCCAGCCAGTTTTTGGTCACAGCAATCAGCGCGCCCCAGCCAGCGGCCGCCCCCTTGTACGGTTTATAACGTTCAACTTCGCTCATGATACTTCTCCAAGACGTGCACGCAGGCGTCAACCTGATGTCAAGTCGTTGTTAATTGCTGTTGTTGTGCGCCTATAAAAATGCGGATTTATTTAGCGGTAGGTTATTCGCAGTTAATCACTTCAAGGGCCCGATTCAGGGGTACGAACCCAGACTATTCCGCGTATTACATGGCTGTCTAATCGTTAATAATGACCAGATCATCAAAATAATCTATCAACAAAATAATCAATGCAAATCAATGTGTTAAATATTTAAATCAACATAAACAGGAACCACTTTTCTCTCGATAGACCCCATTGATCAATCAGTTGTTAATAGTGATTAGACGACGACTTTAAATGACCTTAGTCTTGCCTCAACAAGGCCCTATATAGCAGTGGCTTTCCAAAACCAGCGCCATGCTCGATAGACCTGGAGCGCTGATGGAGGTTGAGATGTCAGATCGAATGTTGATGGATGGTTTTTCCCGGCGGGTCGACTATCTCAGAATGTCTGTGACCGACCGGTGCGATTTCCGCTGTGTCTATTGCATGGCCGAGGACATGGAGTTTTTGCCGCGACAGCGCGTATTGACGCTGGAAGAGATCTATCAATTAGCTGAAAGCTTTGTGGCGCTGGGCACCCGTAAAATCCGCCTGACCGGTGGTGAACCGTTGATTCGCCCCGGCGTTGTAGATCTCTGTAAACGGATTGCCGCGCTGCCGGGGCTGCGTGAACTGTGCATGACCACAAACGGTTCACAGCTGGGCAAGCTCGCGGCGCCGTTATTCGATGCGGGGCTCAAGCGCCTCAATATCAGCCTCGACAGCCTGGACGCCAAGCGCTTCCGCGAACTGACCCGCACGGGTGATCTGGCTACCGTCATCGGCGGAATTGACGCAGCGAATGCGGCAGGTTTTCAACATACCAAACTCAACTGCGTCGTCATGAAAGGCCGCAATGATCATGAGATAAATGATCTCGTAGGCTTTGCGATTGATCGTGGGCTGGATATTTCCTTCATTGAAGAGATGCCGCTGGGCGTTATCAGCGAGCACAGCCGTGCCGACGCGTTCTTTTCAAGCGCGCAGGTGCGCGAGCGTATTGCCGAGCGCTACACCCTTATCGAATCCGCGGAATCGACCCAAGGCCCTTCGCGCTATTGGCGCCTGGCCCAGGCACCGGATATTCGCCTGGGGTTCATCTCGCCCCACAGCCACAACTTTTGCGCTACCTGCAATCGTGTTCGGCTGACCGTCGAAGGCCGGCTCTTGCTGTGTCTGGGCAATGAGCATTCCGTCGACCTGAAGGAAGTACTTCGCCGCTTTCCAGGAGAGCCGGAGCGCCTGGAGAAGGCAATCATCGAGTCGATGAAGATCAAGCCGTACCGACACAACTTTGAACTCAATGATGAGGTGCAAGTTGTCCGTTTCATGAACATGACCGGCGGATAGCCTGCCCCGTTTTCAGATCATTACTCTCTAGAAGGCTGTCCCCCATGATCGTTAGAGCCAAACCTAATCTGATCAATGTCCTGATTTCACTCAAAGGCTCGATTGCCAAGCGTATCGCGCTGCGCAGCCTTCTGGTGACTCTCCTGGCCTCTGCTATTGTCCTGGTCGAGACACTCCATCCCGCGTACTTCTCGAAGGTCAATGCCACCCCCTTCACGCTGCTGGGGTTATCACTTTCAATCTTCATGAACTTTCGCAACAACGCCTGCTACGACCGCTGGTATGAAGCGCGCAAAGCGCTCGGTGCGATGGTGATGGATGTACGCTCGATGATCAGGGAAACCCAGGTCATCAAGGACAAACAGCAACGCAGCAAGGTATTGCTCGACCTCTGCGGGTTTGCCCATGCGCTTAACGCCAAGCTTCGCAAAGAAGACGAACTCAGTGCCGCGAGTACGTGGCTCAGCAGGTTGCCCTCAGCCAACACCCCGAACATCCCTGAACGGATCCTGCGCCACGTCGGCCAACAGTGCTCGACGCTCGCCGAATCCGGTGAGATCAACGAATGGCGTTACACGCTGATGGCCAATCACCTGACCAATCTGACCACCACGCAAACGACCTGTGAGCGAATCAAGAGCACCCCACTCCCGTTCCCTTACACACTCCTGCTGCACAGGACCATTTACATATTTTGCATCTTGCTGCCCTTCGCGATGGCCGAGCCACTGGGTTGGCTAACGCCGGTGTTCACCGCGATTGTGAGTTATACGTTTTTTGGGCTGGATGCCATTGGCGACGAATTGGAAGACCCCTTTGGTCGAGATGAAAACGACCTTCCAACCAATGCCATTGTGCGCACCATCGAGCGTGAAGTGCTTGACGCCTTGGGTGCGACAGAACTCCCTCCGCTGCTTCAGCCAGTGGACTTCGTGCTGGACTGATTCGCCCCCACTTCCCATCAGGCACCCGCTGGGGTGAAGGATAAACATGAACGAATTCAATCAATCCGATTCCGCGACGCTGACTCATCTGGATGCCGAGGGCCGGGCCAACATGGTCGATGTCAGCGAAAAAGATCCGACAAACCGTGAAGCTCAAGCGCAGGCCTGGATACGGATGCAACCCGCCACGTTGAAACTTATCCAGCAAAACGGGCACCCCAAAGGTGACGTGTTTGCGGTCGCTCGTATCGCCGGGATCATGGCGGCGAAGAAAACCCATGAACTCATCCCGCTATGCCACCCCTTGATGCTCAGCGCCATTCACATCGAACTGCAGGCCGTTGAGCCCGATCGCGTCAGAATTGTGAGCACCTGCCGACTTAACGGCAGAACAGGCGTCGAGCTGGAAGCGCTCACGGCGGCGAGTGTGGCGGCACTGACGATCTACGACATGTGCAAAGCCGTCGACCGAGGGATGATCATCGAGAACATCCAGTTGCTCAGAAAACACGGCGGAAAATCCGGTAACTTTGAAGCGAGTGTCGCTCAATGATTCTTATCAACTACTTTGCGCGTTATCGAGAACAACTCGGCATTGGCGGAGAAAAAATCGCGCTGACCGCGTCATTGCAGAGTATTGACGATGTCAGAAAACTGCTGATCGCCAGAGGCGAGGTGTGGGAGCAAGTCCTCGGTGAAACCAGCCTCATGTGCGCGCTGAACCAGGAGTTGTGTACGCTCGACGCCGCCATCGAAGACTTCGATGAGATCGCCTTCTTCCCTCAAGTGACGGGGGGTTGAGCGATGACTGTTCAGGTCCAGACCGAGATATTCAACCTGAATGAACTGAACAGCCGTTTGCACGCCGAAGACCCTGGCGTTGGTGCCGTGGCCACCTTCGTCGGCTATGTCCGGGATATCAATCAGGGGGAAAAGGTCAGCAGCCTGTTTCTCGAACATTATCCAGGAATGACCGAGCAATCATTGCAACGCATCGTCGACCAGGCCAATGACAGGTGGCCTCTTCAGCGAGTGAACATCGTTCACCGCGTGGGTCTTTTGAACGTCGGTGATCCCATCGTGTTTGTCGGCGTTGCCAGCGAGCATCGACAGGCGGCCTTTGATGCCTGCGCTTTTTTAATGGACTACCTGAAAACACGAGCGCCCTTCTGGAAGCGTGAAGAAACCGGCTCCGGTGACCGTTGGGTATGCGGCAGAGAGAGTGATCAGCTGGCAGCACGTCGCTGGGAAGGTGGCGATGGGCGCTAGCGCTAGGAGCCCCCTCAAATAATTGAGGGGGTGGATAGATCGCTTAGAACAAGTCGCAGAACGGAATAAACCGCGCCGTGTCACCGGCCTGCAGCGTGCAACCCTCTGGAATCTCGACCAGTCCATCAGCCCAGGATGCGCCGAGCAACACGCCTGAACTCTGGTTCGGATAGAGGATGGCGCGCCCCGCCTCCAGCCTGGCTCTGAGGTATTCCCTGCGGCCTCCGGCTTTTGGCCAATCAAAACCGACGCTCATCGGGAAGCTCAAGGGCGTGACGTCTTCGACGCCCTGGATACGCAACAGATAGGCACGGGCCAACAGTCCAAATGTCACCAGCGCCGACGTCGGGTTTCCTGGCAGGCCAATGACCGGCACCGTGCCAAAGTGTCCCACTGTCAGTGGTTTCCCCGGCTTGATCGACAACTTCCAGAACAGTGGTTTACCGCATTCACGCAGCACCTGCCCGAGACAATCGGCGTCACCTGCGGACACGCCGCCAGTGGTGAGAATCACGTCCGCTGCGTGTTGCAACTGTTCGAGTTTGAGCCGCGTCTGCTGTGGCCTATCGGGGAGAATGCCGGCATCGATGACCTCACAACCCAGTGCGCTTAACCAGTGGCTCAACAAGGTGCGATTGCTGTTGTAAATACAGCCAGGCTTCAAGGGCATACCCGGTTCGGCCAGTTCATCGCCTGTGGAGAGCAGTGCAACCCGTGGGCGCCGTACGACATGCACATGCGTACATCCCTGGGCCGCGGCGATAGCCAACTCGAAAGGCCCCAGTCGTTTGCCCGCACGGAGCAAAACCTGCCCGACACGGTTCTCCTGGCCCTGCGGTCGAATATTCTGGCCTGCCGTCAGCGACTGTTTGAAACGTACCCGGCCGTCCTCCAAAAGCTCGACGTTTTCCTGCATCTCGACACTGTTGGCACCCTCGGGTACCGGCGCTCCGGTAAAGATTCGGGCACAGGTTCCCGGTAGCAACGCTTCGGGGGCCTGACCGGCAAGAATTCGTTGTGACACGGCAAACGGTTGTCCGCTCCAGTCGTCGACATTCAAGGCATAACCATCCATGGCACTGTTCGGCCAAGGCGGAAGATCGAGAGATGCCACCAGGTCACTGGCCAACACCCGTTGCCGTGCGTCACTCAGCGGTACCGGCTCGCTTTCATGAAGACGTTGCGCTTCGGCCATCGCCAGCAACCTGTCGATGGCCTCCTCCACAGGCATCAGTTGTGACTGGCTCATCCCCGTGTCCCGCAGGCTTGCACAGGCTTGAGGTGCGGCACGAAATTGCACGGCCTGTGACGTGCATCCAGCTGCTCGGCAAGAATGCCTTCCCACGCAGTTCGACAGGCGCCGGTCGAACCTGGCAGGCAGCACACCAGCGTGCCGTTGGCCAGCCCGGCCAAGGCCCGGCTCTGAACCGTGGAGGTGCCGATATCGAGGATGGAAATCGCCCGAAACAGCTCACCAAAGCCATCAATCTGTTTATCCAGCAAGCAGGCCACCGCCTCAGGTGTGCTGTCGCGCCCGGTAAACCCGGTCCCCCCGGTAATCAGCACGACCTGAATATGTTCATCGGCAATCCAGGTGGCTACCTGCGCGCGGATTTTATACAGATCATCCTTGAGCAAGTTACGCTCACTCAGGGTGTGCCCCGCCTCCAGCAATCGACTGACCAGCAATTGCCCAGAGGTATCGTTGGCATATTCACGGGTATCACTGACGGTCAGCACAGCCATATTCAACGGTACAAATAACGCATCCGACTTAACGCTCATGTCATTCTCCGGCAGGCAATAATGAAAGCAATTGCCAGAGGCTAATTCGCTAAAACAGTCACTGTCTAATCACTCTGGCCAACCGGTTTATCGAGCGCCTCTATCGAGAGCTTTCTCACCCGCAACGATTAGTAGTTTTAACTAAATTCGCTCGCGATAGAGCCAACCAATCGGTCGGTCAATACGTGTGATTGGACTGACAAGCAGGACAGTGAGATCGTTTGCTGACCCAACTATCGGTGTTTTTAATCAAGACACTTACCTGCTTTACTGACATCACATTCATCCCTCGACAGGTGCCATTGTGGACATCAAGCAACTCAAATTCCTGATCGCCCTGGAACAGACTCGACATTTCGGACAGGCCGCTGCGCGCTGCCACATTACTCAGCCGACGCTGTCCATGCGCTTGCGCAATCTTGAGGATGAACTGGGCCTGGAACTGGTCACTCGAGGCCAGCGTTTTGAAGGTTTCACCCAGGCCGGTGAACGCGTGCTGGCCTGGGCGCGAACACTGCTCGCCGCACATGACGGGCTATTTGCTGAGGCGGCTGCGTGTCGCGGTCAGTTAGTCGGCAATTTGCGCCTGGGCCTGGTGCCTCTCAGCGGCTTCAATCCCATCAGCTACGTTCAGGAGCTTTCCCGTACATTCCCGGAACTCAAGTTCAGTCTGTCATCGATGAGCTCGGACCAAATCATCGAAGGGATCGGTAACAACCAACTGGATTTGGGCATCTGTTATCTCGATCACGTGAATCCCAACTATCTGGATTTTTTCGAAATTGGAGAAACCCGCGTCGGCTTGCTGTACGACACGCGCCACTTCCATTTCGAAGGAACGGAAATGAGCTGGGAAGATGCCGCCGAGCTGCCATTGGGGATGATCAGCAACGGCATGCACTATCGAAAATCCATTGACCTGAGTTTTCGTAGCCGTGGGCTGGACCCACAGCCAATACTCGAAACCGATTCGACGTATCAGTTGTTCCAGGCGATTCACGACGGTTTTTGCTGCTCGATCATGCCGCTGAGCAGTGGCCTGGAAAATCCTATCGAGAATCTGGCCTTTATCAACCTTCCAGATGCAAGTGTTCTCGCGCCCCTAGGTCTGGTGATGCGCAAAACCGAACCTCGCTCGGTCATTGCCGAGAAATGTTTTGCTGAAGCCCTGAAGCTGTTTGCTGCAAAGAGCTGATTCGAGGGTTTGGCACACGCCCACTGCATTGACCGTGCAGTGGGTTCTCAAGCACCTTCAATCGCTAAACTCGCGTCCCAACTCGGTCGTCAGCCACTGGATGAACCACTGCGCATCCGCCGACAGTTCAGCCGACGGTGTCAGCACCCGGTAGCTTTCCAGCTTTACCTGTTCTTCAAGCACCCGCACCAGTGTGCCGGCCTTGAGTTCTTCGCGCACCAGCACTTCATTCGCCAGCGCAATGCCTTGCCCGCTTTCCGCCACCGACAGTGCGTGGTCGTTGTTGACGTACAACACGTCCGAGGTGAGATGAACATCCAGGCCATTGGCGGCGAACCACATGTTCCACCACTCGCCGTCGAAGTGAATCAGGTTGTGTTTCAGCAGATCGGCGAGGCAGGTGATCGGTTCGATGCTGGCGAGGTAGCCCGGCGTACAAATCGGAAACACCCGCGGGCAGATCAGGGTGGCTCGGGAATGGGCGTATTCCCCATCAAGGCCATAGACAATCCCCAGGTCAGCGGTCTTGCCGTCGACATCGGTGAACGTCGAGTTAGGTTCGATGGCGAACTTCAATCCAGGGCGAAGACGCCGTGCCGCTTCCAATCTTGGGGTCAACCAGCGTTTGGCGAAACCCGGCACGACCATGATTCGCAGCCATCGCTCTGAGTCTTTGGGTTGCAGCTCCCTCCCGGCCTCGATGATCAATTGCAGCGCCGAAGCGATTTTGCGGTGGTACTTCTCGCCGGCAGTGGTCAGCGTGACGCCGCGCGAGGTGCGCTCAAACAGTTGGGTCCCCAGCCACTCCTCCAACAGCTTCACATGTCGGCCAATGGCTGGCTGAGTCACGTGCAGCGACTTCGAGGCTTCGACGTAGCTGCCCAAGCGGGCAGCAGCATCAAAGGCACGCACCGCGTTAAGCGGTGGCAAACGGTGGTCAGGCATGGCTTGGGACGCCTTTTGCTATTAAATTATTTAACAGGTGCTATGTTAAAATTGAAGTTTCGCCCCCGCAACCCCTCACTGATAATCGACCCACTAAAGAACAACAAGAATCTCCAAAGAGCCCGACGAAGCGGCTCGCTGCACACCTGAACAGATCTCGATCCTGCCCAAAAAAATAATATCCATGGCCTGACGGCACGGCTGTTTGCAGCATACCGGCACAGGCGATGGGGGAATCGGAGGTAACGCATGAATGCCCTGCATTCGCTGCAAACGCTGGCTGTGTCAATTCGCGCTGTACGCAAAGTCTACGGTGATCCTCACAGTGGTCCGGTGGCGCTGAAAAGCATCGACCTGGATATCCGCGACAACGAGTTCTTCACCCTCCTCGGCCCTTCGGGCTGCGGTAAAACCACTCTCCTGCGAATGATCGCCGGGTTCGAATTTCCGACCCAGGGCGAGATCCTGCTCTATGGCGAAAACATCGCCGACCGCCCGCCCTACCAGCGCCCGGTCAATACGGTGTTCCAGCACTACGCGCTGTTTCCGCACATGACCATTGCCGAGAACCTGGCATTCGGCCTTGAGTCCCACCCGATGGGCAAGGTCTTGAGCAAGGCGCAGATCGCCGAACGAGTGCGCGAGATGCTGGCGCTGGTGCAAATGGAACGCTTCGCCACGCGGCGCCCGACGCAACTGTCCGGCGGCCAGCAACAACGAGTCGCCCTGGCCCGGGCCCTGGCGCCCCATCCTAAAGTGCTGCTGCTTGACGAGCCGCTCTCGGCGCTTGACCTCAAACTGCGCCAGGCCATGCGTGAAGAGTTGAAGGCGATTCAGGCGAAGACCGGCATCACCTTTATCTTCGTCACTCACGATCAGGAAGAAGCCCTGACCATGTCCGACCGCATCGCCGTGTTGTCCGAAGGTGAGGTGCAGCAGGTTGGCCGTCCAGAGGATATCTACGAACGTCCGCGCAATCGCTTCGTCGCGGACTTCATCGGCGAGACCAACTTCATCGAAGGCACGGTCACCCATGTCGAAGCAGGCTTGGCCTGGTTCGCCGGGCCGGCGGGTCACCCGCTCCCCGCTCAACCCTGCAGCGACGTAAACGTGGGCGCAACGGTGGCGCTCTCGGTGCGTCCCGAGCGCCTGCATCTGTTGCCCGCCGACACTACCGGCGCCTTGCCATGCCGGATCGATGCGCAAATCTACCTCGGCACCGACCTGCAATATCAGGTCAGCCTGAACGACGGTTCACGTCTGACGGTGCGCACGCCCAACAGCGTCGACCAAAGCCTGCGCTTTGCTGTCGGCAGCCAGGCCGGCCTGCTGTTCGACCGCGGTAGCGCCAGTGTCCTGCTGGATTGAGCACGAGGGTTTGTCATGCACGTTCTACCGATATCCAACACCCTGGCACGACGTAAAGCCTTTGGCAGTTTTCTCGGGGTCACTCCGGCACTGCTCGCGATCGGCCTGTTTCTGATCGTGCCGATCCTGATCGTCATCGGTTATTCGCTGATGGAAGCCAACCCCTATGGCGGGGTCAACAAGGTCTTCAGTGGCGATGCCTACACTTCCCTGCTGTTCGAGCGGCAACTGGATGACAGTCTGGCCTTTGCCGATTCCTACCTGATCATTGCCCTGCGCTCGATTGGCCTCGCCGGGCTGACAACGCTGATCACTTTGTTGATCGGCTTCCCGGTCGCGGTCTGGCTGGCGATGCAACCGGCGCACCGGCGTGGGCTGCTGATTTTCCTGATCACCGTGCCGTTCTGGGCCAACCTGCTGATTCGCACCTACGCCTGGATTCTGCTGCTGCGCAACACCGGGGTCATCAACAACAGCCTGATGGGGCTCGGCATTATCGATCAGCCGCTGCAACTGCTCTATACCGACGGCGCGGTGCTGCTGGGGCTGGTTTACACCTACGCGCCGTTCGTGGTGCTGCCGATCTACGCGACCTTGGAAAAGATGGACATCCGCCTGCTGGAAGCGGCGCAAGACCTCTACGCCGGACGCTGGCGAACGCTGGTCAAAGTCGTGCTGCCGATTGCCAAGCCGGGGATTTTCGCCGGTGCCATCCTCACCTTCGTACCGTGCCTGGGGGCGATGATTGCTCCGGAGCTGCTCGGCGGCGGGACAAAAATGATGCTCGGCAACCTGATCTTCCGGCAGTTCAGCGATGCGCGGAACTGGCCGTTCGGTGCCGCCCTGTCGCTGGTGCTGATGGCAGCGGTGATGCTGGTGTTGACCGTGTATGCCCTGCGTGCCGAGCGCCAGCGCATCGCCAAGGGAGGTGAATAATGCAGCGTCTATTCAAGCGAACCGGCCTCAGCGTTCAGGACTTTCCGGGCTTCGGCGGTTTCAGTTTTCTGTTCTACCTGTACCTCTATGCGCCGATCGTGGTGCTGGTGGTGTTCTCGTTCAACGCCAACCAGTCGGCCACGGTCTGGACCGGCCTGAGCCTGGACTGGTACCGCGCCGCATTTGCCAATCAGGCCTTGCGCCAGGCCGCCGGCAACAGCCTGCTGATTGCGGTCTGCGCGAGCATGATCGCCACCGCGATTGCCACCCTCGCCGCGCTCGGCACCTCGCGCGGCGCGAAGTTCAAGGGCATGCAACTGTCGATGGGCGCAATCATGCTGCCGCTGGTATTGCCGGAGATCGTGGTCGGTGTCGCCACCCTGGCGCTGTTTTCCACGGTCGGCCTGTCGCTGGGATACGGCAACCTGATCATCGCTCATACAGTGTTTTGCATTCCCTTCGCCTACCTGCCGATCCGCGCACGGCTCAATGACATGGACCTGTCGCTGGAGCAAGCCTCGGCCGACCTGTACGCCGGCCCCTGGCGGACCTTTCGCAAGGTCACGCTACCGCTGTTGATGCCGGGGATCGTCTCCGGGTTGATGCTGGCCTTCATCGTCTCGCTGGATAACTTCGTGATTTCGATGATGGTCGCCCAGGCCGGTACCACGACCTTGCCAATCTTCATCTTCGGCCTGTTGCGCATGGGCGTGACACCCGACGTCAACGCCGTTTCAACGCTGATCCTCGGCGTCTCGGTGTTGTTCGTCAGCCTGTCTTATCTGCTGGGCAAAAAGAAAACCTGAACCTTCCAAACACCGTGGGGAATAAGTATGAGCAAGTTGATTGCAAGCATCGGCACCTCGTTGTTACTGACATTGCCACTGACGATGGCCGGCAGCGTTCAGGCCGCGGAAAAACTCAACGTGGTGAGCTGGAGTGGCTACTTCTCGCCAGAGATTCTTGCCAAGTTCCAGAAGCAGACCGGCATTGAAGTCACGGTGGACTCCTACGATTCCAACGAAACCCTGCTGGCCAAGCTCAAACAGGGTGGCGCCGGTTATGACGTGGCGATTCCTTCGCACCAGTTTGTGCCGATCCTGATCAAGGAACAGTTGCTGGAACGCTTCGACCCGGTCAAGGAGCCCTATTACGCGAATGTCGTCGACAACCTGAAAAAACCTACCTGGGACCCGGAAGGCGCGTATTCGGTGCCCTTCATCTGGGGCACCACCAGCGTGGTGTTGAACACCGAGCGTTATAAAGGCCCGGCCGACAGCTACAAGGTGCTTTATGAACCGCCGACTGAGCTGCAAGGACGGATCAATATGTTCGACTCGGTCAGCGACGTGGTGGACATGGCCAGCCTGTACCTGAATATTCCGCTGTGCAGTGAAGATCCGAAGCAGATGCAGCAAGTGCTTACCCTGCTCAAGGCGCAAAAACCGTTCATCAAAACCTACAGTTCCAAGGCCGGTTCGATCCGCGAGAACCTGGCCTCGGGTGAAATCGACATGTCGACCTTCTGGGGCGGTTCGTCGATGCGGGCGCGGGAGATGAAACCGAGCCTGAAATACCTCTACCCGAAAGAAGGTGTGCTGGCCTGGGTCGACAACATGGTCATCCCCAACGGCAGCAAGAATCCGGCGAATGCCAAGGCCTTCATCGCCTTCCTCAGCCAGCCTGAAAACGCCGCAATGACCCAGAACTTCCTCAAGCACCAGAGTCCGATCAAGGGCGTGGAGCCGTTCCTCGACGCCGGTCTCAAGGACGCGCCGGAACTGCACATCCCGGCAGGCACCCAGGTGGTCTTCAGCAAGACCTGCGGTGAAGGCGCGATCCGCCTGGCCGACCGCCTGTGGACCAACCTGATGCGTTGATCCTTACCGCCCCGCTGGTGCAGCGGGGCGTTTCTCCCGTCGTCTACAAGGCAGTGTCGCAATGACTTCAACTCCTATCAGCGAACTGGTCCTGCTAAAGGCCCATGAACTCGCCGACTGCATTCGCCTGCGCCAGGTCTCCTGCCGGGAGGTGATGCAGGCTTACCTGAACCACATCGAGCGCTTCAACCCACGGGTCAATGCGCTGATCAGCCTGCAAGCACCGGAAGACCTTCTGGCCCAGGCCGACCAGCGCGATGCCGAACTCGCAAGCGGCCTGTACCGTGGCTGGATGCACGGTCTGCCTCACGCGATCAAGGATCTGTCGCTGACGCGTGGCATTCGCACCACCTTCGGTTCACCGCTGTTCGAGGATTTCCTGCCCGACCGCGACGGCATCATGTGCGAGCGGATCAAGGCGGCCGGGGCAATCATTATCGGCAAGACCAACACCCCGGAATTCGGCCTCGGTTCGCAAACCTACAACCCGCTGTTCGGTGCCACCGGCTGTGCCTACGACCCGAGCAAAACCGCCGGCGGCAGCAGTGGCGGTGCCGCCTCGGCGCTGGCCATGCACCTGGTGCCGGTGGCCGACGGTAGCGACATGATGGGTTCGTTGCGCAATCCGGCGGCGTTCAACAATGTCTTCGGTTTTCGCCCGTCCCAGGGCCGGGTGCCCTTCGACGACAGCGCCGACCTGTTCATCGACCAGCTCGGCTATGAAGGCCCCATGGGCCGCTGCGTTCGCGATGCGGCGTTGCTGTTGTCGGTCCAGGCCGGCGCCGATGCTCGCGCACCGCTGTCGATCGCCGAGTCCGGTGCCGCGTTCGCGGCTCCGCTGGAGCGTGATTTCAGCGGCACACGCCTGGGTTGGCTCGGTGATTTCAACGGTTATCTGCCGATGGAAAAAGGCATTCTCGATCTGTGTCAAAAGGCCTTCACCGACTTCGAGAGTCTGGGCTGCAGCATCGAGCCGGCCTCTGTCGACTTCGCCCCTGAACAACTCTGGAACAGCTGGCGCACGTTGCGGCACTGGATGGTCGCCGGCTCCCTCGGCGGCGCCTACGCCAACCCGAGTCAACGCGCACGGCTGAAAGAGGAAGCGTGCTGGGAAGTGGAAAACGGGCTCAGGCTCTCGGCCAGCGACGTGTTCGCCGCTTCGGTGGCCCGCAGTCACTGGTATCGCGCCATCAGTAAACTGTTCGAACGCTTCGACTACCTGCTGCTGCCGACTGCCCAGGTCTTCCCGTTCGACAAAAACCTCCCTTGGCCAACCTCCATCGAAGGCGTGAGCATGGACACCTATCACCGCTGGATGGAGGTGGTGATTCCCGGCACCCTCTCTGGCTGTCCGGTGGCAAACGTACAAGTAGGTTTTAACCGGAACGGCCTGCCCATGGGGCTGCAAATCATCGGCAAACACCAGGCTGACTTCGCGGTGCTGCAGCTTGCCCATGCCTACGAACAGGCGAGCCGCTGGTTCGAGCGCTGCCCTTCGCCGCTATTAAAATAAGAAAATCCTTCCAGCTATAGGATCAGCCTATAAAAACTATAAGTCATCGATCTTGGACGCTATAGCTGTGCGCGTTCATTCTTTCAGCCAACCACAACGGCAAGGTACTTCACCATGAAAGAGTTGATCGATGGCTTCCTCAAGTTTCAGCGTGAAGCGTTTCCACAGCGCTCCAGCCTGTTCAAGCACCTGGCCTCTACCCAGTCACCTAAAACACTGTTCATTGCCTGCTCCGACAGTCGAGTCGTGCCGGAGTTGCTGACTCAGCAAGAACCCGGCGAACTGTTCGTGATTCGCAATGCCGGCAACATCGTGCCGTCCTACGGGCCCGAGCCTGGCGGTGTCTCCGCCACGGTCGAGTACGCCGTTGCCGTACTGGGCGTCACCGATGTGGTGATCTGCGGGCACTCCGATTGCGGTGCGATGACCGCCATTGCCCAGTGCAAATGCCTGGACCACTTGCCCGCCGTCGCCAATTGGTTGCGCTACTCCGAAGGCGCCAAGGTGATCAATGCCGGCCGTCCTCACAGCAGTGACGAAGCGCGCCTGACCTCACTGGTCAAAGAGAACGTCATTGCTCAACTGGCCAATCTGCAGACTCATCCCAGCGTTCGCCTGGCCCAGGAGCAAGGCGCGTTGAATCTGCACGGCTGGGTCTACGACATCGAAAGTGGCGGCATCGACGCGCTCGACGGTGTCTCTCGGCAATTTGTATCGATTGCCGATTTTCCTGACACCTGCGCCATGCCTGCCCGGGCTGTCGCCAACGTCGCTTGAACCACACACCCCATCAATCCGCAGGAGAAGCACCATGCAACAGTCCCATGCTTATCAAGACCCAACGCTGGCCCTGACCGGCAAAATCCTCGAAGCCAAGGCCCGCAAGGACCTGTCCTGGGAAAACCTGACCGAAGGCACCGGCCTGAGCCTGCTCTACGTCACGGCTGCCCTGCTCGGCCAACACCCGCTGCCGGAAGCGGCCGCCAAAGTAGTGGTCCAGCACCTGGGCCTGGACAACGACGCCGTCGCCCAATTGCAGACCATCCCGCTTCGCGGCTCGCTTGCCAGCGGCGTGCCGACCGACCCGACCATCTACCGCTTCTACGAGATGATCCAGGTCTACGGTACCGCCCTGAAGTCGATTGTTCACGAGCAGTTCGGTGACGGCATTATCAGCGCCATCAACTTCAAGATGGACATCAAGAAGGTCGAAGATCCCGAAGGTGGTTCCCGCGCGGTGATCACCCTGGACGGAAAATTCCTGCCTTACAAACCGTTTTAAGCTGACGAACGTGGGCCGGCATCAGTCTGCCGGCCCACTCGAAATGCATTTCTGGCGCCTTAGGACATCCACGTTATAGTTGAAAGGACCCGAACTACGTGGAGGGGCTATGCGCCAGATTGTCAGCAAGGAACCCTGGTGGGCTGAACCGCCGAAGCCTGGGCAAGATGAGTCCGAACTGGAGTGGGGTTGGCTGGTCACCTACAACGAGGGCGAGCCGCGTTTCGAGTTCGTGAAAGAGCGACCAACGGAGAACGAAATCCGTAATCGCAAGAGCTGCCGAATCACCCTTCCGGAATAACTGGCACGCCATCCGGGGCGGGCCTGCATCCTTTTCAGGCCCGTCTGACATCCGGATGTTGCGACATACTTCACACGTTTACGATCATCTCGAAGCCGCCGAAGATCATCCGTTGACCATCGAAAGGCATTGAGTTGTCCAGTGATTGAAGCCTGGGGTCGTCCATGAACTTCTTCATACCGGTGTCGCGCGTCTGACGGTCCGGCCAGATGATCCACGAGAACACCACGGTCTCGTCTTCCTTGAGTTTCACCGCCATCGGGAACGAGGTCAGTTTGCCTTGAGGCACATCGTCGCCCCAGCATTCGGTCACGCTCAGTGCACCGTTTTCCTTGAAAATACCGGCCATGAACTCGGCGTGCTGCTTGAATTTATCGCGGTTGGCGGTGGGTACGGCGGCAACAAAGCCATCGACATAGGACATGATCACTCTCCTCTTTGAAATGCGTCATCGATTTACCGGTTAGTCGATCTGCAAGCGTGCAAATCGACCGGCCTGTCAGGCGAACCGACCAACGGACATTTCCGCGCTGGCTAGAGCAGGAGTTGCTTCTGACGCTCTGCCAGGTCCACGGCGAAATGGCAGCCGTGGGGTTCGCGGGTGGTGAGTTCCACTTGCCAGTTCTGGTTGGTACAGATCCGCTGAACCAGCGACAGCCCCAATCCCAGCCCTTCGCCCCGGTGTTCGTCGCCCCTGACAAAGGGCTGGAACATAGCATGGCGTTTTTCCTCCGGAATGCCGATACCGCTGTCTTCCACGCTGAAGCCATGATCTCGCAGGGTCAGGCGAATGAAGCCATGATCAGTATAGTGCCAGGCGTTGCGCAGCAGGTTGCCCATCACCGATTGCAGGAACGTCAGGTTGCAGTAGGTGTTTGAGGTCTGCTCGTCGAGGTAGATGAACTCCAGGCCTTTTTCCCGGATCAGCCGGCCCCAGATCTCCGCCAGCGCATCGGCAACCTCTTTCAAGGAGGCGTTGCCACCGTTAGCGGAGTCGTTGTCCCGGTCACGCGCGAGCATCAGGAACGTGTCAACCAGCTGGCGCATTTCATCGCTGGCCCTGGCAATACGGCTGACCTGGGCCATCGAACGCTGATCCAGAGCACGATTGCTCAACAACAACTCACATGAACTGGCGAGCACCATCAACGGCGTTCGCAATTCGTGGCTGACATCGCTGGTGAAGAGTTTTTCCCGGCCCAGCGCCTCGCGCAGTCGGCCCAGGGTTTGATCAAAGGACATCGCCAGCTCGCCGACCTCGTCGACGGCATACTCCGGCGCCAGCGGTGGCGCGAGTTCCAGTAGCTGATCACGGTGACGCACCTGACGCGCCAAACGGACCACCGGGGCCATGACGCGTCGCGCCAGCAGCCAGCCCAACAGAATCGCCAGCAGAATGCTCAACGCGAACCCGACAATCACCACCGCGTACAGCACGCGTTCGCGTTGTTCATGGCTTCGCTGATCTTTCAGCAGGACGTATTGGCGACCTTCAACCACCTTCACCATGGCGTAGTAGTCCTCACCGCCAAAGACGATTTCCTGAAACCCCGGCTGCAGCGCCTTGAGCTGCTCGTCCGGGGTCATTTCACCCAGTCCGCCCTCAAAGAAAAACAGCTCGTCTTTTTCCGGTCGATGGGTCCAGTCATCAGTGTTGTCCATCAGCAGCAAGCGTTGCAGCCCGCCGCTCAGGCTGGTGGTGGTGAGTTTTCTTTCAACGATATGCACGGTCGCGACAATGCCAACCGCAAAGACCCCTGCGACAAACGCAGTCATCAGTGCGAAAACAATCACAATCCTCTTGGTCAGGCTTTGTTTGGAATCCATGTCTTTCCAGTGTTTGAATGCCGACGTCACACCTTGATGTCCTGCGCGACGAGTTTTTGGCTGCGCCGCCGACGCTCAAACCAAAGGTAGACGACCGGGGTGGTGTACAACGTCAGGATCTGCGAGACCGCCAGGCCGCCGACAATAGCAATGCCCAATGGCTGGCGAAGCTCCGAGCCGGCACCGTGGCCGAACGCCAATGGCACCGCGCCGAGCAGTGCCGCAAGCGAGGTCATCAGGATCGGCCGCAAGCGCAACAGGCACCCTTCGCGCACGGCGTCTCTGGCAGACAAGCCACGCTGCTGGGCCGACAGCGTGAAGTCAACGATCATGATCGCGTTCTTCTTGACGATGCCGATCAGCAAAATAATGCCGATCATCCCAAGGACCGACAGGTCCTGTCCACAGAGTATCAGTGCCAGCAGTGCACCGAACCCGGCGGACGGCAGAGTCGAGATGATCGTCAACGGGTGAATCGCGTTCTCGTAGAGCACGCCCAGCACGATGTAGACGGTCAGAATCGCCGCCAGAATCAGCCAGGGTTGTGATTTCAACGAGTCCTGGAACGCCTGGGCGGTGCCCTGAAAACTGCCGACCACAGAGTCGGGCATCGCCACCGCCAACGACGCCTGATTGATCGCGCTGACCGCATCGCTCAGGGCTTGGCCGGGCGCCAGGTCAAACGACAGGGTGATGGCCGGAAATACCCCTTGGTGGTTGATGATGATCGGCACCTGCTCGGTCTTGATACTCGCCAACAGATTCAATGGCACCAGGGTTCCGGAGCTGGCGCGTACGTATAAGTGTTCCAGCGTGGTCGTGGACGTCTGCCAGTGCGGGTCCAGTTCGAGAACCACATGGTTCTGGTCGAGTTGGGTGAACATCGTCGCGACCTGACGCTGGCCGAAGGCGTCGTACAGCACATCGTCGATGGCCTGCACCGTCACGCCCAGACGGGCGGCCGTGGCACGGTCGATCACCAGGGTTGCCTGAGCAATGGCCTGTTGTTGGTCAGAGGTCACATGTTGCAGTTGCGGCAAGCGCTTGAGTTTTTCCAGCAGCACCCCGCTCCAGTGATCCAGCTCTGCGCTGTCCGGGTCCTGAAGGGTGTACTGATACTGGGTTTTACTGGCGCGGCCACCGATCTGGATGTCCTGGTTAGCCTGCAAGTAGACCTTGACCCCGGATAGCTGATCGAGCGCTGGTTGCAAACGACTGATCACCTTTTGGGCACTGTCGGTGCGCTCGCCGAACGGCTTGAGGTTGATCATCACCTTGCCCTGGCTGACCGTCGGGTTCGGGCCGATCCAGAAATACACCTTGGCCACCGCTGGGTCATGACCAACGACTTCAGCGACACGGTTGACCTGTTCACGCATGGCCATCGGCGAAATATCGGCAGCGGCTTCGGCAACGCCCTGGATCAGGCCGTTGTCCTGCTGCGGGAAGAAGCCCTTGGGAATGCTCACGTACAACACTGCGGTCGCCAATAGCGTGGCCAATGCCACGCCGAGGGTCAGACGTTGATGGTCGAGCACCCAGTCGAGGCTGCGGCGATAGCCATTGTGCAGGCCGGTGAACGCCCGCTCGCAAGCCTGGGCGAAACGCCCCTCCTCGCTCTCGGCATGCGGTTTGAGCAGCCAGGCGCAAAGCATCGGCGTGATCGTCAGCGATACAATGCAAGACATGATGATCGCCACGCTGACCGTGACCGCGAACTCGCGCATCAAGCGCCCGACGATCCCCGACATCAACAGGATCGGCAAGAACACCGCGATCAACGACACCGTCATCGAGACAATGGTGAACGCCACTTCGCGCAAACCATCGACCGCCGATTGCAGGCGCGACTTGCCCATCTCCAGATGGCGCACGATGTTTTCCATCACCACGATAGCGTCGTCCACCACGAAGCCGACCGCAATGGCCAGGCCCATGATCGACAGGTTATCGAGGCTGTAGCCGAGCAAATACATCACGCCGAAGGTCGACACCAGCGACAGCGGAATGGTCAGGCTGGGGATCAGCGTGGCGGTGGCCTTGCGCAGGAACACGAAGATCACCACGACCACCAGGGCAATCGACAACAGCAAGGTGAATTGCATGTCGTTGACCGAGGCTTCAATGGTCTGGGTACGGTCGCCGACCACCTGAACCTGCACGTCGCGAGGCAACGACGCGGTCAGTTCGGGCAACTTCGCCTTGATCGTGGCGATGGTCGACAGCAGGTTGAAACCCGGTTGTTTGTGAATGTCGACGATCACTGTCGGCTCGCCGCCCAACTGCGCGGCTTGCTGGGTATCTTCGGCACCGGCGATTACCCGACCAAGGTCACCGAGCTTGATCGGCATGCCGTTTTTATAGGCAATCACCTGATCCCGATAATGCTGTGGGTCGAGCATCTGGTCGGTCGCGCCGAGCGTGACGGAACGGGTCTGCCCGTCAAGGGTGCCCTTGGGCTGATCGACGGTACTGACGCCGATCACGCTGCGCACGTCTTCCAGGCTCAGGCCGCGTGCGGCCAGCGCATCCGGATCGATCTGAATCCGCACCGCCGGTTTTTGCTCACCGTGGAAATCCACCAGGCCGACGCCGGGCATCTGCGACAAACGCTGGGCAATGTAGTTGTCCGCGTAACGGTCGAGTTCGGGCAGCGTGCGCGTCGGTGAGGTCACCGCCAGTGACAACACCGTCCCTTCCGCCGGGTTGACCTTGTTGAAGGTCGGCGTACTGGTCATGGTCTTCGGCAGGTTCGGGGTCGCGGTGTTGATCGCGGTCTGCACATCCTGCGCCGCGCCGTCGATGTTCCGTGACAGGTCGAACTGCAACACCACCTGGGTCTTGCCGGCCGCGCTCGAGGAGGTCATCGAGGTGACTTGCGGAACGGCGGCAAAGGCTCTTTCCAGAGGCGTCGCGACCGACGAAGCCATGGTCTCGGCGCTGGCCCCGGAGAGTTTGGCGGTGACCTGAATGGTCGGGAAATCCACCGTAGGCAGTGGTGCCACCGGCAACTGGAAGTACGCGAAAGCGCCCAGCAACATCACCCCAAGCGCCAACAGGCTCAGGCCCACGCGTCGTTGAATCAGTCCGGCGAGCCCTTTCATCGTGCGCTCTCCACTGGCGTGGCAGCCGCCAGTGCAGCGGCTTCGTCAGCCTTGATCGGTGCGACTTTGACGCCTGGCGCAATGCGTGACTGGCCTTGCACGACAACCGTTTCTCCGGCGGCCAATCCCTGACGAATCCACTGCTTGCCATCGACCACTGCGGCCGCATCGACCTGACGTGGTTGCACCCGTTGATCGGCGCCGACTACATAGACGAAGTTGCCCTGACGACCGAACTGCACGGCATTGGCCGGCACCACCGTGATGTCCTGGTAGGTGCTGACCAGCAAGCGTGCGCTGACCAATTCGCCAGGCCACAACTGGTTGCCACTGTTGTCGAACTCGGCCTTCAACTGGATCTGACCACTCGCGGCAGCGACCTGGCTGTCAATGAAGCTCAGACGGCCGCGAGCGATTTCCTGATGACCGTCGCGGGTCATGGCGACCACTTGCAAGGCGCCCTTGGCGTTTTCTGCAAGGATCTGCGGGAGTTCGTCCTGGGAGACGGCGAAAGCCACCGAAATCGGGTTCATCTGGGTAATCGTCACCAAGCCCGTGGCTTCCGCACCGTGGGCGATAGCGCCGACGTCCAGCAAGCGCTGGCCGGTACGCCCGGTCAGCGGCGCCTTGACCTGCGTGAATTCCAGTTGCAGGCGCGCGTTATCCAATGCTGCCTGATCAGCCTGCACCGTGGCCTGTTGCGCGGCCAGTTCGGCGCGATAGGTGTCGACGTCCTGAGTCGGCCCGGCCTTGGCGGCCGCCAGTTTGCTGGCCCGGTCCAGGCTCACCCGCAGGTTGGCCAGTTGCGCCTGATCCTTGGCCACCAGCGCTTGCGCCTGAGCCACCTGAGCCTGGTAAACCCGTGGATCGATCACCGCCAGCAGACTGCCGGCGTTCACGGTCTGGCCTTCCTTGAACAAGACTTTCTGCAACTCGCCATCCACCCGGACGCGCACATTGACGCTGTTGAGCGGCTGGACATTGCCAATCGCACTGAGCCAGATCGGCAGGTCCTGTTGGCTGACTTGCGTCAGTTGCACCGGCACGGCGGCTGCCTCGGTTTTGGCCGGTGCCGCGTGAGCCCGCTTGACCCACTGAAATCCACCTGCACCTGCGCCCAACAGGAGAATCAGTAGCGCCCAGGAGAGTGCTCGATGGCGAGGGTTCGCAACGCGTTGCTTTGCATTCATGGGTGTGACGCCTGAGAAGGAGAAAGGGAAGCGATGGCGTCGGGCGTGAAATCGCCGCCCAGCGCCCGGAACAAACCGACGGCGGCCTGCAGGTGTTGCAGGCGCACCTGCAGCAGCGTGTCTTCGGCCTGATACTGGGTGCGCTCGACGATCAACAAAGTCTGGAAGTCGGTGGAGCCCAGCCGATATCGAACCTGCGCCAACCTGGCGGCCTCGCGGGCGGAATCCACTGCGGCCTGATTCAAGGCAAAGCTTTTATCCAGTTCGCGGGTAGCGCTCAGTTGGGTTTCGACGTCTTGCAGCGCTTCGATCACCGATTCACGGTAACTGGCGGTGAGTTCCTGCACGTGGGCCTGATCAACGTGCAATTGCCCGCTGAGCTGGCCGCCGCTGAACACCGGTTGGGCCAATGTGCCGACGACGCTCCAGATGTTGCCGCCGGCAATGGTGTCGATACCGCCAATCAGGTCCAGCGACAGATTTGGCAAGAACGCCGCACGGGCGACCCCGACATCGAAGTTGGCCGAAACCAGTCGCGCTTCGGCTGCTTGCACATCGGGCCGTTGGCGCAGCAGGCCGATCGGCAATCCAGCGGACGGACGCGGCATCTGCAAACCCTCAAGACCAGAGTTTTTCAGCTGAAAACCTTGCGGCGTCTCGCCCACCAGTACCGCCAATTGGTAGAGCGCCAGATCGCGTTGCTGACGCAAAGGTGGCATCGCCGCCTGAAAGGTTTGCAGGGCGTTGCGTTGCTGCGCCACTTCAAGATTGGACACGGCGCCCTGGCTGGCCTGGACTTCGACCAGATCGAGTACCTGCTTGGCGTCATCGGCAATCGACTGGGCCAGGCGCAGCCGTTCTTCCAGCGACAAGACCTGGAAGTAGCTGTCGGCGATGCTCGCCCCCAGACTCATGCGCAGGGTTTGCGCGTCGAACACACTGGCATTGGCCAGCGCGTCGGCTGAGTCGGCGGCAGCCCGCTGTTTGCCCCAGAAGTCCAGCTCGTAGGTCGCTTGGGCGAACACGCTGCTTTTCTTGGTGGTGCCGTAATTATTCTGACGCTGGACATTGCCGCCCAGCGTCAGCGTCGGATATTGCCCGGCGCCGACCACCTGAGCCGAAGCGCGTGCCTCTTCAATGCGGCCGGCCGCGGCTTTAAGGGTGTAATTGGCCGAGAGGCCGCGGGTGATCAGGTCATTTAGTTCAGCGCTGTGGAATTCGCTCCACCACTGCCCTCCCCGTGCGGCGGATGTTTGCCCGGTACCCTTCCAGTTTGCCGCCAGCGGCAACTCCGGTTGATGGTAGGCGGGCACCATCGAGCAGCCACCGAGCATCAATACGCCCAGCAGCACCGATATTGATAAAAAGTTACGCCTCGGTGAGGTTGCAACTGACATTGGTATGCGATCTCCGGCTGAAACGTTTGTGGAGCCTGTCCACGAATCAGCCGAAGATAGCCAACAGCGCCTTGCAGAGCGTTCGCCTGCAGGTAAACTTTTATTTAATCGGGCTCGCGACTGCCCTGAAAACTGTAACCCGCGCCCGGAATGGTCTTGATCAGCGAGTACTCGAAACCTTCATCGAGTTTGCGCCGCAGGCGATGGATATGTTTGTCGATGACATTGTCGTTGGGATCGAAGGTGTAATCCCAGGCGCTGTCGAGCAGCATGTCGCGGGTGACCACCTGACCGCTGTGGCGCATGAGTTTTTCCAGCAGCAACGCCTCACGCTGTTGCAAGACAATGCTACGGCCTTGACGCACCGCCGTACGCGTCGCGCAGTCGAGTTCGAGTTCGCCGACCTGCAGCTTGCGCCCTGCCGCACTTGGTTGATCGGCGCCGCGAAGCAAGGCATCGAGGCGCGCGAGGACCTCGGCGAATGCGTAGGGTTTTGCCAGGTAATCGTCGCAACCGGCTTGCAGGCCTTCGACCTTTTGCGCGGTGGTCGACTGAGCACTGAGCATCAACACCGGGATACGCAGGCCGCGACTGCGTATCGCCCGCACCAGGGCGATACCGTCGAGCCCCGGCAGGCGCCGGTCGACAATCAACGCGTCATGAATCCCTTCCAGGGCCATGGCCAGTCCATCGTTGCCGTCTTCGGCGACATCCACTACATGCCCGCTTTCCGTCAGCCCACGCAGCAGGTAGGTAGCGGTCTGGGCATCGTCTTCAACGACTAGAATGCGCAAGGAGCTTTCTCTCTTAACAGGAACCTAAACTTTTATTTATCCGGCGGCGACGTTGGCGTCTTCCTGGGTTTGACACACTATGCCATCTCTCCACTCGTTCAAGTGACCGGTTCAACTCCCATGACCCATGTTCTGGTCGTCGAAGACGACAGCTCCACCGCCCGCGAAATTGAAGCAGCCCTGCAGGACCACGGGTTTACCGTCACGTGCGTGAACAATGGCCGCGACGGTTTGCTCAAAGCCCTCAGCGAGCCCTTTGATCTGATCGTGCTCGACCGGATGTTGCCGGGCGGCATCGATGGGCTGGGCGTATTGACCGCCTTGCGAGCGGCGAGCGTGAGCACGCCGGTGTTGATCCTCAGTGCCCTGAGCGCGCTGGATGAGCGTGTTCGAGGTTTGCGCGCCGGTGGCGATGACTACCTGACCAAGCCTTTCGAATTCATCGAGCTGACCGCACGGCTGGACGCCTTGAGCCGTCGCCGTGCCGAACCCGCCACCCGCGAGCCGGACAATCAGCTGCGCGTCGGCAACCTGCACGTCGACCTGTTACGCCGCAGTGTGCGCCGTGGCGATCGAACCATCGACCTGGTTCCGCGTGAATACGCGTTGCTGGAACACCTGATGCGCAACGCCGAACAAGTGGTCACGCGCACCATGTTGTTTGAAGCCGTGTGGAATTACAGCTACGACGAGCGCACCAATGTCATCGAGGTGCATATCGGCCGCCTGCGTCGCAAGATCGACGCCGAAGGTGAACCCCAGATGATCCACACCATTCGGGGGGCCGGCTATGTTCTCCGTTCACCTGAGTGAGATTCCGCGCACCATCAGTTTTCGCACAGGCCTGATGTTCCTCGGGCTGTTCGGCTGCTCGTTTCTGGCGCTATTTGGCTACATTTACTGGCAGACCGCGTTTTACCTGAAGACCGAGGCCGACACTGCGCTCTATCGTCAGGTAGAGAATCGCAGTCAGCAAACCCCGCAACTGCGGGAAGAGGAAATCCGCAAACACGCCATTTCGGACACGGAAGGCCGCCTGCCCCACAGTTTGTTCGATGAAAACGGCCAGTACATGGTCGGCGCCATTCATCAACTGCCGGCGTTCAAGAAATATGATCGCCCCGCAGAGTTCGACTGGCAAAAAACCAATGATCGCTCCCGTCCGGTGCGGTTTATCGTTCATAAACTGGAAGACGGCAAAACCTTGCTGGTCGCCCAGGACATGCATGATATCGGCGAGTTCGACGAACTTTTGGTTCATGCGCTGGTTTCCGGTGGGGTCCTGCTGCTGGTGGTCGGCCTGTTAGGGGCGATCGGCCTCGGCTACTCGGCACGGCGCCGTCTCGACAAGTTGAGCGACTCGATCAAAGGCATCATCGAGGGCGACTTGAGCAGCCGCTTGCCCACCCTGGGCAACAACGATGATATCGACCGCCTCGCCAACGTCGTCAACGGCATGCTCGATGAACTGGAACGCTTGATGAGCGAGGTCAAGGGCGTCTGTGACGACATCGCCCACGACCTGCGCACGCCCCTGACCCGGCTGATTGCCGGCCTTGAGCGCGCGCAACGGCGGGGTCTGCGCGAGGACGAATACGCCGCCAGCATTGATTCGGCCCTGACCGAGGCCAAGGGCCTGCTGCTGACGTTCCGTGCCTTGCTGCGCATTTCCGAAATTGAGGACAGCGCACGACGCAGCCACTTTGCGCCGGTCGATCTGAACCTGATTGGCGCCGATGCCACCGAACTCTACGAACCGCTGGCCGAGGAGCGCGGCATCAGCCTGGCGTTCCATGCCGGCGCGCAGCCAACGCTGATCGCTGGCGATGCGCAACTGCTGTTCGATGCCTGCTGCAACCTGCTGGATAACGCGATCAAGTTCTCACCCGACCATAGCAGCGTCAGTCTCAGCGTCATCAGCGACGCAACGGGCGTCGGTATTCGGGTAGTCGATAACGGTCCGGGAATTGCGGAAGACGAGCGCGAGGCGGTATTTCGCCGGCTCTACCGTTCAGAACTGAGCCGTCACACACCCGGCAACGGGTTGGGCTTGAGCATGGTGTCGGCCGTGGCGCGGTTGCACGACATGAAGCTTGCGGTCTACGACGCGGCCCCGGGTTGCCGAATCGATCTGCTGGGAAAACAGACTCACGAAACAGCTTGAAACAATCGGTCTCGGGCGGCTCTTGCCGCCTTCCCGACGACCTCGCGCGAGGTCTTGGCGCAGGCCTCTCTGGTCGATGGCAATGCAATTAAAATCAAACAATTAGCTGTCGTTAAGGGTGGGTTAAGCGTTCCAGCGAAATTTTCACATTCGTTTCACTTATCCCCCACTTGCCCGCCTCTACATTGATCATCACAAATCGACCTTCAATGCTCGCGTTTTCCGTGAACTGTCTATCCTGACTGCTTGAACGGAATCGACATTCTTCGTCCCAATACGACTTACAGGTGAAAGGCGTGGTTAATACTGTATTACCCAAGGACTCGCCTAAACGAGCGGTCAAAAAACGGTTTCTGAAGGTCACGCTAGCGGCGTCGGCAGTGATAGTGGCCGCTCTGGTCACGGGGTTCACCTTGTGGCCCCGGTCTCCAGCGATGCTGGCGGAAAGTGATCACATGGCAACGGCTGGCGTATTCCAACACTGGCAGGCAGGCGATGTGGTGGTGCTGGTTCGACATGCCGAACGCTGCGATCAGTCGAAAAACCCGTGCCTGGGCCCGGCCGATGGCATTACCCAGGTAGGCAGCGCGGCATCGACGGACGTCGGCAAGGGGTTCAACGCCCTGGGCATGGACCATGCGGATGTGTTCAGCAGCCCGGCGACCCGCACGATGCAAACCGCGCAGTACATGTTTGGCAAAGAGGCGTCGAATCAGGAATGGCTGGCCCAATGTGGCAAGACCATGCGTGACGATGTGGTCGCACACAAAACGGCACATCGCAACCTGGTCCTGGTCACGCACAGCGGCTGTATCAGCGACTTCGAGAAACAAACCGGCTTCAAGCATGCTCCCACCAGTCAGTACACCAGTTCCCTGTTCGTTTCGGTGACGGCTGACGGGCAGCTGAAAGTGCTCGGCATTGTGAATTCCGGGGACTGGCCAGCCGTGCTTGATAAGCGATTCGCCAGCAAATAATACGGTTTGCCAGGACACGCCAGCGCTGTTAACGAACTCAAAAAATAAAGCCATTACGGCAGTTCGCCAGCGCTCGCGTACATTCGAAACAAATTGAATAACTTTATTTTTTTCAGCGAGTTACTGAAAATCCGGGGATTTCACGCTTGAATGCCTGTTTGGGGGAAATCCTCAATGGAAGACTCGACGCTCCACTTGTAGCATGCGGTGCCGCTCACAGCGGCTTACCCACCTACCCCCGTC
Source organism: Pseudomonas sp. GW822-FHT04C11 (assembly GCF_058800905.1). Taxonomy (NCBI): domain Bacteria; kingdom Pseudomonadati; phylum Pseudomonadota; class Gammaproteobacteria; order Pseudomonadales; family Pseudomonadaceae; genus Pseudomonas; species Pseudomonas sp. GW822-FHT04C11. Next base: position 123,813 of record NZ_JBXAMS010000008.1, on the reverse strand, counting down.
CAGTCCGCTGCCAGGAGGCCCAGGAATGTCATGCGTCGACTTTATCCTTTTGCCGAGTAATGCGACCGGCTCGCCACAGCGATGCCTGCGCCCCTGCACGCGTCTTTGTTGAAGAAGAGCGGGCAGCATCGAACGTCGTAACCAAAACACCCAAAACCGAGCAACGTCTTCCGGTATCAAGGCCGTCCCATGAAGCGAAAAACAATACTCGTCACGCATCACTTTACTGATTGCTCACGCAGCAACCCGAACTGTCGAATGAAGTCGCAGGGAGCACGAGTCAAATGATCAAGCGCTGGGCTCTACCCTGCCTGTTGTTGGCCTTCGGCCTGTTCTACCTGTTGCCGATGGTTGGCCACGGGTTATGGATTCCTGACGAGCCTCGCTACGCGCAGATCAGCCAGGAGATGTTGCTGAGCGGTGACTGGGTGTCTCCGCATTTCATGGGCTTTCGCTACTTCGAGAAGCCCATTGCCGGTTACTGGATGATCGCCATCGGTCAGGCGATCTTCGGCGAGAACCTGTTTGGCGTGCGTATTGCCTCGGCAGTCGCCACCGGCCTGAGCGTGTGGTTGGCGTATCTGATCGCCCGTCGCCTGTGGAATGATCCGCGCAAGAGTTTCGCTGCCGCCCTGCTTTATATGAGCTTCGGCCTGATCGCCGGCCAGGCTGGCTACTCCAACCTCGATCCGCAGTTCACCTTCTGGGTCAACCTGAGCCTGGTTGCCCTGTGGTTTGCCCTGGATAACAAAACCCCACGCAGTAAACTCGGGGCCTGGGCGCTGCTCGGCTTCGCCTGCGGCATGGGTTTCCTGACCAAGGGCTTCCTTGCCTGGCTGTTGCCGGTGTTGATCGCACTGCCTTACATGATCTGGCAGAAGCGCTTTGGCGAACTGCTGCGCTATGGCCTCGTTGCGATGGTCGTCGCCATCATCGTCAGCCTGCCATGGGTACTGGCGATCAATAGTCACGAACCGGATTTCTGGCGGTTCTTCTTCTGGCACGAACACATTCGCCGGTTCGCCGCCGAAGATGCCCAGCACACCCGGCCGTGGTGGTTCTTCCTGCCAATCATGGTGGTTTCGAGCCTTCCGTGGGCAGCCCTGTTGCCCTCGACACTGGTTCAGGCCTGGAAAAACAAGACTCAGAACACCACCGGCTTCCTGTTGCTGTGGATGCTCCTGCCGCTGGTATTTTTCAGCCTGAGCAAAGGCAAGCTGCCGACCTACATTATGCCGTGCCTGCTGCCGCTGGCCTTGCTGATGGCCAGCACCCTGATCGATCTGGTGAGCGAGGCCCGTGGCCGGGCGATTCGTATCAACGGCCTGATCAACGTAACAGTCGCGACGATTGCCCTGATTGTCCTGATCTATCTGCAGATCACCCGGCCGATCTTCGAAAACACCGAAATGTTCGCTATGTCGCTAGGCTTCATCGTGTTGGCCGGCTGGATCATCGCCAACGCCTTGCAAGCACTCCGGCCGCTGGTCTATTGGGCCGCTCCGGCGCTGGGTATCTGGCTACTGATCGCCTTGCTGCCAGCAGCCATGCCCGGCGTCATCGTCAACAGCAAAATGCCTGACCAGTTCATCGCCGAACATGTTCAGGAATTGAGCGAAACCACTTCGCTGCTGAGTAACGATCTGGGCGCGGCCTCGGCATTGTCCTGGCGCCTGAAACGCCCGCAAGTTGACCTGTACAACACTGTGGGTGAGTTGAAGTACGGTACCGATTTCCCTGAGGCAGCACACCGCAAAGTCGACATGGACAGTGTCCAGCAGTGGATGACCGAAGCCCGTAAAAAGGGTTCGGTGGGTGTGGTCATGCGGGTGAAAAATGCCCTGGAAGAGCAGGAAGTCTTGCTGCTGCCAATCGACGGCAAGCACTACAAACGGGGCGAACTGGAGATCCTGATTTTCCCGAAACTGCCCTGACGATTCCTGATGCGCCGGTTTACCGGGTGACGATCTACAGATCGTCACCCGGCAAGTAGATGATCTGCATTTTCTGACCCCGGCGCGCAGGTCGCGGCGTTCAAAGGCACGGCGCAATCCTGCAGCTGGCGGTCGAGACCGAAGGGAAATACCACATGAAGTCGCGGGAAACGGAAACACGCGCGCTGCTGATCCTGCTTGGGGTTTCAGCGCTACTCCTGTTATTGGGACTGGGTACACGGGAACTTTGGGGCCCGGAAACCCGTTGGGCGAATATCACGCTGCAGATGCTGCAAAGCGGTAACTACTTCGACCCGTACCTCATGGGCGGCTCCTATTACGACAAACCACTGCCCTCCTACTGGTTGATTACCGCCACCACCTGGTTTACAGGCGGCCTGGGGCACTGGTCCTTGCGTCTGTCTTCGGTGATTGCTGCCTGGCTGAGTGTCTGGCTGGTCTACTTGATCGGCGAGCAACTGTTTCGCAAAGGCACCGGTCTGATCGCCGGCTGGATGCTCGCAACCACCTTCTATTTCGTCTTTTGGGCCCGAGTCGCGACGGCTGACATTCTGACCGTCTGCGGTGTGCTGGCAGCAATCTGGTGGTATTGGCGCGGCCCGGACGACACGCGACTCGGGCGCTACTGCGTGTTCTTCCTGCTGCTGTCCGTGACCTCGCTGTTCAAAGGCCTGATCGGCTTTATCCTGCCCGGCCTGGTGCTGTTGCCGCATCTGCTGCAAGAAGGCCGCTGGAAACGTCACCTCAACCTGCGCCTGTGCGTCGCCCTGCTGGTTGCCGGCCTGGTCTATGCAGTGCCGTTCGTGTTGTCGAATATCTACGGCGCACCCACCTCCGCCCAGAGCGGTCTGGGGCTGGTCTTCCGGGAAAACGTGGTGCGGTTTTTCCAGCCGTTCGACCACATCGGGCCCATTTACACCTACCTGATCTACTTGCCGGTTTATACCCTGCCATGGGCACCGTACTGGGTGCTTGGGCTGTGGGTCGCGGCTCGTAACTGGCGCACACTCGAACCTAATGCCCGCTGGTTGATCTGGGGCCTGGGCTTGCTGTTCCTGTTCTTCACCGCCAGCGGTAGTCGACGCAGTTACTACGTTTTGCCGCTGGTACCATTTGCCCAACTGTTGGCGGCCTGGTGGGTCACCCGGCGCATGGAAGAACGGCGCGCTGCCGGCAAAGCCGAAGGACGCGGCCTGAAAATCGGCTTTGGCGTCACCACGGCCCTGCTATTGCTGATCCTCGGGATTATCGTGCCCTGGAGCAACACCGGTGGCGGCGTCGTGCAATTCGGCAAGGACGTCAAGGCCCAGGCCAGCCTGATTGCGCCATGGAATCAATGGCGGATGGTGATGGTCGATGTCGACAACAAAGTCCCGATGTACCTGCAAAACGACGGTGCGCCTTTCTACTACGTGCCCGAAAGCAAGGACTTCCCTCGCGAAGGCACCACCGCACAGTTCATGGCATGGCTGGAAAAGGACAGCGGCCAGCAGTGGAACCCGCAGCGCACCATCATTGTCGCGCACTACAAACGTGGCGATACGCTGCCGCTGAACTACCTCAGCGTCGACCACCAGGCCGTCGTCACGCAGCCAGACAGCGGTGAACGGCTGATGCATCCGCGCTCGGATGCCAGCGTCGCCTTCATCCCCAACGCCCCCGCCCAATGAAAAATGATCGAGAGGCCCATCGGGCCTCTCGATCCTTCCCGGCACGGCTCACGTGAAATCAGTGAGCCAGTCGACGATAGTGTTTGAATTCAAACCACTCTGTCCTTCAAACTCCCTCCTCAGCGCCTCAATCTAAATACAAACGACATTGATTAACGACTTGTTTGACGCTTTTTTCACATATCCCGCACTACATTGCCGCCACCAAAATCTATGCGAATGATTCGCATTGTTCTGGGCGAGCTGCAGGGATTGCGGGAATCGAACAACAGGCTTGCCCATCTGATTCTTTATAAAACTGCAGGAGCTGCTAACAAAATGAATCATCGTCGCCCTTCGTTTCTGAAAATCGCGCTGCTCGCCACCGCCCTTATGGGTGCTGGCCATGTCTTTGCTGCGCCAAGCAGCGACGGCATCGTGGTCTATAACGCGCAGCATGAGACCCTGACCAAGGCCTGGGTCGAAGGTTTTACCCATGAAACAGGGATCAAGGTCACGCTGCGCAACGGCGATGACAGCGAGATGGGCAATCAGCTGGTGCAAGAAGGTGCGGCCTCCCCGGCAGACGTATTCCTGACCGAGAACTCCCCGGCCATGGTGCTGGTGGATAACGCCGGGCTGTTTACCCCTGTTGCGCCGTCGACCCTGGAGCAAATCGGTTCGGCCTATCGCCCGGCCCATGGCAAATGGGTGGGCATCGCCGCTCGCTCGACCGTGTTTGTCTACAACAAAGCCAAGCTGGCCGAAGCCGATCTGCCAAAGTCTCTGATGGACCTGGCTTCCCCAAGCTGGAAAGGTCGTTGGGCCGGTTCGCCTGCCGGCGCCGATTTCCAGGCCATCGTCGCCGCCGTACTGGAGCTCAAGGGCGAAGCCGCCACCCTGGAATGGTTGAAAGGCATGAAAGCCAACGCCACCGCCTACCGTGGCAACAGCGCTGTGCTCAAGGCAGTGAACGCCGGTCAGATTGAAGGCGGCGTGATCTACCACTACTACAGCTTCGTCGATCAGAGCAAAACCGGCGAAAACAGCAAGAACACCTCGCTGCACTACTTCAAGCACAAAGATCCGGGCGCGTTTGTCAGCCTCTCCGGTGGCGCTGTCCTGGCGTCCAGTAAACACCAGGAAGAAGCTCAGGCGTTCCTGAAGTGGATCACCGGCAAAGAAGGCCAGGCTATTCTGAAAAACGGTAACTCGTTTGAATACGCCGTAGGCCAGAAAGCCGAGTCGAACCCGAAACTGGTGCCGCTGGCGCAACTTGACGCGCCTGTGGTCGATGCCTCCAGACTCAACAGCAAAAAAGTTGTCGAGCTGATGACTCAGGCGGGGTTGTTGTAATCCGATGTCCAAGCCAGTCGCGCTGCCAGAAGCTAGTAAAGTCGTCGATCTGACGACTCTGGCCAACCCTCGTCAACACCCTCGCCGCGCCTCCGGAAGGCGCAGCGGTTCGTGGGTGGTGGCCATATCCATTCTGGTGTCGTTGCTGGCCCTGCTGCCGTTGGCGTTTGTCATCGGCATTTCCATCAAGACCGGCTGGGCGACGATTGCCGAGCTGGTCTTCAGGCCCCGAGTGGCCGAACTTTTGATCAACACCGTGTTGCTGGTGGTGATCACGATTCCCCTGTGTATCGCGCTCGGCGTGGCACTCGCCTGGTTGACCGAACGCACCGATTTGCCGGGCCGCCGCCTCTGGTCGGTGCTGGCAACGGCACCGATTGCGGTGCCGGCCTTTGTCCACAGTTATGCCTGGGTCAGCCTGGTGCCACCGATTCACGGGTTGTTTGCCGGGGTGCTGGTTTCGGTTATCGCCTACTTCCCGTTCCTCTATCTGCCAGTCGCCGCCACCTTGCGGCGCCTTGATCCGGCCATCGAGGATGTCTCCGAATCGCTGGGCCTGAAGCCCTGGGCGGTGTTTTTCCGGGTCGTGCTGCCGCAACTGCGCCTGGCCATCTGTGGCGGCGCCTTGCTGGTCGGCCTGCACTTGCTGGCCGAATACGGCCTGTACGCGATGATTCGCTTCGACACCTTCACCACGGCGATCTTCGACCAGTTCCAGTCGAGCTTCAACGGCCCGGCGGCGAACATGCTGGCCGGGGTGCTGGCGCTGTGCTGCCTGCTGATGTTGACTGCTGAATCCGCATCACGTGGCCACGCCCGTTACGCCCGCGTCGGTTCCGGCAGTGCGCGCCTGCAACGCACTCAGCGGCTGACACGCAACACCAAAGCCGCAGCATTGTTGCTGCCAATCATCACCAGCGTGCTGGCCCTCGGTGTGCCGCTGATTACCCTGGCCCAATGGTTGATTGCCGGTGGCGCGGACGTCTGGCGCATGGCGGAAATACTTCCGGCATTGAAGCAGACCCTCGTTCTGGCCAGTGTCGGCGCGCTCATCACCACCTGCGCAGCCGTTCCGGTGGCCTGGTTGTCGATACGCTCGCCGGGACGCCTGCATCGCATCCTGGAAAGCTGCAACTACATCACCAGTTCATTGCCGGGAATCGTCGTGGCGCTGGCCCTGGTGACCGTCACCATCAGCTTTGCCCGACCGATTTACCAGACCACCATCACGGTACTGCTGGCGTACCTGCTGATGTTCTTGCCACGCGCGCTGGTCAGTTTGCGCGCCGGTATTGCCCAGGCACCGGTAGAACTGGAAAATATCGCCCGCAGCCTGGGCCGCTCGCCGAGCCAGGCGCTCTGGCTGATTACCATGCGCCTGGCCGCACCAGGGGCCGCCGCCGGCGCAGCGCTGGTGTTTCTGGCGATCACCAATGAACTGACCGCAACCCTGCTGCTCTCGCCAAGTGGCACCCGCACCCTGGCCACCGGTTTTTGGGCCATGACCAGCGAAATTGACTACGCCGCAGCGGCCCCTTATGCGCTGATCATGATTTTGCTGTCGCTTCCGTTGACCGCGCTTCTCTATCATCAATCCAAACGCACGGCAGGCCGATGAACGCTCTCGAACTGAACTCCATCTATAAAACCTTCGGCGCCCTGCCTGCCTTGGACAACGTCAGCCTGTCGGTGCCAGCGGGCAGTCGCACGGCCATCGTCGGCCCTTCCGGCTCGGGCAAGACCACCCTGCTGCGGATGATTGCCGGGTTCGAGTTTCCCGATTCCGGCAGCATCACGCTCAACGGCCAGACACTGGTCGATGGTTCGACCGAAGTCCCCGCGCATCAGCGCATGATTGGTTATGTGCCACAGGACGGTGCGCTGTTTCCACACATGACGGTTGCCGGCAACATTGCCTTTGGATTGTCGGGTGATGCCGCCTTGAAGCAAGCACGCGTCGCCGAGCTGATGGACATGGTGTCGCTGGATGCACGCATGAGCCAGCGCTGGCCGCACGAGCTTTCCGGTGGCCAGCAACAACGGGTAGCCCTGGCCCGCGCCTTGGCGCAACGACCTCGGCTGATGCTGCTGGACGAACCCTTCTCGGCACTGGACACCGGCCTGCGGGCGTCCATGCGCAAGATGGTTGCCAAACTTCTGTCAGACACCGGCGTGACCACCATCCTGGTGACTCACGATCAGTCCGAAGCGTTGTCATTTGCCGATCAACTGGCCGTGATGCGCCAGGGTCGGTTGGTGCAGACCGGGCAACCGATGGATCTGTACCTGCATCCTCGCGATGAAGAAACGGCGCTGTTCCTAGGGGATGCCGTGGTCATGCCGGCGCAGGTCGAAAATGGCTACGCGATCTGCGACCTGGGACGGGTTCATGTCAGCAGTACCTCGCCAAACGGTGCGGCGCAGATCATGTTGCGGCCCGAGCAGTTGCAGATTTCCAGTCAACCCGCCGATCTGGAACAGGTGGATGGCTGCATCGGGGTGGTGACCGATCGCGACTTTGGCGGCAATACCTGCACCTTGACGGTAGAACTGAAGCAACCCTCACCTGCTACGGATGGACAGCCAGCAGGCCGCTCGTTACTGGTTCGCAGTTCCGGGGTACACGCACCAGCCGCTGGCAGTCTGGTACACATTTCAACGCTCGGCAGCGCGCACGTGCTGACTGAGCCTGCTCGCCGCCAGGCGGTTGCGACGCCATAGCTTGCAGCTTGACGCGAACTCAGGGTGAAGTAGTCTTGGCAAGCTATTTACTATCTTTTTAGCGATGTGCGGGCCAATTGACGATTTTTCCTTGCAGCGCCTGAAAAATGCCAACAGCTGTCAGAAAGGGCTGTAAGTGTTGAAAAACCCTGAACATTTGCTGTAAAGGTTACAGTTAAACATTCTCGACACCGGTTTTTCATGTCCCTTTCACATTTTCGAGATTACCCTCTGCGCATCCGGAGCGATGCCTTTGGGCCACTCAAACTGCGGAGCGACAAAATAAAAGTCAATTAGTGCACTTTTTCCAGAAGATTGGTTAACTGATTGATATACTTTTTGTTTTTTCGTCTACGCTGTCACCGACTTCGCCTCGAGGCACCGCTTCGAGCTGATTCGCAAGTTGTGCTCCGACTTGCCGCCTTCAAGGGCTGTTGACATATCCAAACCCGAGGTCCACATGAATCAGGCTTTTCTCCCCTTCTCTCGCCCAAGCATCGGTGATGAAGAAATTGCCGCCGTTGAGCAGGTGTTGCGCTCTGGCTGGATCACCACCGGGCCGAAAAACCAGGAGCTGGAGGAGCAATTCGCACAGTACACAGGCTGCCAGCACGCCGTCGCACTGTCTTCTGCAACCGGTGGCATGCACATCACGCTACTGGCGCTGGGTATCGGCCCTGGCGATGAAGTGATCACGCCTTCGCAGACCTGGGTCTCGACCGCCAACATGATCTGCCTGTTGGGCGCTACCCCGGTATTTGTCGACGTCGACCGTGACACCCTGATGACCGATGTCCAGGCCATCGAAGCCGCCATTACCCCGCGCACCAAAGCCATCATCCCGGTGCACTACGCCGGTGCTGCGTTTGATCTCGACCCACTCTATGCGCTGGCAGACAAACATGGCATCGCCGTCATCGAAGACGCCGCCCATGCCGCCGGTACCCGTTACCGTGGCCGCGCCATTGGCGCTCAGGGCACCGCGATCTTCTCGTTCCACGCGATCAAGAACATGACCTGCGCCGAAGGCGCAATGTTCGTCAGCGACAATCAAGCGCTGGCCGATCGAGTGCGCATGCTCAAGTTCCATGGCCTCGGCGTAGACGCCTACGATCGCCTGACCCACGGCCGTAAACCTCAGGCCATGGTCATCGAGCCTGGCTTCAAGTACAACCTGGCCGACATCAACGCAGCCATTGCACTGGTGCAGCTACAGCGCCTCGACGAGATCAACGCCAAACGCACCGCATTGGCGCAGACCTACCTGCAACGCCTCGAAGGCCTGCCGGTACAACCGCTGAGTGTGCCGACCTACCCGCAACAACACGCCTGGCACCTGTTTATACTGCGCATCGACGCCGAGCGTTGCGGGATGGATCGCGAGGCGTTCATGAAGGCCCTGCAAGAACAGAATATCGGTACGGGTATTCACTTTGTGGCCACCCACCTGCACACTTACTACCGTCAGCGATTCCCGGGCATTCATCTGCCCAATACCGAATGGAACTCGGCACGACTGTGCTCGATCCCGCTGTTCCCCGACATGACTACCGACGATGTCGAACGCGTCGTTGGCGCCATTGAAAACATTCTGGACTGAAGCCTTTGAAGCCATATCCAATTAACTGCGTGTCGATCGTTATCCCGGTCTACAACGAAGAAGAAAGCCTGCCTGAATTGCTGCGCCGGACCGAAGCGGCCTGTCAGCTACTCAAACACGAGTACGAAATCGTCCTGGTCGATGACGGCAGCCGTGACAATTCGGCGCAAATTCTCGAAGAAGCCGCCGAACGCGAAGGCAGCCAGGTCGTTGCGGTCATTCTCAATCGCAACTACGGCCAGCACGCGGCAATCATGGCCGGTTTCGAGCATTGCAAAGGCGATGTGGTCATTACCCTCGACGCCGACCTGCAGAACCCGCCGGAAGAAATCCCCCGTCTGGTGGAACAGGCCGAGCTGGGCTACGACGTGGTTGCCACCGTGCGCAACAATCGCCAGGACTCGGCCCTGCGCCGCTGGCCGTCGAAACTGATCAACCTGGCCGTGCAACGCTCCACCGGTGTCGCCATGAGCGATTACGGCTGCATGCTGCGCGCCTACCGCCGCACCATCGTCGACGCCATGCTGGCCTGCCGTGAACGCAGCACCTTCATCCCGATCCTGGCCAACAGCTTCGCCCGCCACACCACCGAGATTCTGGTGCAGCACGCCGAGCGCGAGCATGGCGAGTCGAAGTACAGCCCGATGCGCCTGATCAGCCTGATGTTCGATCTGCTGACCTGCATGACCACTACCCCGCTGCGACTGCTGAGCATCATCGGTTTCAGTCTGGCGGCGCTGGGCATGTTGTTTGCCTTCCTGCTGATCTTCCTGCGCCTGATCTTCGGCGCCAGCTGGGCAGGAGGTGGCACCTTCGTACTGTTCGCCGTGCTCTTTGTGTTCACTGGCGGCCAATTCATCGGCATGGGCCTTCTGGGTGAATACCTGGGCCGCATGTACAGCGATGTCCGCGCCCGTCCGCGGTTCTTTATCGAAAAAATCCTACGTAACAAACCCGCTAGTCCTGCTCCCGTTGCCACTGTCGACGGTCTGCCTTCCACCACTACTGATCAGGTTTCGCCATGAGTTCAAAAGCTGTTGTTTTCGCCTATCACGACATTGGCTGTGCAGGTATCGAAGCACTGCTCAACGCAGGTTTCGAGATTGCTGCCGTGTTCACCCACGCCGACGATCCGAAGGAAAACACCTTCTACGGCTCGGTCGCTCAACTGTGCGCCCGCAAAGGCATTCCTGTGCACGCACCGGAAGACGTCAACCACCCACTGTGGATCGAGCGCATTGCCAAGCTGAACCCGGACTACCTGTTCTCGTTCTACTACCGCAACCTGTTGGGCGAACAACTGCTGGCTACCGCCCGCAAAGGCGCGTTCAACCTGCACGGTTCGTTGCTGCCAACCTACCGCGGCCGCGCTCCAGCAAACTGGGTACTGGTCAACGGTGAAACCGAAACCGGCGTAACCCTGCACCGCATGGTCAAGCGTGCCGACGCTGGCGCAATCATTGCCCAGCAACGCGTCGCGATCGAGCGTGCCGACACCGCACTAACCCTGCACGGCAAGCTGCGCGAAGCTGCTTCGAACCTGCTGCGTGACACCCTGCCATTGCTGGCTCAGGGCAAAATCACCGAAACCGCCCAGGACGAATCCAAAGCCTCTGTTTACGGTCGTCGTACCGCGGCAGACGGCAAGCTGGTTTGGAAGAAGCCGGCTGAAGAGCTGTTCAACCTGGTTCGCGCCGTGACCCAACCTTACCCGGGTGCTTTCTGCGCCGTGGGCGAGCACAAACTGATTGTCTGGAGCGCTGAAGTCGTCAAGGGCAACGAAGGTCTGGCACCAGGCCGTGTGATCAGCGTTGATCCGCTGCGTATCGCTTGCGGCGAAGACTCGCTGGTTGTCACTTCCGGCCAGCGTAACGAAAACGGTCTGTACCTGAGCGGCCCGCAACTGGCCAATGAGCTCGGTCTGGTCGACGGTTCCGTACTGCGTGGCGCTGAATCGGGCCGTGCCCCGCGTCGTACCCGCGTACTGATCCTCGGCGTCAACGGCTTCATCGGTAACCACCTGTCCGAGCGCCTGCTGCGTGACGACAAGTACGACGTCTATGGTCTGGACATCGGTTCCGACGCTATCGAGCGTCTGCGCAGCCACCCGAACTTCCACTTCGTCGAAGGCGATATCAGCATTCACTCCGAGTGGATCGAATATCACATCAAGAAGTGCGACGTGGTTCTGCCGCTGGTGGCCATCGCCACTCCAATCGAATACACCCGCAACCCACTGCGCGTATTCGAACTGGACTTCGAAGAGAACCTGAAACTGGTTCGCTACTGCGTGAAGTACAACAAGCGCGTGATCTTCCCGTCGACTTCCGAAGTCTACGGCATGTGCCAGGACAAGAACTTCGACGAAGACACCTCGAACCTGATCGTTGGTCCGATCAACAAGCAACGCTGGATCTACTCGGTCTCCAAGCAACTGCTGGACCGCGTGATCTGGGCCTACGGCGCCAAAGGCCTGAACTTCACCCTGTTCCGTCCGTTCAACTGGATGGGTCCACGCCTGGACCGTCTGGACTCGGCACGTATCGGTAGCTCCCGCGCCATCACCCAACTGATCCTGAACCTGGTGGAAGGCACCCCGATCCGTCTGTTCGACGGCGGCGAGCAGAAGCGCTGCTTCACTGACATCGCCGACGGCATCGAAGCCCTGGCCCGTATCGTTGATAACGAAAACGATTCGTGCAACGGCCAGGTCATCAACATCGGTAACCCGGACAACGAAGCCAGCATCCGTCAACTGGGCGAAGAGCTGCTGCGTCAGTTCGAAGCTCACCCACTGCGCGCCAACTTCCCTCCGTTCGCCGGTTTCCGCGACGTAGAGAGCAAGGCCTTCTACGGCGCTGGCTACCAGGACGTGGAACACCGCAAGCCAAGCATCGAAAACGCCAAGCGCCTGCTGAACTGGGAGCCAACCGTTGAGATGAGCGAAACCATCGGTAACACGCTGGACTTCTTCCTGCGCGAAGCCATGCTCGAAATCGCGGACAAGCGCTGATGCAGGCAGGTCTTCGGATCGATGTCGACACCTACCGAGGTACCCGTGAGGGGGTACCCCGGTTGTTGGAGATGCTCGATGAAGCACAAGTCAAGGCGACGTTTTTTTTCAGCGTTGGTCCGGACAACATGGGGCGCCATTTATGGCGCCTCATCCGTCCGCAGTTTCTCTGGAAAATGCTCCGCTCCAATGCCGCAGGTCTGTACGGCTGGGACATCTTGCTGGCCGGCACCGCCTGGCCAGGCAAGCCCATCGGCCGTGACCTGGGGCACCTGATGCGCCAGACCCTCGCGGCTGGCCATGAAGTGGGTTTGCACGCCTGGGATCACCACGGCTGGCAAGCCAACGCAGGGCGCTGGAGCGACGCCGAGCTGATCGAACAGATTCGCCGGGGCGTCGACACCCTCAGCGATATTATCGGGCAGCGCGTGGACTGTTCGGCGGCCGCCGGTTGGCGTGCCGATGAGCGGGTCATCGAGGCCAAGCAGCATTTTGGCTTCCGTTACAACAGCGACTGTCGCGGACAAAGCCTGTTCCAGCCTCGGCTGGCAGACGGCAGCCTCGGCACGCCACAAATTCCGGTCGACTTGCCAACCTTCGATGAAGTGGTGGGTCCCGTCGTAGCAGCCAATGAGTTCAACTCATACATTCTTGACCGATTCAGCCCCTCGAAGCTGAACGTATATACGATACATGCGGAGGTAGAAGGGATTCTGATGGCAAACGATTTCCGTCAACTGCTGGTTGATGCGCGTCAGCGTGACTTCCAGTTCCAGCCGCTGGGTAACCTTTTGCCCGCCCAACCGACAACCCTGCCTCAGGGGCGCGTAATACGTGGCGCCCTTGAAGGCCGAGAAGGATGGTTGGGAGTGCAAGGCGCATGAGCAAACGCTGGGCTTTGCCGTTACTGCTTATCGCTTTCGGTCTGGTCTATCTGTTGCCGCTGGGCACGCATGGTCTGTGGATTCCGGATGAAACCCGTTACGCCCAGGTCAGTCAGGAAATGCTCCTGAGTGGCAACTGGGTGTCGCCGCATTTCATGGGCCTGCGTTATTTCGAGAAACCGATTGCCGGTTACTGGATGATCGCCATCGGCCAGGCCGTGTTCGGTGAGAACCTGTTCGGGGTGCGTGTCGCATCGGCACTCGCGACCGGTTTGAGCATCGTGCTGACCTACCTGATCGCACGCAGGCTCTGGAACGATCCGCGTAAAAGCATCGCCAGCGCATTGCTCTACATGAGTTTCGCCGTGGTCGCCGGTCAAGGCGGCTATTCCAACCTCGACCCGCAATTCACGTTCTGGGTCAACCTGAGCCTGGTAGCCTTGTGGTTTGCGCTGGACAGCAGCAGTCGCAATGCGCGGCTGATGAGTTGGGCAACCCTGGGACTGGCCTGCGGCATGGGCTTCCTGACCAAGGGTTTCCTCGCCTGGTTGCTGCCGGTATTGATCGCCCTGCCCTACATGATCTGGCAAAAACGCTGGCGTGAACTGTTGGCCTACGGCCCGATGGCTATCGTGGTCGCGATTGTCGTCAGCCTGCCGTGGGTCCTGGCCGTGCATGCGCAGGAACCCGACTACTGGCGTTTCTTCTTCTGGCACGAGCACATTCGCCGCTTTGCCGGTGACGACGCGCAGCACGCAGCGCCGTGGTGGTTCTACCTGCCGATGCTGGTAGCGTTCAGCCTGCCGTGGGCGGCATTCCTGCCGTCGGCGCTCAAGCAAGCGTGGCAAACCAGACGTCAGGCCAGCACCGGCTTCCTGCTGCTGTGGCTGGTCCTGCCGTTGGCGTTTTTCAGCCTGAGCAAAGGCAAGTTGCCAACCTACATCCTGCCGTGCCTGTTGCCCCTGGCGCTGTTGATGGGGAACGCATTGATTGACCGACTGAACCTGGGGCAAAGCCGGCTGTTCAAGGTCAACGGCCTGCTGAACCTGGTCATCGGCCTGACCACCTTGCTGGCGATGGTTTACCTGCAACTGAAAAAACCCGTGTATGTCGATGAAATGCACAGCCTGGTGCTGGTGTTCATCGTGCTCATGGGCTGGATCCTGTCCAACCTGTTGCTGGTGGTTCGACCGTTGAGCGCATGGGCTGCGCCGGCAATCGGCAGCGGACTGCTGATCGCCATCCTGCCGGCTGCATTGCCGCACTCGGTGGTCTACAACAAGATGCCCGACCAGTTTGTCCTCCAGCACATTGACGAACTCAGCCAGACCAAAAGCCTGCTGAGCAATGACCTGGGTGCTGCCTCCGCGGCGGCCTGGCGTCTGCAACGCCCTGAAGTGGCGTTGTACAACACCATCGGCGAAGTGAAATATGGCCTCGACTACCCGGATGCCGCGGCACGTCGGGTCGATACCGACCACGTGCAACAGTGGATGAGCGAAGCCCGCAAGACCGGCCCGGTGGGTGTCGTCATGCGCGTCAAGGGTGACGATGAAGTCCACGAACTCGACCTGCTGCCCAAGGATGGCAAGCGTTACGAGCAAGGCAACATGGTCATTCTGATCATTCCACAGAGCGCGCCATGACCCTGATTTTGCTGTTGTCCGCCTGTCTGCTGACCTGCATGGGCCAGATCGCCCAGAAATACGCCGTGGAAAGCTGGCGCGGCAAGGACTCCGGATGGAGCGAAAAACTGCTCTCGCCGTGGTTGTGGCTGGCGCTGGCATGCCTGGGCTTTGGCCTGCTGGTATGGCTGCTGGTGTTGCAGCGCCTGGAAGTCGGTATCGCCTACCCGATGCTCAGCCTCAACTTTGTGCTGATCACCCTGGCCGCCCACTTCGTCTTCCACGAAACCATTGATCGCCGTCACTGGATCGGTGTTGCGCTGATCATTGCCGGCGTCGTTCTGCTCGGGAGGCACGCATGAGCCTTCGTCGTGGAATCAGCTTTGCCATGGGCAGCGTCGCGCTGGTCAGTGCGGCCCAGTTGGGCATGCGCTGGAGCATGAGCCATTTGCCACTGCCCGATCAGTGGCTGCAGGCCCTGAGCAACGGCAGCATCGACTTGCTCGCGATCGGCGTGGTCCTTGCGTCGATCTGCGCTTACGCCCTGTCCATGCTGTGCTGGCTCGTCGCTCTGCGCGATCTGCCGCTGGGCCGGGCCTACTCGCTGTTGAGTATCAGCTATGCACTGGTGTATCTATTGGCCGCCAGCCTGCCGCTGTTCAACGAAAACTTCAGTCTTTCCAAAACACTCGGGGTGGCCTTGGTCATCCTCGGTGTCATCACTATCAACTCTCGAACTGCTCGCGCCACAGAAGTCAGGAATGCCTCATGAAAATCAGTGTAATTGGTAGCGGTTATGTCGGTCTGGTGCAGGCGACTGTCCTGGCTGAAGTCGGTCATGATGTCGTCTGCATGGACGTCGATCAGAACAAGATCAAAATGCTGCAGAAAGGCCACGTCACTATCTTTGAACCAGGGCTGGAGAGCATGGTCAAGGAGAACCTGGAGAGCGGGCGCCTGCACTTCACCAGCGACGAGAAAATGGCCATCGAGCACGGTCAGGTCCTGTTCATCGCTGTCGGCACACCGTCTGACGAGGACGGCTCGGCCGACCTGAAATATGTCTTGTCCGTGGGTGATGCAGTTGCACGCCATCGCGTCGAGCCGCTGATTCTCGTGGAAAAGTCCACTGTTCCTGTCGGCACCGGCGACACCCTGCGCGCGCACATTGAAGGCGTGCTGAAAAAAGCCGGGCGCACCCTGGAATTCGATATCGTCTCCAACCCGGAATTCCTCAAGGAAGGCTCGGCCGTCAGCGACTGCCGCCGCCCTGACCGCATCGTCATCGGTTGCGAACGTGAAGAAGTCCGTGAAGTGATGCGCGACCTCTACGCCCCCTTCAACCGCAACCATGACCGCATCATGTTCATGGACCTGCGCAGCGCCGAGCTGACCAAGTACGCAGCCAACTGCATGCTCGCGACCAAAATCAGCTTTATCAACCAGATCGCCGAACTGGCCGAACACCTGGGTGCGGATATCGAAGCCGTACGCATGGGCATCGGTGCAGACCAGCGCATCGGCTACCACTTCATCTACCCTGGCTGCGGCTATGGCGGTTCGTGCTTCCCGAAAGATATGCGCGCATTGATCCACAGCGCCCAGGAAGCCAATTGCTCCAGCGACCTGCTGGAAGCGGTCGAGGCCATCAACCAGCGGCAGAAACACAAGCTGTTCGAACGCATCAACGCGTTCTACAAAGGCGAGCTGAAAGGCAAGACCTTCGCCCTCTGGGGCCTGGCATTCAAACCCAACACCGACGACATGCGCGATGCGCCAAGCCGCGTGCTGATGGAATCGTTGTGGGCTGCCGGCGCACACGTACGTGCATTCGACCCTGAAGCCATGCAGGAAACTCAACGCCTGTACCCGGATCAACCGAACCTGTCGCTGATGGGTACTCCGGAGTCCGCGCTGGTTGGCGCAGACGCGTTGATCGTTTGCACCGAATGGCAACAGTTCAAGGCGCCGGACTTCAAGTTGATCGAAGAGCGTCTCAAAGCTCCGGTGATCTTCGACGGTCGCAACCTGTACGACGCCGAACGCCTGGCACGTAAAGGCTTCAAGTACTTCCCGATGGGTCGTGGCGAGTCGCGCAACCTGCCAATCCCTCAGCAACAGTGGCCAGCTTCGTCCGTCTAAGCCCAGGAGGCCGCGTGCACGCATATCCATCGACAGGGATCCGTCAACAATCGTTAGGTCTGGGGCTACTGGCGCTGCTGCTGTTCTGCGCCGGGGTCTACCAGCAATCGGCGATCGGGTTCGACACGCGGTTTGTACTGTTTGCCCAGGAAATGCTGCGCCATGGGCCGGGATTCTTCCCGACCACCTATGGCCAGCCTTACGCTGATTACTGGGCTACCTCGACGTTTTTTACCTGGCTGCTTTCGCTGCCCTTTGGCCAGGTAAACGCGTTCACGGCCTGGTTACCCAGCGCCATTGCCTCAGCGACGATTGTCACGCTGATGTACCGGTTGGTAGCGCCCTACTCCAGAACCTGGGCGCTGATCAGCATTGCCTTGATGATGCTGAGCAATACCTTCATCACCGAAACCCGCGCCGTGTCCCTCGACCAGATGGTCGCGGCCGTGACCTTCGCCGTGTTCTATCTGGGCTATGCCGCTGACCACTTTCAGGCACCGCGACGACTGCCGCTGATACTCGCGTTGCTGGTGCTCGGTTTTGCCATTCGCGGGCCTGTCGGCCTGGTGGTGCCTACCGGCGTCTTGTGCAGTTATTACCTGCTCAATGGCCAGTGGCGGCGGATGATCACGATCGGCTTGCTGGCAGCTTTGCTGCTGGCAGCCGGTATTGGTTTGTTGCTGTGGCTGGCCAACGCCAGTGGCGGTCCGACCTTCGTGCAAGACGTGATCCGCATGCAGTTCATGGGGCGCATGGATGGCCGCGAAGGCGCGAGCGGTCCGCTGTTTTACTTCAGCAGCTCGCTGGGCAACTATGCGCTGGCGTATCCCTTGGCAGTCGTGGTGCTGGCCGCGGTCTTGCTGTTCGGCCGCAAGGATCGCGGACCGGCGTTGCGCCTGCTGACCTTGTGCACCGCTGCCGGGCTGGTCGTGATGATTGGCCTGTCGATTCCGATGGCGAAAAAAGCCCGCTACATGCTGCCGATGCTGCCGATGGCCGCGATCATTGCCGCGTACCCGTTCCAGGGCGCGCAGGGCCGGGTATTCCAGTGGTTGCGCGGCCTGATGCAGGGCCTGTGGCTACTTATTCCTGGCCTGCTGATCGTCGGGCTGCTGGTCGCCAAGCGACGCTTCCCGGAACATCTCACCTCGGTGACGGCGGTGATGACGATTCTCGGGGTGTTGCAGGTGATCGCACTGGGGCTGTTGTTCAAGCCACGCGTACGTGCAGTGGGCCTGGCGTTCACCGCAGTGCTGGCGTTGTGGTCGACCTACATTCTGGTGTTCGAGCCCGCAGAGCGCAGGCTCTTCGACACCCGTACGTTCAGTCGTGCAGCCTTTGAGCTGATCCAGAAAGACCCGGCGCCTGTGGTCTTGCACGCCATGGGCAAAGACGCCAAGGCGATCAAGTTCATGGTCAACGTCGAGCAAGATCTGTTCCCGGTCTTCACTCATTCAGTGCAAGAACTGGAAAACCTGAAAGGCCCTGCCTGGCTGGTGATGGAAAAAAGTGACTACGAGGCCCTGAAAGGCTCTCGGTTGGCAACATTGCAACCAGTGCTGAACGGGAACTTCGACAAGGACGATTACGTCCTGCTGCATCTGGTACCCGTGCAGCCCTGAACGGGTTGCACATCGTCTGGGCGCTTGCTTAAGCTTGCGCCCATGACTCCCTCCCTCCGCCGTGCCCAATTCGACGATGCCAGCGCACTGCCCGCCGTAGAGCGCTCAGCTGCCATTCTCTTCCGTAATGACCCTGAACTTGCCTGGCTTGCCGACGCCCCCGTGACCAGCGTCGAACAGCACCTGCGCGCCATAGAGTCCGCGCAGGTCTGGGTTGCCGAGATGGCCAATGGATCAATCGTGGGTTTTCTCAGCGCCCATGCCGTCGATACCGAACTGCATATCCAGGAGGTTTCTGTCAGCAGCGCGTTTCAGGGCCAGGGCCTGGGGCGCAGGTTGTTGCAGACCGCCCTTGAGTACGCACGCCATAGCGGGTTGACCGCGCTGACGCTGACGACCTTTCGCGAACTGCCGTGGAACGAGCCGTTTTATCAGCGGTTCGGCTTTGAAACCCTGGCATTTTTCGATCTCGATCAACGCTTGCAGGCAGTGCTGGAGGCGGAAATCGCCCATGGATTGCCTGGCGCCCGACGGTGTGCGATGCGTTATTGCATCAAATCGTAAAGGGTATGTATCGGCGGGAGATAGCCGCAGGAACCATTGTCCTGTGGCCAGCACTTTCATGTCATCAACCGGTCTTGCGTCGAACAGTCTCGAACCGATATCAGCCAATACTTCAGGTGAAACAGAGTCGCTGTTTTACTTGTCCGTCGAACATTTTTAAAACTGTTCGACACTGCCTGGCAGGCGCTATAAACGCCAAAGCCTGCGACAACTCCGCCGAGTTATCAGCGGCTATCAACCCAGTTGGCATTCACGCTTGATTTCAGACACCTGCCTTCAGATCCACCCCCAACGCTTGGGCAAACGCCTTGACCAACGGACTGCGCACCGTGTTGTGCCGCAGGATCAAATTGAACGGTGTATTGAAACTGATCAGGTCCGGCCGCAGGGCTCTGAACGTGCCTTGTGCAACCAGAGTCGCGGCATAGTGCTGTGGCAGAAAACCCAGGAAGCGCCCGGTTTTGATCAGCATGGCGACCGCTTCGACCTGTGATGCCGAGGCGGAAAAACTGTCGTACCGGGCAAACGTCAGCTTGTCTCGGTGGATGGCGTAGCGATGGTTGATGAACTCATGCTGCTTGAGCACATCTTCGCCCATCTGCTCATTCGGAACGCTGAACAACGGGTGCCCCACCGCGCAGTAGGCCTCTGATCTTTCTTCATACAACGTGAAGTAATCGAACTCTTCTCTTTTCTGATAAACCGGCACTATTCCGGCGACCAACCGCCCTTCTACAACGCCTCTTTCCACTTCATCCAGTTGCGAGGCCTGAAGTTGAAAGCGTACCTTCGGCGACTCTTCATTTATTCGTTTCAATGCAGCAACTAACGGAGAGTTTTCATCGGTAATCGTATTGTCGATCACCCCTACTCCCAAGTCGCCAATCAATTCATTTTGAGCGCAACTAAGCTTGTCTCGAAAGTTGTCGACCGAGGCAAATAAGTCAATCGACGCCTGATAGACCAGGCGCCCTTCTTCGGTCAGATTAAACCCCTCTCGACCCCGAGTACACAGGCGCATGCCAATGCGAATCTCAAGGTCGGAGATCTGTTTGCTGATGGCTGCCAGCCCCACATTCAGCTCGTTTTGAGCCGCACTAAAACCTCCGGCCTCGACCACTGCCTTGAACACTTTGAGCAGTTTGAAGTCCAGCCCGCTCAGGGCCAAAGGCGCTCGATGGGCCGTTTTCAACGGCGGGTTTCCCGAATTGGAAAGTGGGGTTTCCATAATGCTTATTTACCTCTGGCGCCCGATTCAACAGTCTGTGTCCAACAACAAAAACAACGCTGGCTAATAATAATGAACACAGAAAACCAGGCTTGGCAACTCCCAATAATTCCCCCCGATCAGCGCCAACTCGCTGATTCGAAACTATTAAAAGCTGACACTTCGATCAGCTCTCGCCACTTGCAACTGCCCTCTTGAAAACTGCATGAGCCGAACCACGCCCGGACGATCCCGGCGAGTGTTCAAGGCTCTGCGTAACGACATCAGTTCGTGTTACCGACGAGGAAAACAACAATGACTCAAGCAACCGATCGTTTGTGGGGGGCGCGTTTCAAAAGCGGTCCATCCGAAGCCCTGGCAGCCCTGTCCCGCTGCCCTGAGCGGTACTTCCGCCTCACCCCTTACGACCTGGCCGGTTCCAAGGCCCATGCCGGGGAACTGCACCGCGCCGGTTTGCTCGATGCACAGGAAACCCAAACCATGCTCGATGCGCTGGAGCGTATCGGTGAAGACTTCCGTGCTGGCTTTGTCAGCCCGACGCTGGATGACGAAGACGTCCACACCTTCATCGAGCGCCTGCTGACTGAACGCCTTGGGGCGCTGGGTGGCAAGCTGCGCGCCGGACGCTCGCGCAACGACCAGACCGCCAACGATCTGCGGCTGTTTCTGCGTGATCACGCTCGCACCCTGACCACCGAAGTGCTGGCCCTGCAACAGGCGCTGGTCGAGCAGGCCGAGCTGCACATCGACAGCATTTGCCCGGGTTTCACTCACCTGCAACAGGCGCAACCGATCGTGTTTGCCCATCACTTGCTGGCCCACGCCCAGTCGATGCTGCGCGATGTGCAACGTCTGGTGGATTGGGACGTGCGCACTTCCCTGTCGCCATTGGGTGCAGCGGCCATGGCCGGTTCGGCTATCGCCCGTCAGCCGCAGCAATCGGCGAAGGAAATGGGCTACAGCGGTGTCTGCGAAAACTCCATCGACGCCGTGGCCAGCCGAGACCACGTTGCCGAGTTCCTGTTCGTTGCGAGCATGCTCGGCGTCAACATCTCGCGTCTGGCCGAAGAGTTTTGCCTGTGGTCTTCGCGGCAATTTCGCTGGGTTGCGCTGGACGATGCCTACGCCACCGGCAGTTCGATCATGCCGCAGAAGAAAAACCCGGACATCGCTGAACTGGCGCGGGGCAAGGCCGGCCGTTTGATCGGCAACCTGACCGGTCTGCTGTCGACCCTCAAATCCCTGCCGCTGTCTTACAACCGCGATTTGAGCGAAGACAAGAACGGTGTGCTCGACAGCGTCGACACCCTGCTGCTGGTGCTGCCAGCCATGGCCGGGATGGTTGCGACCATGAAGGTCAATGTCAAAGAGCTGCGTCGCCAGGCACCGCTGGGCTTCACTCTCGCCACCGAGGTCGCCGACTGGCTGGCGGTGCGCGGTGTGCCGTTCAAGGAGGCCCACGAAATCACCGGAGCGCTGGTTCAGGCCTGTGAGAAACACGATATCGAACTGTGGGAAGCCTCACCGGCGCTGCTGGCCGAGATCGATGTGCGCCTGACCCCCGAAGTTCGCGACAGCCTGACCCTGGAAGCCGCCATCGCTGCCCGCAGTGGCTGGGGCGGAACCGCGCCGCAGCAGGTCCGTGAACAGATCGGCCGCTTGAAAACCGCCCTCGCCGCACAGCAGCAATGGGCCGAAAACTATCAAGGCTTCCGCCTCTGAATAAAGCACCAACCCCCTGTAGGAGCAAAGCTTGCTCCTACAGGGATTGTGTTGATCTGAAACACCCGTGTTCGGAGAACCGAAATGAACCAGACTCAGGCAGAGCTCCTCGCGGAGCGCAAAAAAGCCGAAAACCAGTTCGACATCACTCAGTACGAGCATGTACCTCGGCGCTACTACGGGCGGATCTTCTTCGCCACGCTGATCGTCGTCGCCATCGTCGGCCTGGTCAGGGCTTTCGCCGAGGGCAAGATCGAGTGGTCGTACATCGGCCAGTTCCTGACCTCCCAGGCGATTCTGTTCGGCTTGCTCAACACCATTATCATGGCCGTGCTGGCGATGGCGCTGGGGATTGTCTTCGGGGTGATCACCGCTGTTATGCGCATGTCGGCGAACCCGATCCTGCGCTATGTCGCGGTGACGTACACCTGGCTGTTTCGCGGTACGCCACTGATTCTGCAACTGCTGTTGTGGTTCAACCTGGCGTTGATATTTCCCACCATCGGCATTCCCGGGCTGTTCGAACTCGATACCGTCAGCCTGATGACGCCCTTCGTCGCCGCACTGCTGGGCCTGAGCATCAACCAGGGCGCCTACACCGCTGAAGTGGTGCGCGCCGGCCTGCTCTCGGTGGACACCGGTCAGTACGAAGCGGCCAAGTCGATCGGCATGCCGCGCCTGCAAGCGCTGCGCCGGATCATTCTGCCGCAGGCCATGCGCATCATCATTCCACCGGTCGGCAACGAGTTCATCGGCATGGTCAAGATGACCTCGCTCGCCAGCGTGATCCAGTACTCGGAACTGCTCTACAACGCCCAGAACATCTACTACGCCAACGCCCGGGTCATGGAATTACTGATCGTCGCGGGTATCTGGTACCTGGCCGCCGTCACAGTCCTGTCCTTTGGTCAAAGCCGTCTGGAGCGTCGTTTCGCTCGCGGCGCCGGCAAGCGTTCTTGAGGAGTCCGACATGAGAAGCATCGTCAAGGCCGTGAGCCTGAACAAATATTACGACCAGTACCACGCGCTCAAGGACATCAACATCGAAGTCGAGCAAGGCGAAGTGCTGTGCATCATCGGCCCGTCCGGCTCTGGTAAGAGCACCCTGCTGCGCTGCGTCAATCAGCTGGAAAAGATCGACAAGGGCGGCCTCTGGGTCGACGGCGAACTGGTGGGCTACCGCGTCGTCGGCAACAAACTGCATGAACTCAACGAGTCGCAGATCGCCCGGCAGCGGCTAGCCACCGGCATGGTGTTCCAGCGTTTCAACCTGTTTCCGCACATGACTGTGCTGCAAAACATCGTCGAAGGCCCGTGTCAGGTGCTCAAGCGCTCGCCCAAGGAAGCGCACGAAGAAGCCCTGGAACTGCTGGCCCGCGTCGGCCTGGCCGACAAGCGCAACAGCTACCCGATCGAACTCTCCGGTGGTCAGCAACAACGGGTAGCCATTGCCCGGGCGCTGGCCATGCGGCCCAAGCTGATGCTGTTCGATGAACCCACTTCGGCACTCGACCCGGAACTGGTCGGTGAGGTGCTGTCGGTGATGCGCGATCTGGCGCAGACCGGCATGACCATGATCGTCGTCACCCATGAACTGGGCTTCGCCCGCGAGGTTTCCAATCGCATGGTGTTCATGGATGGCGGGCAGATCGTGGAGGCAGGAAGCCCCGAAGAAATACTAATAAGTCCACAAAACCCGCGCACCCAAAGCTTCATTTCTGCCGTTCGCACCTAACGACAACTCAAAAAGAGAACGACCATGAAAAACCTCCTTATCCCTGCAGTAGTGGCTGGCCTGATGGCCTCTTCGATGACCTGGGCAGCTGATTTGCCCGCGAGCATCAAGGCCAAGGGCGAAATCGTCGTGGCGATCATGCCCAACTATCCGCCGATGGATTTCAAGGACCCGGCCACCAACACCCTCACCGGTCTGGACTACGACCTGGGCAACGCCTTGGCCGAGCGTCTGGGGGTGAAAATCAAATGGCAGGAAACCGGCTTCGAGCAAATGATCAACGCCCTGACCACCGACCGTGTGGACGTGGTGCTGTCGGGCATGACCGACACCGCCGAGCGTCAGCAGAGCGTGACCTTCGTTGACTACTTCACCAGCGGGCCGCAGTTCTACACCCTGCAAAAGAACAAGGACACCAACGAAATTGCCGACCTGTGCGGCAAGAAAGTCGGGACCAGCCGACGTACCACTTTCCCGGCGGAAATCGCTGAGTGGAGCAAGGCCAACTGCGAAGCGAAGGGTAAACCGGCGATCAATGTGATCGGCACCGAAGGCTCCGCCGACGCCCGTGCGCAGCTGCGCCAGAGCCGCATCGATGCGGCCATGCAGGGCAGCGAAACCCTGTCGTATCTGAAGACCCAGGAAAAAGACACCTACAAGACCGTGGGGGCGCCGATCTCGGTGCAGTTCAGCGGTTTGGGCGTCAGCAAGAAAAAACCTGAGTTGAGCGAGGCAGTGAAAGTCGCGCTGCAAAGCATGATTGATGACGGCAGCTATCAGGCGATCTTGAAGAAGTGGGATCTGGAGTTGGGTGCCATCAAGACGGTGACCATCAACGCCGGGAAGTAACGCTGAAATACGTTGCCTCGTAGCAGCTGCCAAGCCTGCGAGGCTGCGTTCGAGAACGCAGTCCTCGCAAGTCTGTGTACGCGGTTTACCTGAAAGAATGCGTCATCTGATTTCGCGGCGGCTACGCCACCGAACGCAGCCTCGCAGGCTCGGCAGCTGCTACGGGGGTTACGAGTGTTACGCGGGTTACGGATGCAACGGGTGTTACACCCATAAATTACTGGAGCGCCACGATGTCCTCCTCGCCTCAACCGACTTGGCCCGATGGCCACAACGCTTGCCTGGCCCTGGCCTTCGATCTCGACGGCCCGACCGGCGATGCGATGCTCAATGGTTCGATCTGGCACAAGCCCGAGTATTTCGGTTTTGGCGGTTACGGGCCGTATCGGGCCTTGCCACGGATACTCGACCTGCTTGATGAGTTCCGCATCCCGACCACCTTCTTCGTCCCGGCCTGGGTCGTGGAGAACTGGCCGAAACAGTGCCAGTCGATCATCGAGCGCGGGCATGAAGTGGCTTACCACGGCTACAAACACGAGTCCTTTTACGCGCTGACGCTGGAGCAGCAAAAGGACGTCATGAATAAATGCAGCGAGGTGTTCTGGCAGCATTTGAACATCCGCGCAGAAGGCTTTCGCACCCCGTCCGGCGACTGGCGGGCCGAGACGCCGGCCATGCTGGTGGAAGCCGGCGTCACTTATTCCAGCAGCATGCGCGGCGATGACCGGCCGTACCTGGTGAACGTGCCGGGCTTTGATACCCCGTTGGTGGAAATCCCCGGCCGCTGGGAAATGGACGATTACGCCTCCATCGCCTACACCCGCGCGCCGGACTTTCCCTCGGGGCTGGACCGTACCGCCAGCTATGAGCTGACCCTCGACAATTGGTGCCGCGAATTCGACGGTGCGATGAATGAAGGACTGTGCCTGACCACCCTCTTCCACCCGAAGATCACCGGTAAACCGGGGCGCATTCTGCTGCTGGAGAAACTTTTCGAACACATGCGCCAGCGTGATGACGTGTGGTTCGCCACCTGCCGCGATGTCGCCCACTGGTGGCTCAAGGAGCATCAACATGGCTGATTCGACGACCTGGCCCAAAGGCTACCGGTGCGCCGTAGTGTTGACCGTCGACTACAACGACGTACACGGCATCCTGACCCAGGCCCCGGAAGTCGCCGGCCGCGACAAGACCCTGTCGGTGTGGCGCTACGGTACCCAGCGCGGGGTCGAACGCTTGCTCGCACTGTTCAAGGAGTTGGGGGTTGCCAGCAGTTGGTGCGTGCCGGGTATCGTTGCCGAAGAGAACCCGGACCATATCCGCTCGATCCAGGCCGCCGGTCATGAAATTGCCTGCGCCGGTTATCGTCATCAGAACTACGACACCCTGAGCCTCGCAGAGCAGACGGTTGCCCTAGAGCACGGCTGTCGGGCACTGGCCGACATTACCGGCCAGCGTCCAACGGGCTTCCGGATTCCCGCCGGCAACTGGGCACCGGGGTTTACCGAAGCGTTACGCGAGCAAGGCATTCGCTGGTCGTCCTGCTGGCGCGGCGATGATCTGCCGTTCGCCCATCCAACGGCGCCCGAGGTGATCGAACTGCCAATGCACTATGAACTGGAGGACGAACCGTACTTCGCGTTCAACCTGAGCCCGGCAGTCCCACCCGCGCAATCGCGGATTGCTTCTTACAGCCATACCTTGGCCAACCTGCAAATGGACTTTGCCGGGTTTCATCGTTTTGGCCTGTGCTACGTGCTGCGCCTGCACCCGGAGATCATCGCAACCCCGGGACGCATCGGTGTCCTGCGCGAGTTGCTGCTGGGTATCCAGCAACACGACGACGTGTGGATCGCCACGGCTGGCGACGTCGTCCAATGGTGGGCCGAGCGCGCTGTGCCGATGGACGAGGAGCATCCAGCCGCCGTGTATGAGCGGCATTATCGAGCGTACTTGCCATGAGTGAACGATTGCAGCGCCTGGCGCAATTCTGCGTCGAGACCCGTTTCGAAGACTTGCCGCCGGCATTGGTGGCACAAGCCAAGCGACACATTCTGGATACCGTCGGCGCGATCCTGGCCGGGGCCGCCAGTGAGATTGCCGTCACCGTCCGGCAAACCTTTGCCAATGAAACTGGCCAAACACTGGTCTGGGGCACTGCGCAGTATGTCGGCGCCGCGCAGGCAGCGATGCTCAATGGGATTGCCGCCCATGCGCTGGAACTGGACGATACCGGCGGCTGCGATCACTCCGGCGCGGTGGTGTTGCCCGCAGTGATGGCAGCGGTCAGCCTGAGGCCTACGCCGGTAAATGGCCGCGAGCTGATTACCGCCGTAGTGATCGGCTACGAGATCGGTCGGCGGGTGCTTGAGGCCTGTGGTGGTTACTCGGCGCACAACGGCGCCGGTTGGCATTCGACCGCCACCTGCGGGGTGTTCGGCGCGGCAGCGGCCAGTGCGCGAATACTCGGTCTTGATCCGGCACAAACCCTCGCCGCACTAGGCATTGCCGGCAGTTTCAGCGGCGGCCTCTGGGCGTTTATCCACGACGGCTCGCACAGTAAAAAGCTCCACAGCGGCCGCGCTGCCGAAGGTGGATTGCTGGCAGCGCGGTTTGCCGAGCAAGGGATCAGCGGGCCAACCAAGTTGTTCGATGACGTCTGGGGCGGCTTTCTCAAGACCCTCGCGGCGGAATACGCGCAACCCGAGGCGCTGGACGCAGACCTTGGGGTGGTGTGGAAACTCGCCCGCTGCTCGATCAAGCCCTACGCATCATGCCGTGGCACGCATTCGGCCATCGATGCCTTGGGTTTGTTGCTGGAGCAATTGCAGATCGAAGCCGGTGAGTTGGAAGACGTTCAGGTGTCGCTGTGTGGTTTTCTCAACGAGATGTGCGGCGGGCGCGATATCGGCAGTTTGGCCGCCGCGCAAATGAGCCTGCCATATGCCCTCGCTGCTCGATTGGTCCATGGTCATTGCCGGCTTGAGGCCTATGACGACGAACAACGCAGTACCTCAGAAATCGCGCATTGGATGTCGCGCATTCACCTTGTCGTGGATCCGCAACTGTCAGAGGATGGCGAGCCGGTCGTGAGCATTCGCAGCCGCGATGGTCGCACGGCAAGCCTGTGTGTCGAGGTGCCGTTGGGCGCGCCGGGGAATCCGTTGAGTGATGCAGCGCTGGAGGAGAAATTCCTCAGCCTGGCGACGCGGGTGCTGCCGGTGGAACAGGCGACCGGGTTGCTGGAGCGGTTGTGGCAACTGGAAAAACTGCAATCGGTCGGTACGTTGATCGAGATCATTGAATAAGGACATTCGTACCACCGTGGCTACTTACTCGCTCGTTATTCGCCGCCTGATGATCTGTTCGCTGACCATCGTCGTCAGCCGCGCCATCACCAGCCCGTTGCTGACGCTGTTCCTCAGCAACAAGCTGGGCCTGAATCAGCAGGACGTTGGCCTGCTGTTGGGCATCGCGGTGTTCATCGCCACCCTGCTCGCGCTGTATGGCGGTTACATCATCGACCGCCTGGAGAAACGCCGGTTGCTGATTCTGGCGATGCTTTCCAGCGCCGTTGGTTTTGTCCTGCTGACCTTCGCCCACAACCTTTACCTGACCACGCTGACGCTGGTGATTACCGAAACCGCTTCGGCGCTGTTTCTGATCGGCTCGAAAGCGATCCTCAGTGAAAATCTGCCGATGGGCCAGCGGGCCAAGGCCTTTTCATTGCGCTATACCCTGACCAACATTGGCTACGCCACCGGCCCGATGCTGGGGGTGGTGATTGCCGGGGGGCAGCCATTGGCACCGTTCCTGATTGCCGGTGGCATCGCTTTTTTCAGCACCTTCCTGATGAGAGGGATTCCCGGATCGGCCAAGGAAGCGGCTGTTGGCCAGCCACAGAGCTTTCTGAAAACCCTGGTGACCCTGAAGAACGACCGCACACTGATCATGTTCACCTGCGGCTGCCTGCTCAGCACCGTGGTGCACGGACGTTTCACCCTGTACCTGTCGCAATACCTGCTGGTGACGCAAAACGAGCACATTGCGCTGAAAACCATGGCCGCGATCCTCGCCTGCAACGCGATCAGCGTGATTCTCTTGCAGTACCAGATCGGCCGATTCCTTAAACGCGAACAGCTGCGTTACTGGATTGTTATCGGCAGCAGCCTGTTCATCTTCGGATTGATCGGCTTCAGCTTTGCGCAGAACCTGGTGCAGTGGTGCCTGGCGATGTTTGTCTTCACCCTTGGCGAAATGATCATCTACCCGGCAGAGTTCCTGTTCGTCGATACCCTGGCACCGGAAGAACTGCGCGGCAGCTACTACGGCGCGCAGAACCTGGCGGCATTGGGCGGTGCGGCGAGCCCGGTGATTTGCGGCTTTTTGCTGACCCACACGGCACCGGCGACGATGTTTTATGCCCTCAGCGCACTGACCGCCATGGGCGGATTGCTGTGTTTCCTGAGTGGTCGGCGCGTCGCCACACTTCAAAATAAATGCACTGAAAGCTCATTAATATGAATTTGTCAGGGGTGAGATAGATCGGCACACTGTGCCGGTTCCTCCCCCAAATGTTGGAACGTTTAAAGGGCTTTCTGGTGATCCAGACAAGCCCTTCTTTTTGCCCGTTCTTTGCCACTGGATCGTTTTCGTTATGCTCGCTCGCTGGATACCCGCTGCCGTCAACACCCGCCCCTCTGAATGGAGCCGTGCCGCCATCGGCATGTCGCTGGGCACGCTGCTGAGCGTCTGGCTCTGTGGCCAGGTGTTCGGCATGGATGTGGCCTTGCACTTGATCGGGCCGTTGGGCGCTTCGGCGGTGTTGCTGTTCGCCGTGTCTTCCGGCGCACTGGCGCAGCCATGGTCAATTCTCGGCGGCTATTTGTGTGCAGCGGTGGTGTCGCTGCTGGTGGCCCATGTGCTTGGGCGCACGCTGGGCAGTGCCTGCCTGGCGGCTGGCATGGCGTTGATTCTGATGTGCTGGCTGCGTTGCCTGCACCCGCCGGCGGGTGCGTTGGCGTTGCTGCTGGTGGTGGCGGACCCGGCGACCATCGCGATGGAATGGTGCGAACTCGGGCCGGTGATGCTCGCCGCGACGTGCATGCTGCTCAGCGCCCTTTTCTATAACAACCTGACGCGGATCCGTTACCCCAAGGGCCACAGTGAACCGGTCGCCAAGGTGCCCGCAGATCATCCGCCCGCAGACGCGCTGGCGATTACCGCCGAAGACCTCAAGCTGGCCCTGGCCGACATGCAGGAGTTCTTCGACGTCACGCCCGAGGACCTTGAGCAGTTGATCCACGCCAGCGAGCTGCATGCCAAACGCCGCAGCATCAGTGAAGTGTTTGGCACTCGGCCTTAGCCACTAAACCATTAGGCAGCCGACTGCTGTCGCGCCGGCACGGCCAGGCTGACGGCGCGCACCGAAGCACCGGCCGTCAAGCCCAGTGCCTTGGCGGTGTGGGCATCGACAATCAAGGTCCCGGCGGCGACCCGCGCTGGCGCGGCGGTGATCCGGCAATCGGCGAACTGGCGGTTGTGAATCAGATACACCGCCGCCTGCTCTCCCGGCGTGCCGATGCTCAGTTGCAATACCTGGCTGTCACGCACCGCGCGAATGTCGCCGGTGGCGCACTCGATCAGCGGGCCGCCGTCAAAGATGTCGATGTAATCCTTGTGCTCGAACCCTTCAGCCTTGAGCATCCCCAGCGCCGGTTCGGTGTTGGGATGAACCCGGCCGATCGTTTCCCGCGCAGCCTCGGGCAGCAGGCAGGTCGGCAGCGGGAACTTCGGCATCAGTTCGGCAATGAAGGTCTTGTTGCCCAGCCCGGTGAGGTAGTCGGCGTCGGCAAAATCCATCTTGAAGAAGTGCCGGCCCAGCCCTTCCCAGAACGGCGAGACGCCGTCTTCGTCCGAGTAACCGCGCATCTCGGCGATCACTTTGTCGCCAAAGTACTGGCGAAATTCGGCGAGAAACAGAAACCGCGCCTTGGACAGCAAACGACCATTCAGACCGCTGCGATGACCGGCGTGCAGGAACAACGAGCACAACTCCGATTGCCCGGTCATGTCATTGCCGAGAAACAGCGTCGGCAATTGCTGGTTGATCCCGAGGTTTTTCGACGCGGCGACAAACAGCCCCATCCGGTAGTTGTACCAAGGCTCGCGCAGCCCGACCGCGCCAGCCAGGGCGCAGATACCGACAGCTTCGCCGTTGTCGGCCTCCAGCACAAACAGGTAATCGGCATCAGCCCGTTCGGCTTCACCGGCGAAGGTTTTTTCAGCCCATTCCAGGCGCTGACGCAAACGCCCGGCATCGGCGGGCAAGGTGGTCAAACCGGCGCCGGCGCTGTGGGCCAGTGCCAGCAACGCCGGCAGGTCATTCATTGTTGCAGGACGGACGATCATCAATGCTGCTCCTGTGGGCTCACGCGTTTAGGCAGATAGACTTCCGCGAGCATGCAGCGCGCGCTGCCGCCGCCAATCCGCTCGATGGTGTCGATGTTTACCGGTAGAGGTTTGGCGTACGCTTCGACCATCCGGCGCTGGTCGGCATGCAGCGACCGCCAGGCCGTGCGCGACATCACCAGCAACGGCTCGCCAGCGGCGTTGTGCACTTCAAGCATGTTGCCGGCGAACGACTCCAGTTGATCGAAGCTCAGGGTCAAGACTTGCTTGCCGCTGCATTCCAGGCGTGAGCGCAGTGCATTGCGTTCGTCCAGGTCGCTGACCGACTCCAGACAGACCACCGCCAGTTGCCTGCCGACGCTCATCATCACATTGGTGTGATAGATCGGCACACCGTGACGGTCCACTGCGTTGAACGCGCAGAGCTCATAGCCGAGGTGCTCAACCACCTGATCCAACGCCTTCGCGTGGGTGCGGGTCGAGTAGCCGGCGTAGCAAATCCGCTGTTCGCGATCGAGGACCATGCTGCCGGTGCCCTCGAGGAACACGTCCTGCTGCTCAAGGTCGGAGAGGTCGAGCAATTGCTCGATGCGGTAGGCATCGCGCAGCCAGTCGAGTACGCCTTTGTCGCGCTCCAGGCGCCGGTTGTGACCCTGCATCGGGTACAGCACGAGCGTGCCGTCGGGATGGCTGCTCCACCAATTGTTCGGAAAGATCGAGTCCGGGGTGTGCGGGGCTTCGCTGTCGTTGTGCACCATGACTTCAACGCCGTGCTCGCGCAGGGCTGCGACATAGCCGTCGAACTCTTGCAGGGCCTTGAGTTGTACGTCTTCGGCTGCAGCCGCCGGACGCTGGAAACGGTTGTTGGCGGCCGTGTCCTGGTTGAAGGAGAAACGTGTCGGGCGAATCATCAAAACGGTATTGGTGGTTTGCATGGGCACAGAATCAATGAGGGTTGAGAGGTGCTCATTGTCTGATTCGGCGCCGGAAAAACCCGGCTGATAAGGAGGGAGTTGGTGCTGGAAATGGCTGAAAACGGGGTGGCTTGCAGCCGATTTGGCGGGCGTGATAAATCGTCTGAAATCGCTGATTACCGTAGCAGCTGGCGCAGCCTGCTGCTACGGAACTGCGGCGCTGGGCCCGTTCTAGGTGGAGGTTTTGACCATCGCCAGCTCAGGATGGCTGACCAGTTTGTCGATGTGCAGGTCCGGGTCGTCGAACCAGACTTCGGTCAATACCCGGTAGTGTTCCATGTCGCGACAGCGCATCCGCAGGCTGTAGTCGAAGGCGCCGCTGATCAATTGGCACTCCAGCACCTGCGGGCAGGCGCGGACTTTGGCTTCGAAGGCTTTCTGCGCGGCGCGCCCGCTCTGGTTCGAGAGTGCCACCAGCACCAGCAACGACAGACCGGGGGTCAGTTTTTTCTCGTCGAGAATCGCCCCGTAGCCACGAATGACGCCGAGCTGTTCGAGCTTGCGCACCCGCTCAAGGCATGGCCTTGGCGTCAGGTGCACGCGCTCGGAAAGCTTCTGATAGGTGATGCGCCCTTCGTGGCGCAGCACCTCAATGATTGCCTGATCGATACGATCAAGCACGATCGACATATCGCGGATGTCCGCCATGTACGCCTTGCCTCACTTCAAACGGCCCGATAAAAATTGCTGTAAACGCTCGCTTTTCGGCTGGTCGAGAATCGTTGCATCGCCCTGCTCCTCGACCCGGCCTTGATGCAGGAACAGCACCTGGCTGGACACCTGCCGGGCAAAGCCCATTTCGTGGGTCACCATCAACATGGTCCGGCCTTCTTCAGCCAACGCCTGAATCACCTTCAATACTTCACCCACCAGCTCCGGGTCGAGGGCCGAGGTCGGCTCGTCGAACAACAGAATCTGTGGTTCCACCGCCAATGCCCGGGCAATCGCCACCCGTTGTTGTTGGCCGCCGGACAGGAAGGCCGGGTACTGCTCGGCCACGCGTTGCGGCAGACCGACCTTGTCCAGGTACGCCCGGGCGCTGACTTCAGCGTCCTTGCGGCTGACGCCCAGGACTTTGCACGGCGCCAGCATAATGTTCTCCAGCACCGTCAGATGACTCCACAGGTTGAAGTGCTGAAACACCATCGCCAGCCGCGTGCGCAAGCGCTGCAACTGCGCCGGGTTGGCAACCCGCATGCCACCGGGCGCCTGGCGGGTGACAATCCGCTCGCCGTCCAGCTCGATGGCTCCTTCATCCGCCCGTTCAAGGAAGTTGATACACCGCAGCATAGTGCTTTTGCCGGAGCCACTGGCGCCAATCATGCTCACCACATCACCGGCGCGGGCATTCAACGAGACGCCCTTGAGTACTTCGTTGTCACCGAAGCGTTTATACAGATTTTCAACGGTCAGTTTGTACATGCAACACTCCTGGAGCGCTGCCGTTGGCGACAGCGTTCTGGACAGAAAGAGGGAGGGAAAAAACCGGTTCCGGATCTCAGTGAGCCGGCCCGAGGAAATTCAGCCAGCGCTTCTCTGCGAGACGAAACGCGCCGACCAGGCCAAATGACAGCGCGAGGTACAGCAGCCCGGCGATACCGAAGGCCTG
Organism: Pseudomonas sp. GW822-FHT04C11; assembly: GCF_058800905.1. Taxonomy (NCBI): domain Bacteria; kingdom Pseudomonadati; phylum Pseudomonadota; class Gammaproteobacteria; order Pseudomonadales; family Pseudomonadaceae; genus Pseudomonas; species Pseudomonas sp. GW822-FHT04C11. The sequence continues at coordinate 90,154 of NZ_JBXAMS010000008.1, read as the reverse complement.
GAAGGTCATGAAGGTCGCGGCATTGGCGTCCCGGGCAACCTTGAGGATGTCCGGAATGGTCGCGGTGAACGCCACCGACGTGGCGTGCAGCATCAGGATCACTTCGTTGCTGTAGTAAGGCAGCGCCCGACGCAACGCCGAAGGCAGAATCAACTTCACATACAAACGCCAGCCACTCAGGCCATAGGCATGGGCCGCCTCGATTTCACCGTAGGGAATGCTGCGGATCGCCCCGGCGAAGATCTCGACGGTGTAGGCGCAAGTGTTGAGGGTGAACGCCAGCAAGGTGCAGTTCATCGCATCGCGAAAGAACGCTTCCAGCAGCGGCTGCGAGCGGACCACCGCGATGCCGTAGATCCCGCTGTAGCAAATCAGCAACTGGATATACAGCGGCGTGCCACGAAATACATAGGTAAACAATTGCACCGGCCAGCGCAAAAGCCCCCAGCGCGACGTGCGCAGGATGGCCAGCGGCAGCGACAGGCAGAAGCCGAGCACGATGCTCACCACCAGCAGCCATAAGGTCATGGCCAAACCGGTGAAGTTGTAGCCGTCACTGAACAGGAAAGGTTTCCAGTATTCGGAGATCAATTCGATCATCGCGTCATCCCTCGCACGCCCTGGTTGTAGCGCCGTTCAAGCACGCGCAAGACATAGTTCGAAGCGCTGGTGATCAGCAGGTACAGCGCTGCCGCCAGCAACAGAAAATCCAGCATGTTGAAGGTGCTTTTGCCGGCCTCCTGCGCGACCTTGACCAGGTCCGACAAGCCGATGATCGACACCAGCGCCGTAGCCTTGAGCAGCACCAGCCAGTTGTTGCCCAGACTCGGCAAGGCAAAGCGCATCATCTGCGGGAACACCACGCAGTAAAACCGCTGCCAACGGCTCAGGCCAAACGACGCACCAGCCTCCTGTTGCCCCCGAGGGACACTGAGGATCGCGCCACGAAAGGTCTCGGTGAAATACGCGCCGTAGATAAATCCCAGGGTCACGATACCGGCCACGAACGGGTCGATTTCCATGTACGGCCATTGCATGAACTCGGTCAGGCTGCTCAGCCAGCCTTGCAGGCTGTAGAAGATCAGCAACATCAACACCAGGTCCGGTACACCGCGAATCAGCGTGGTGTAAAAGGTTGCCGGCAGGTTCAGCAGCCGCAGCGGCGAAAGCTTGGCCGCCGCACCGAGCAAACCCAGCAGCATGCTGACCAGCAGCGACAGCGCCGAGAGTTTCAGGGTCACCCAGGTGCCGTGCAGCAGCAGTGGGCCATAGCCTTGCAGGGCCGAGAGATCCAGGCCCAGAGCATTGAGGAAGGTATTCACGCAAGTCACCTGTCTTGAAGCACCACAGCGAGGCATTGGGTCGTGAACCACGGCCCAATGCTTCAGGTGCGCTGATCAGTTGTTGTAGAGGTCCAGATCGCCGAAGTATTTCTTCTGGATCTGCGCGTAGATGCCCTTCTCGTGCAGGGCCTTGATGGCGGTGTTCAACATGCCTTTGAGCTCGTCGTTGTCCTTGCGTACACCGATGGCGATATCCGCCGGCACCAGCGGATCACTGATGCCTTGGCTGTTCTTGAAGGGGGCGCCTTGTGGCGACTCAAGGAAGCTCATCTGCGCTTGCAGCTTGTCCTGAATCGAGGCGTCGAGGCGGCCGTAAACCAGATCGGCGTAGACCTGATCCTGGTTCTGATAGGCGCGCAGTTTCACCCCGCCCGGCGCCAGTTTGGCCCTGGCGTAGGTTTCCTGAATGGTGCCTTGCATGAAACCAATGGTCTTGCCCTTGAGCGACTCGGCGGTGGGCTCAAGCCCCGAATCCTTGCGGGTGACGATGGCGGTCGGGCCGGCATACAGACGGTCGGTGAAATCGATCTGCTTCTTGCGGGCGTCGGTGACGGTCATCGACGACTCGATGGCATCGAACTTGCCGGCCTTGAGCGCAGGAATCAGCCCGTCGAAGTCATTGCTGACCCACACACACTTGAGCTTCAGTTCGGCGCAGATTGCGTTGCCCAGGTCTACGCCAAAGCCTTGCACGCCACCGTCGGCAGTGGTCGACTCAAACGGCGGGTAGCTTGGGTTGGTGCCGAAGCGCAGTTCGGTCCACTCTTTGGCGCTAGCGCCGGCCGAGCAGAACAGCATCGCGAGTACAGGCAACGTCAGCCATTGGGTTTTCATCTTCATAAGTCCCGATTTGATTGGAATTATCGCGACCGGGCACAAATGCCTGGGCGCCTTTATGGGCAGGAACAGAGAGTCGATGCGGCGTCTGCCGCAGCAGCGTTCTTATTGTTTGTGTTCGGTGCACCGCCAAAGGCCGGCCACACCCCACCCTGAAACCCTTGGCGCAGACGGCTTCGAATGGAACGCCAGAATGCCAACAGTCGATTGTGCCGAGGTGTCGAAAGGACCGTCGCAGACAGCTCGCTTGTGCTGATGTCAGCATTTTCACAGCCGATCCTGTCGTGAATGCCCTATTGGGGGATTTTTGCGATGAAGGCGTTTGCAGGTATTACAAAAATGCAGACCGGACCTGCATCTATCACGGTTGTACATCGCAAATTTGCACTGTTACGATCCGGCATCGTTCGCGCGCGAACACTTCTATAAAGAACAATAAAAGCAGGGAGTTAGTGATGACTGCTCAGGTTTCATCCCAGGCGACCCGCGGCATTGATGCCAGCGCCAACGACGTGCTGGCCGAGGTCCGCAACCATATTGGCCACCTGACCCTCAATCGCCCCGCCGGCCTCAACGCCATTACCCTGGACATGGTCCGCAGCCTGCACCAACAGCTCGATGCCTGGTCGAAAGACCCGCATATCCATGCCGTGGTGTTGCGCGGGGCTGGCGAAAAGGCCTTCTGCGCCGGTGGCGATATCCGTTCGCTGTACGACAGTTTCAAAAGCGGCGGCACCCTGCATGAAGACTTCTTCGTCGAGGAATACGCCCTCGACCTGGCGATCCACCATTACCGCAAACCGGTACTGGCGTTGATGGACGGTTTCGTCCTCGGCGGCGGCATGGGCCTGGTGCAAGGCGCAGACCTGCGGGTAGTCACCGAACGCAGTCGCCTGGCAATGCCGGAAGTGGCCATCGGTTACTTCCCTGACGTTGGCGGCAGCTACTTCCTGCCACGGATTCCCGGCGAACTGGGCATCTACCTCGGCGTCAGCGGCGTGCAGATCCGCGCCGCCGATGCGCTGTATTGCGGGTTGGCCGATTGGTACCTGGAAAGCCAGAAACTCGCCGAACTGGATCAACACCTCGACAGCCTCGAGTGGCACGACACCCCGCTCAAGGACCTGCAAGGCCTACTGGCGAAACTCGCGCTACAGCAACTGCCCGATGCACCATTGCAGGCACTGCGGCCAACGATCGACCACTTCTTCGCGCTGCCGGATGTGCCAAGCATTGTCGAGCAACTGCGCACCGTTACGGTTGCCGACAGTCACGATTGGGCAATGACCACTGCCGATTTACTCGACAGTCGTTCACCGCTGGCCATGGGTGTAACGTTAGAGATGCTGCGTCGCGGCCGTCAGCTGAGCCTGGAAAACTGCTTCGCCCTCGAACTGCACCTCGATCGTCAGTGGTTCGAACGCGGTGACCTGATCGAAGGCGTCCGCGCCTTGCTGATCGACAAAGACAAGAGCCCACGCTGGAACCCTCCGACCGTGCAGGCGCTGGACGCCAAACACGTTGCGAGCTTCTTCAGCGGTTTTGACCAGAGCGGGAGCTGAGCCATGCACGATATCGAATTGACCGAAGAACAAGTGATGATCCGCGACATGGCCCGGGACTTTGCCCGCGGCGAAATCGCCCCTCACGCCCAGGCCTGGGAAAAAGCCGGCTGGATCGATGATGCGCTCGTGGCCAAGATGGGCGAGCTGGGTTTGCTCGGCATGGTGGTTCCCGAGGAATGGGGCGGCACTTACGTCGACTACGTGGCCTACGCGCTGGCGGTGGAAGAGATTTCTGCCGGCGACGGCGCCACCGGTGCCTTGATGAGTATCCACAACTCGGTGGGCTGCGGGCCGGTTCTGAACTATGGCACTGAAGAACAGAAACAGACCTGGCTGGCGGATCTGGCCAGCGGTCAGGCCATCGGCTGCTTTTGCCTGACCGAGCCGCAGGCCGGTTCCGAAGCGCATAACCTGCGCACCCGCGCCGAACTGCGCGACGGCCAGTGGGTGATCAATGGCGCCAAGCAGTTCGTCAGCAACGGTCGACGGGCAAAACTGGCGATTGTGTTTGCGGTGACCGACCCGGAGCTGGGCAAGAAAGGCTTGTCGGCGTTCCTGGTGCCAACCGACACACCGGGTTTTATCGTCGACCGCAGCGAACACAAGATGGGTATCCGCGCTTCCGACACCTGCGCGGTGACGCTGAACAACTGCACGATCCCCGAAGCCAATCTACTCGGTGAGCGCGGCAAGGGTTTGGCGATTGCCTTGTCCAACCTCGAAGGCGGTCGCATCGGCATCGCCGCGCAGGCACTGGGCATCGCCCGTGCAGCGTTCGAAGCGGCGCTGGCCTACGCCCGTGACCGGGTGCAGTTCGACAAGCCGATCATCGAGCACCAAAGCGTCGCCAACATGCTCGCCGACATGCACACCCGGCTGAACGCCGCACGCCTGCTGATCCTCCATGCCGCGCGGTTGCGCAGCGCCGGCAAGCCATGCCTGTCGGAAGCCTCGCAGGCCAAGCTGTTTGCCTCGGAGATGGCTGAGAAAGTCTGCTCGTCCGCGATACAGATTCACGGCGGCTACGGCTATCTGGAAGATTATCCGGTGGAACGCTATTACCGCGATGCGCGGATCACGCAGATTTATGAAGGCTCGAGCGAGATTCAGCGGATGGTGATTGCGCGGGAGCTCAAGAACTACCTGGTGTGAGGCCCTAAAAGCATCGCGGGCAAGCCTTGCTCCTACGGATTCAGGTGATCCGTAGGAGCAAGGCTTGCCCGCGATGACGTCAGTGAGGACGCTGCATTACTTACCGACGAACTGCGCCTCACGCTTGGCAATAAACGCCGCCATGCCTTCTTTCTGGTCCTGTGTGGCAAACGCCGCATGGAACACCCGACGTTCGAAACGCACGCCTTCGGACAGGCTGACTTCAAAGGCGCGGTTGACGCTTTCCTTGACCATCATTGCAATCGGCAAGGACTTCTTGGCAATCAACGCGGCAACCTTCAGCGCTTCATCCAGCAACTCATCCACCGGCACGATGCGCGCAACGATGCCGCAGCGTTCCGCTTCCACCGCATCGATCAGGCGGCCGCTGAGGCACATTTCCATGGCTTTGGCCTTGCCCACGGCGCGAGTCAGGCGCTGGGTGCCGCCCATGCCCGGCAACACGCCGAGGTTGATTTCCGGCTGGCCGAATTTGGCGTTGTCGCCGGCCAGAATGAAGTCGCACATCAGCGCCAGCTCACAGCCACCACCCAACGCAAAACCGGCGACCGCGGCAATGATCGGTTTGCGTCGGTTGGCCACCCGGTCACTGTCGCTGAACAGATCGTCGAGGTAGATCTGCGGGTAGGTCAGCTCGGCCATTTCCTTGATGTCGGCACCGGCGGCAAAGGCCTTTTTCGAGCCGGTCAGCACGATGCAGCCGATTTCCGGATTGGCTTCCAGACCATCGAGCGCATGGTTCAGCTCGCTGACGATCTGCGCATTCAAGGCATTCAGGGCTTGCGGGCGGTTGAGGGTGATCAGACCCACGCGACCCTGGACTTCCAACAAAATCGTTTCGTAGCTCATGCAACGTTCCTTCTCAAAGATTGCGCGAAATGACCATGCGCTGAATATCGCTGGTGCCTTCATAGATCTGACAAACCCGCACGTCGCGGTAGATCCGCTCCAGCGGGAAGTCGCTCAGGTAACCGTAACCACCGAGGGTTTGCAAGGCCGTCGAGCAGACCTTTTCGGCCATTTCCGAGGCGAACAGCTTGGCCATCGAGGCTTCCACCAGCGCCGGTTTGCCGCTGTCACGCAGGGCGGCGGCGTAATGCACCATTTGCCGGGCGACAGCGATTTGCGTGGCCATGTCAGCCAAACGGAAGGCAACCGCCTGATGCTCGATGATCGGCTTGCCGAAACTCTCGCGCTCGCGGGCGTAATCGCGGGCAGCTTCGAACGCGGCGCGGGCCATGCCGACCGACTGCGAAGCAATCCCGACGCGCCCGCCTTCAAGGTTGGCCAGGGCGATTTTGTAGCCTTCGCCCTCCTCGCCCAGACGATTGGCCACCGGCACCTTCACATCCTCAAAGAGGATTTGGCAGGTGTCCGAGGCGTGCTGGCCGAGCTTGTCTTCAACCCGCGCAACCTTGTAGCCCGGTGAATCGGTGGGCACGATAAAGGCACTGATCCCGCGTTTGCCGGCGCTCGGGTCGGTGACCGCGAAGACGATCACTACCCCGGCGTTTTGCCCCGAGGTAATGAACTGCTTGCAGCCGTTGAGCACGTAATGATCGCCGTTCAGGCGGGCGCGGGTTTTCAGGCTGCTGGCGTCGGAACCGGCCTGCGGCTCGGTCAGCGCGAACGCCCCGAGCATGGCGCCACTAGCCAACGGCTTGAGGAAGCGCTCTTTCTGATCGTCGTTGCCGAACTTGAGGATCGGCACGCAACCCACCGAGTTGTGCACGCTCATGATGGTCGAGCAGGCGCCATCGCCAGCGGCGATTTCTTCCAGGGCCATGGCGTACGCCAGGTAACCGGTGTCGCAACCGCCCCACTGCTCCGGTACCAACATGCCGAAGAAGCCCAGCTCGGCCATTTCGCCGATGGCTTCCTTGGGAAAGCGGTGCTCGCGATCCCACTCGGCGGCGAACGGCTTGAGCCGTTCCTGGGCAAATTGCCGGGCCGCGTCGCTGATTTGTAGTTGTTCGTCAGTCGGTAGCATGTTGATTCCTTAGTACAGGCATTCAACGGCCATGGCCGTGGCTTCACCGCCGCCGATGCAGATCGCTGCGACGCCGCGTTTCAGGCCTTTCTGGCGCAAGGCCGAGAGCAAGGTCACAAGTATCCGCGCACCCGAAGCGCCGATCGGGTGACCCAGCGCACAGGCGCCACCGTGGACGTTGACCTTGCTGTGGGGGATTTCCAGCTTGGTCATCGTCACCAGGCTGACCACCGCGAAGGCTTCGTTGACTTCGAACAGCTCGACCTCATCCAGCGACCAGCCGGTTTTCTTCAGCAGTTTCTTGATCGCGCCCACCGGTGCCACCGGGAACAGCCCCGGCGTATCAGCGAAGGCTGCGTGACCATGGATCACTGCCAGCGGTTTCAGGCCACGTTTTTCAGCTTCTGAACGACGCATCAGCAGCAACGCCGCTGCGCCGTCGGAAATTGAACTGGAGTTGGCCGCCGTCACAGTGCCGCCGTCACGGAACGCCGGTTTCAGGCTGGCGATCTTGTCCAGTTTGGCTTTCGGTGGTTGTTCGTCATCGGTGATGAGTTTCTGCTCTTTGCCGACTATGACCTGCAGCGGAACGATTTCAGCGTTGAAGCTGCCGTCCTTGATCGCCTGTTGCGCGCGCGTGGTCGAAGCGATTGCGAACTCATCTTGCGCTTCACGCGTGAAGCCGTTGGCCTCGGCGCAGTCCTCGGCGAAGGTGCCCATCAGGCGGCCCTTGTCGTAGGCGTCTTCCAGGCCGTCGAGGAACATGTGGTCAAGCACTTTGCCGTGGCCCATGCGGTAGCCGCTGCGCGCACGATCCAACAAGTAAGGTGCGTTGGACATGCTTTCCATCCCGCCAGCAACCACCACATCGGCACTGCCGGCCAGCAGCATGTCGTGCGCGAGGATGGCCGCTTCCATGCCCGAACCGCACATTTTGTTCAGGGTGGTGCAACGGGTGGACTTGTCCAACCCTGCACCCAGCGCTGCTTGACGAGCAGGAGCCTGACCGAGGCCGGCGGACAGCACGCAACCAAACAGCACTTCTTCTACCGCGTCGGCGGCCACACCGGCACGCTCGACGGCGGCGCGGATCGCAGCAGCGCCCAGTTGTGGCGCGCTGAGGCTTTTCAGTTCACCTTGAAAACCACCCATCGGGGTGCGGACGGCGCTGACGATAACGATTGGATCGTGGGACATTGTCATGACAAATACTCCTTATTTGGCGGCCATACGCAAGGCACCGTCGAGACGGATCACCTCGCCGTTGAGCATGCTGTTTTCTATGATATGCCTGACCAGCGCGGCGTACTCAACCGGTTTGCCAAGGCGTGGCGGGAACGGCACGCCAGCGGCCAGCGAGTCGCGCACTTCCTGGGTCATGCCGGCCATCATCGGCGTTTCGAAGATGCCTGGGGCGATGGTCATCACCCGGATGCCGTAGCGCGCCAGTTCACGGGCGGCAGGCAAGGTCAGGCTGGCAATCGCGCCTTTGGAGGCAGCGTAGGCGGCCTGGCCGATCTGGCCGTCGAAGGCCGCCACCGAAGCGGTGTTGATGATCACCCCGCGCTCGCCGTCTTCATTGGCTTCTGTTTCGGCAATCGCCGCAGCCGCCAGGCGCAGCATGTTGAAGCTACCGATCAGGTTGACGTTGATCACCTGGCTGAAACTGGCCAGTGCGTGCGGGCCGTTCTTGCCGAGGATTTTCTCACCACGGACCACACCGGCACAGTTGACCAGCCCGTGCAGGCCACCAAACGCTGCGACCGCTGCCTGCACCGCTGCTTCTGCCGCCGCTTCCTGACTGATGTCCGCGACGACGCAATGCGCGCCGAGCCGTTTTGCCTGAGCCGCGACGGCTTCGGCATTCAGGTCCACCAGCATGACTTTGGCACCGGCACCCACCAGCATTTCAGCCGTGGCCGCGCCCAGGCCCGACGCACCGCCGGTGACGAGAAAAACCTTGTTTTCGATCTGCATCATTGTTTCCTTGGATTCAAGCTGAAACGTTCTTCGCCGTGGCCTCTTGAGCCTTGGCGATTTCCTGGTTGCGCAAGATAAAGCGCTGCAATTTGCCGCTTGGGGTTTTCGGCAATTCGCTGACAAATTCGATTTCACGCGGGTATGAGTGCGCCGCCAATCGCTTGCGCACATGCTGGCGCAGTTCTTCGGCCAGTTCAGGTGAAGCACGGTATTGCGCGCTGAGCACGACGAAGGCTTTCACCAGTTCGGTGCGTTCCGGATCCGGTTTGCCGATCACCGCTGCTTCAACCACGGCGGGGTGTTCGATCAACGCACTCTCCACGTCGAACGGACCGACCCGGTAGCCGGAGGTGGTGATCACGTCGTCGCTGCGGCCGACGAAGCTGATGCTGCCATCCGGGTTCAGTTCGACGGTATCGCCACTCAAGTAATAGTTGCCGACGAAAGCCTTGGTCGGCGCACCTTCGTAACCGGCAAACCAGCACATCGGCGATTGCGTGCGATCGATGGCAAGAATCCCCGGCTGACCGACCGACAGTTCGTTATAGGCCTCATCCAGCACCACGATCCTGTGACCGGGCGAGGCAAACCCTGCCGCACCGACATGCACCGGATGCTCAAGGCCATGGTGGTTGCACAGCACCATGCCGAGTTCGGTCTGGCCATAATGGTCGTGGATCACCACGCCGAGATTGTCGGCGAACCAGCGGATCACTTCCGGGTTCAACGGTTCGCCGGCGCTGCTGACAATCCGCAGTTTGCCTTTGATCGAACGGGCGAACTCCTCGCCGCCGGCGATCAGCAAGCGGTACGCGGTCGGTGAACCGGTGAGGTTGGTGATGCCGTATTTGTTGATCACCCGGCAGGTGCTTTCAAGGGTGAACGGGCCATCGTAAAAGGTGATCGGATGGCCCATGGACAACGGTCCGGTCACACCAAAGTAGATGCCATAAGCCCAGCCCGGATCGGCGACGTTCCAGAACGCATCTTCAGGGCGCAGGTCCACTGCGTCGCGGGTGTAGCTCTGGAACGCAACGATCGCCTTGAGCGGCACCGACAAGGCTTTCGACGGGCCGGTGGTGCCTGAGGTGAACATCAGCAGGAACGGGTCTTCGCCGTCCAGCAGCACGGGTTCACATTGAGCGGAATAATTGGGCAGTTCGGCCCAGAAACTGAAATCACCGCGGACGATGCCCTGACCTTTCGGGCCGCCGACGGTGACGATGGTCGGGCAGTCGGCAACGTCATTGAGTTTTGGACGATTGACCGCGTCGGTCACCACCACGGCGGCGCCGGAACTGTTGAGGCGGTGTTCGATGGCTTTCGGGCCGAAGGCGGTAAACAACGGCTGGTAGACCGCGCCGATGCGCCAGGTGGCGAACACCACAATCAGCAATTCGACATTGCGTGGCAACAGGCCGGCGACCTTGTCGCCCTTCTTCACGCCCTGAGCCAGCAGGAAATTGGCAAAGCGCGCGGCTTTGTCCTGCAGGTCGCTGAAGGTGTACGTGGCGCTGGCACCGTCGCGGCCCTCCCAGAACAAGGCAATGCGCCCGGGTATCGCATGGCGGTCGCAGCATTCAACGCAGGCGTTGAGTGCGGTCAACGAGCCGCTGAGCGCAGCATCGACGGTGTGCTGATAGTTGAACTGTGAAGTCGCAGACAGGTAATCGCGCATTGCCAGAATCCCTCTGTATTTTTATTAGGTTGGGGGAACCGTAAAAATCCAGGAAATACTCGCTCCGCGGGCGGCGCGGGACAATGGTCAAAGCTTTCAAGTTGCGTGACTGGTTTGGCCAAGACAAGGATGCAAAATCCACGTGGCGAGGGAGCTTGCTCCCGCCGGGGTGCGTAGCAGCCCCAAAATCTGCAATTGCGTTCTATCAGAAGGTCACTATCAACGGACTTTGCGACCGCTTCGCGATCGAACGGGAGCAAGCTCCCTCGCCACAGGAGTCAATTACTGTCCTGCCTCGTTGAGAATCAAACTGCGGTAATGCCCCGGATTGGACCCCGACCACTTGCGAAACGCCTTGTAGAACGAACTGGCATCGGCAAACCCGAGCCGTGTGGCGATCTCGGCGAAGCTGATCGAAGGTTCTGCCAGCCAGACAATCGCCAGCTCCTTGCGCACGCTGTCCTTCAAGCCTTGATAGGTTTGCCCTTCTTCTGCCAAGCGTCGACGCAGTGTCGAAGCGGACATGCACAGGCGCTGCGCCAGGCTGTCGGTTTCCGGCCACTGTTCGGCAGGCAGATGCCGCAAATCGTGTTTGATCCGGCTGGCGAGGCTTTGCGGATCGCGATACTTGACCAGGATATTGGCCGGCGCATGGGCTAAAAAGCGCTTGAGCTCGTCGCTGCTGCGCTTGATTGGCAGATCCAGGCAATCCGCCGAGAAAATCATCCGTGTACGCGGTCGGTCGAAGCGCAGGTTCTCGGAGAACATCACCTTATAGTCATCGCAGAAGTCCGGTTCCGCGCAGCGCAGTTCGATGGCCAGAATCGGTATCCGCCGCCCCGCCAGCCAGCAGGCAACACCATGGACGATCATCCAGTAGGTGAAATAAGTGAAGGCGCGACGCGGCTCCTGGTCGTCTTCGAGCAGGACGATTTCCGCCAGGCTTTGCTGATGAACCAGCTGCGCCGGCATGCGCTCCAGCATCAACGACAGAAACCCCAGCCCGGCGGTCAACCCGGCTGCCAACGTCGGCTGGGCCATGGCGCAACGACAGAGAAATTCAAGGCTGCCGGATTTTAACCGGCGCGGGTCCATGCCAAAGAACTCATCGTCCATGCGCCGCGCCAACAGTCGCCACAACCGTGCGTAGGCCGTGGCCGGAACACGCGCACCCGCCACACTGAGCAAGCGCGGTTCAATCCCGACCTTGAGCAAGACTTCAGTGCTGACAGCACTCGACTCGCAGCTTTGCAGCAATGCTTCGCGCACCAAATGAATGGAGATGGTGTCTTTTTCCGACATTGAACGTGGTGAACCCTGTTTTTTGTTTGTCGGCCATCTTAGCGCAGGCACAGGATCCGTAGGAGCAAGGCTTGCCCGCGAAATTGGCTATGAGGTTCATCAGGTACAGCACGTTATCGTTTTTCGCGGGCAAGCCTTGCTCCTACTCTTGTTCAGCTGCCGTTCAGGCAAATGACAATCACCTCTATTTAGTAATGAGTATCATTATGTTACAAATTAGCATCCACTCCATAGATGACGCGGTGCTGAATGCTGGTTCCCTTTCTGATCATGCTGCGCGAAGGCGTTGAAGCGGCGTTAATCGTCGGCATCATTGCCAGTTATCTCAAGCAAACCGGACGCGGCCAATGGATGCCCGCGATGTGGGTCGGGGTCTTCCTCGCCGTCGCGCTGGCCCTGCTGGTGGGCGGTGGCCTGGAACTGGTCAGCGCTGAATTCCCGCAAAAACAACAGGAACTCTTCGAGGGCGTCATCGGCCTGATCGCCGTCGCGGTTTTGAGCTCCATGGTGTTCTGGATGCGCAAGGTCGCGCGTTCGATCAAGCATTCGCTGCACGTTTCCCTCGACCATGCGCTGGCCGGCTCCAGGCACCAGGTCACCGCGCTGATCGCCATGGTGTTTTTCGCGGTTGCCCGTGAAGGCCTGGAAACCGTGTTCTTCCTGCTCGCGGTATTCCAGCAAAGCGAAGGCCCGGGGGCGCCGATCGGTGCCCTGCTTGGCCTGCTGCTGTCGATGGTCATCGGTTTCCTTATCTACAGCGGCAGCATGCGCCTGAACCTGTCGGCGTTCTTCCGCTGGACCGGGCTGTTCATCCTGGTGGTGGCGGCCGGCATTCTCGCAAGCTCGGTGCGCGCACTGCATGAAGCCGGGCTGTGGAATCACCTGCAAACCGTCCTGTTCGATTTCAGCGCAACCCTGCCGATGGATGGCCCGTTGGGTTCAGTGCTGGCCGGCATGTTCGGTTATCAGGATGCCCCGACCGTCAGCACCCTCGGCGTCTACCTGATTTACCTGCTGGTCGCACTGGTGATGTTCTTCCTCCCGACTGGCGCGCCGGCTAAACCAGCCGCCACGCCACCCTCTTCCGTCTCCAGCCATTAAGGGCATTCATGTCAAACCAGGCCCCTCTTCAGACCTCGCCTCCCCGCGCCCTGCGCTGGGCGGTGGCCGGTTCGGTGATCGTGATGATCGCCGCCGGCGGGTTGTTCTACTACGCGTCGCAAATGGCCGCGGCCAAGCGTCAGACAAATCATGACGAGATCACCGTCACGATTAATTCGCACAGTTGCGAACCGAATGCGCTGACCGTTCCAGCGGGCCGCAGCAGTTTTCGCATCGTCAACCACTCGGATCGCGCGGTTGAATGGGAGATTCTCGACGGTGTGCTGGTGCTTGAGGAACGCGAAAACATCGCCCCCGGCCTGAGCCAGGTGATCACCGCCAACCTGCTGCCGGGTGATTATGCGATTACCTGCGGCTTGCTCAGCAATCCGCGCGGCACGCTGCACGTCACGCCCACCGTCGCATCCGATGCTGCGGCGCAGGCACGGCCGTCGATGGTGGCATTTATCGGTCCGTTGTCGGAGTTTCGGGTTTACCTGAGCAGTCAGGGCACCGCACTGATCAACGCTGCCACCGCGTTGCAACAGGCAATCGACGCCGGTGACCTGAGTCAGGCCCAGGCACTCTATGTGCCGGCCCGCGTGGCCTATCAACGCCTCGCCCCGGCGGCTCAACGCCTGGCGGAGCTGGACAAGGTCATCAATGCTCGCGCTGATTACTTTGAAAAGCGCGAGCAGGATCCGCAGTTTGTCGGCTTTCACCGCCTCGAGTACGCGCTGTTCCAGCAACGAACAGTCGACGGTCTGACACCGGTCGCCCAGCGTCTGGTCGCCGACGTCACACAGCTCAAACAGCAACTGCTGGCCCAATCGCTGCCACCAGAACAACTGGTGAGCATCGTCGCCCGCAATCTCCGCAACATGGCCGATGTCCGCGCCAGCAGCGGTGAAGAAGAACGTTACAGCCACATCGACCTTAATGGTTTCGCCGCCAACCTGGACGTCACCCGCAAAGTGGTCGATCTGTTGCGTCCGTTACTGACCAAGCCTGCCGCCGCGTTACTGACTCGATTGGACACGGCGACTCACGCTCTCGATGCCGAGCTCAATGGCTTGCGAGTCAAAGGCGGCTACAGCAGTTACGACGGCGTCGGCGCCGCTCAACGCGCAAGACTCGCCGACAAGGCCAAGGCTCTGGCCGATGCACTCGATGGAATCGATCCCGCCCTTGGCCTCTCCGGCCTATAAGCAGAAGACCCTATTCAGATGAACGATTTAGATCAGATCAATGCCCAGCGTCGCCGCGTACTGTTGGGCATGGGCGCCGCCGGTGTCGCGTTGGCGGGCAGCACGTTGAGCTGTCCGGCCATGGCCGCCAGCCCGGCGCAAGTCACTGAAGCACCGAACAGCGACAAAACCCAGGATCGCCATGACTTCCACGGTCAGCACCAGACCGGCATCGTCACCCCACGCCCGGCGTGCGGCATGCTGGTGTCGTTCGACGTATTGGCCACCGACCGCGAAGACCTTGAGCGGCTGTTTCGCACGTTGAACCAACGCATTGCGTTCCTGATGACCGGCGGCCCGGTGGCTCAGGTCGACCCGAAGTTCCCACCCGTGGACTCGGGAATTCTTGGCCCGGTGGTGACACCCGACAACCTGACTATCACCGTCTCGGTGGGTGAATCGCTGTTCGACGAGCGTTTCGGCCTGGCCAGCGCCAAGCCCAAGCGATTGATCCGCATGGTCGGCTTCCCCAACGATGCACTGCAACCCGAGCTCTGCCACGGCGACCTGAGCCTGCAGTTCTGCGCCAACACCGCCGACACCAATATTCACGCCTTGCGCGACATCGTGAAGAACCTGCCGGACCTGCTGCTGGTGCGCTGGAAACAGGAAGGCAGCGTACCGCCGCAAGCACCGGCAAAGCCTGGAACACCTGCGCAAAGTGCGCGCAACTTCCTCGGTTTTCGTGACGGCTCGGCCAACCCGGATTCCAACGACAAGAAAACCATGGAGCAGATTGTCTGGGTGCAACCAGGCAGCGATGAGCCGGCCTGGGCGGCCAATGGCAGCTATCAGGCGGTGCGGATTATCCGCAACCTCGTCGAGCGTTGGGACCGCACGCCGCTGCAAGAACAGGAAAGCATTCTCGGTCGGGTCAAAAGTACCGGCGCGCCCATCGGCGGCAGCCATGAAAGCCAGGTCCCGGACTACGCCAAAGACCCTCACGGCAAGCTGACCAAAATGGACGCGCACATCCGCCTGGCCAACCCGCGCACTGCCGCGACCCAGGCCAACCTGATCCTGCGTCGGCCGTTCAATTATTCCAACGGCGTGAGCAAAAACGGCCAGCTGGAAATGGGCTTGCTGTTCATCTGCTACCAGGCCGACCTGCACAACGGTTTCATCACCGTGCAAACCCGACTCAACGGTGAACCGCTGGAGGAATACCTCAAGCCCATCGGCGGCGGCTACTTCTTCACCTTGCCGGGCGTCATTGGCGACAAGGATTTCATCGGTCGTTCACTGCTCGATGCCACTCAACCGAAAACCACGGCTTAACCCCCTGAACACAACAAACCCACGGAAAAGTCCCATGAAGAAGTCGCCTCTCGCTTTGCTGATCGCCCTTGGCTTGCTCCACGCTCCACTGTCGGCTTTCGCCACCACAGCGCCGCTGGATCTGGTGGGGCCGATCTCGGATTACAAAATCTACGTCACCGAGCAGCTCGACGGGTTTGCCAGCCACACCCAGCAATTCACCGACGCGGTGAAGAAAGGTGACCTGGCCACCGCTCAAAAACTCTATGCGCCCACCCGTGTTTACTACGAGTCGATCGAGCCGATTGCCGAGCTGTTCAGTGACCTCGATGCGTCCATCGACTCGCGCGTCAACGACCACGAAAAAGGTGTCAAGGCTGAAGACTTCACCGGTTTCCACCGCATCGAATACAGTCTGTTCTCCGAGAAAACCACCGAGGGCCTTGGTGATCTGGCCGATGGTCTGAATAACAACGTCAAAGACCTGCAAACCCGCGTTGCCGGCCTGACCTTCCCGCCGGAAAAAGTCGTAGGTGGTGCTGCTACATTGCTCGAAGAAGTCGCTGCGACCAAGATCTCCGGTGAAGAAGACCGCTACAGCCACACCGACCTGTATGACTTCCAGGGCAACATCGACGGCGCGAAGAAAATCGTCGACCTGTTCCGTCCGCAACTCGAGAAACAGGACAAGGCCTTCGTCGCCAAAGTCGACAAGAACTTCGCCAGCGTGAACACGATTCTGGCCAAGTACAAAACCGCTGGCGGCGGTTTCGAGACCTACGACAAGGTCAAGGAAAACGACCGCAAGGCGCTGGTCGGCCCGGTCAATACCCTGGCGGAAGACCTGTCGACCCTGCGTGGAAAACTGGGCCTGAACTAAGGCCGCGCAATCTATGTGGCGAGGGGGCTTGCCCCCGCTCGGCTGCGCAGCAGTCGTATATCCGTTGAACGCGGTATTTCTGATCGACCGCGATCGCAGATTCAGGGCCGTTTCACGACCCAACGGGGGCAAGCCCCCTCGCCACAGTCACCCTACAGTCTGAAAAGTCATGCAGTTGACCTCCATAAACCGTTAGCCTGCTTCCTTTTATTTCAGGCCCACGCCATGATGCAGCTCTCTAACCGCCCGCCCGCGAACGAGCTCTCATGTCTGCGCAACAAACGCCTCCCGCCCGCTCCACGGCGATCACCCTACAGATCGTCTCCATCGTCTTTTATACCTTTGTCGCGTTCCTCTGCATCGGTCTGCCGATTGCGGTGTTGCCGGGCTATGTCCATGAGCAACTGGGGTTCAGCGCTGTCATTGCCGGCCTGACCATCGGCTCGCAGTACCTGGCCACCCTGCTCAGCCGGCCCATGGCGGGCCGTATGTCTGACAACATCGGCACCAAACGGGCGATTGTCTACGGGTTACTGGGGATCATGCTCAGTGGCGTGCTGACGTTGCTGTCGACCTTGTTGCAGAGCCTGCCGTTGCTGAGCCTGATGATTCTGATCGGCGGCCGATTGTTGTTGGGGATCGCCCAAGGCTTGATCGGTGTCGGCACCATCAGTTGGTGCATGGGCCAGGTCGGTGCCGAACACACCGCCCGCTCGATTTCCTGGAACGGGATTGCCTCATATGGCGCAATTGCCATTGGTGCGCCTTTGGGTGTGGTGATGGTCGGTCAGTTGGGGTTCGCCAGCCTTGGGATTGCGCTCTCGGTGCTGGCGCTGGCGGCGTTGCTGCTGATTCGCAACAAACCCTCGGTGCCGGTCATTCGCGGTGAGCGGTTGCCGTTCTGGGCGGTGTTCGGGCGCGTCGCCCCCTTTGGCGCCAGCCTGAGTCTGGCTTCGATTGGCTACGGTACGCTCACCACCTTTATTACCCTGTTCTATATCAGTCGCGGCTGGACCGGTGCAGCCTGGTGCCTGACGGTCTTTGGCATCTGCTTCATCCTCTCGCGCCTGCTGTTTATCTCCAGCATCAACCGCTTTGGCGGATTCAACTCGGCCATCGCCTGCATGAGCATCGAAACCCTGGGGCTGGGCCTGCTCTGGTTGGCCCCGTCGACGGCCGTGGCGTTGATGGGGGCGGGGCTGACCGGGTTCGGTTTGTCGCTGGTTTATCCGGCATTGGGTGTCGAGGCCATCAAGCAAGTGCCAAGCAGCAGCCGTGGCGCCGGCTTGAGTGCCTATGCGGTGTTTTTCGATCTGGCGCTGGCGATCGCCGGGCCGTTGATGGGCGCGGTGGCGCTGAACCTGGGGTACGCGTGGATTTTCTTCTGCGCGGCGCTGTTGTCGACCACCGGACTGGGGCTGACCCTGCTGCTGAAACGTCGCTCAGCACTCAGCCCGTCGTAAGACCCTGGCGTCTACGGCAACGTCTGGTCAGCCGTCTGCATTCCCGCCCCGCTTGGCTTGCTCAGGGTTTGAGCAAAGAATCTCCCCGCTTCGGAGATCAGGTTACGGTGAATGCCCTCGCGGTCAACGCCCTCAGCATCGGTGCACAAGGCCGGCATCGCCGCGAGTTGCTCCTGGGTACACGGTGCCATGAACACGAAATGCCCGGCCCCCGCCAGCAGTTTGAAATCCGGAGCAACGGGTAGCTTGCGAGCGAGCGCCGCAGCGTTTTTATCGAGGGCGACCAGCTTGTCGCCATCGCCGCTATAGAGCAGCACCGGCACATGCACACCGGCCAAGGTATGACGGCCGAACTTCAGGCTCAATGGCGCCATCAGTAACAGCGCGTGAACCCGTGGGTCAGCGACTGGTTGCAAGTCATCGCGGTCGACAATCAGTTCACCGTTGGTGCTGCAGGCGTCTCCGTCGTCGGGGCGTTCTTTACAGTACAGGCGTAAACGATTCAGGTCCGGCGTGGCGCCCGAAAGAATCAACGCCGTTTCGCCACCGGCCGAATAACCGATCACTCCGACCTCGTCGGGATTGACGAACGGCGACAGCATGGGATCGGCCAGGGTTGCGGTGATGGCTTCGGAAATCTGGATCGGCCGGCCATAAAGGTTGCTTAACGTACCGAGGCGGCTGTGGTCCTTGGAGTTGTCACCGGGATGAATCACCGCCACCACCACAAAGCCTTTGCGGGCCAGCGATGTGGCAAGGTCATGCAACGCCAGTGGGGTGCCGATGTTGCCGTGTGAGAGCATCAACATCGGAAAGCGGCCAATCGCGACCCTTGCGTCTTCGGTCGCCTGGATTTGATAACCCTCGAGCTTTCTTGAATGCTCGATGCCGGTCGACGGGTAAAAGGCGATGGCCCGCATGGGTTGTGAATCCAGCGGATCGAGAAACGTCAGCTCATGGTAGCCAACGCTCCAATGAGGGTGCGGCGCAGGCGCGGCTTGCACTGAATTCAGGCTGCTGAGCAGGCAAATCAGTAACATTGCACAAAGACGCATCATGGGATGCCCCACCTTGTTACCCGATTGGAATACCCGTTTTCCGCCAATCCCTTGGATTAAAGCCTTGCGCCGACGATTGCGGCTTTCAAGGTCTATGCAGAACGGGGCCGATAACCCGAGACTGCATAACCTGGGCCAACAACTAAAACGACAGCGCTTTTGATACAGATACAGAAAGACTCCGTACCCCGATCGTTTTACGACGATCAGAATACAGAGTCTAGTGGGTATTGCCTGAGCTTTTTAACTCTTTACGCAAGCCTTACGCGGCAGCGAACAATTGCTCGCTGATGTGCGCCTGAGCATCGCTCATGGCTTTGTTGCGAACGTCGTCACCGTAAGCCAGGCCATGGGCGCGGACGAACTCGATGTCGGTGATGCCCATGAAGCCCAGCATGACTTTCAAATACTCTTCGTGACCTACGCCAGTCGCTTGACCCACGTGCATCCCGCCAGAAGTCGACACCACCACGACTTTCTTGTTGCCGCACAGGCCTTCAGGGCCGGCTTCGGTGTAGCGGAAAGTCTGGCCGGCAACGGCAATGCGGTCGATCCAGGCCTTGAGCTGGGTCGGGATGGTGAAGTTGTACATCGGCGCTGCGATCACGACGGCATCGGCAGCGAGGAATTCGGCCAGGGTCGAAGCGCTCAATTCAGCTTCGTGCTGTTGTGCGGCGTTGCGCAGCTCGGCGGTGGTACCGGCAGCGACCAGCGTCGCGGCAGAGAAATGGCTGATGGCATCGCTGGCCAGGTCGCGGTAAGTCACCACGGCAGCAGGCTCGGCGGTTTTCCAGGCCTGGACGACACTGTGGCTCAGCTGACGGGAAGCAGAGTTGTCACCAAGGATGCTCGAATCGATGTGTAAGAGTTTCATGTGGGATCTCCAAGTGAGGATCGCCACCGGGCGATCTGATGGAGACAATCCTACAGATGAAACCAATAGCTGATTAGTCAGCAACAATGCGATAGTTTGTCCCACTGATAGGACAGTCGAGTAAAACCATGCAAGACCTCAATGACCTTTACTACTTCGCCAAAGTCGTCGAAGCCGGCGGTTTCGCCGCCGCCGGGCGCGTGTTGGGCATTCCCAAGTCGCGGCTGTCGCGGCGTATCGCCGAACTTGAAGAGCGTCTGGGTGCCCGCCTCCTCCAGCGCACCACCCGCCAGCTCAAGCTGACCGCTGTCGGCGAGCGCTATTTGCGCCATTGCCAGGCAATGCTGCTGGAGGCCGAAATGGCTGACGAGGCCGTCGCCAGCATGTCCAGCGAACCCCGAGGACGGTTGCGGGTTTCCTGCCCCGTTGGGCTGGCTCATGAGTTTTTGCCATCGGTCATCAGCACGTTTCTGGAACGCTTCCCCCAAGTGCAATTGGAGATGCAGTTGCTCAATCGCCGGGTCGACCTGGTGACCGAAGGCATCGATGTCGCCTTGAGAGTGCGCGATCTGGGTGATGAAGACCCGCTGCTGGTCACCCGACGTTTGCGCCAGGCGCAAATGGTGATGATCGCCAGCCCGGCCTTTATACGCGAGCATCCCATCAACAGCCCGGAAGATCTGAAGCAGGTTCCGGTGCTCGGCGCCCTGGAAGCTGATCGCATGGTGCATGTGCGCATGCTCGACGCTCAGGGCACAACGTGCGACCTGACGCTGGAAGCACGACTGGGGATCGATGATTTCATCGTGCGCAAAGCCTGCACGCTGGCGGGACTTGGCTTCACCCTGCTGCCGATGATGTACTGCGAAGAAGAACTGGAAAACGGCTCACTGGTGCAGTTGTTGCCCGAGTGGTCACTGCCTGGCGGTTGGCTGCTGGCAGTCTACCCTCATCGGCGCGGTTTGCTGCCGGCGGTGCGCGCCTGGATTGACCATTTGACCGAATCATTCAAAGCCTGCGGGGATCGACTGTTATGAAGGCCAAGCCGATGACTGAAGAAGACGTGGCACGTTTCTGCCTGGCATTGCCCGGCGCGCAAGAGGATTACAAATGGGGTGGCGTGCGGGTGTTTTCAGTGGCTGGAACCAAGATGTTCGCCCTGATAAACCTGCGGGGTGAATCATTGGCGTTCAAGGTCGACAAAGAGCTGTTTCTGGGGCATGTCGACCGCCCGGGTATCCGGCCGGCACCCTATTTGGCAAGGGCGCAGTGGATCATCATGCAAACGCCCTACCCACTTGGCGCCGATGAGCTGCAAGGCTTGCTGCAACGTTCTCACCAACTGGTGGTGAGCAAGTTGCCCAAGCGCGTGCAGGTCGGGTTATTGATTTAGAAGAGCCTGAACAGGCCGGCGCCAAGAAACAACTGGTCGATCCAGAACACCTCGTGCAACAGCACGATGATCCAGAACACCAGTTGATAAGACACTTTGCGGGTTTTGTGCCGAAACACTTGCTGGGCAAGCAAGGCGCCCGGCCAGCCACCGGCCAGTTCGATTGCGTGCAGCACGTTTTCCGGTGTACGCCAGTTGTCTGCCCGAGCCTTGCGCTTGTCGCTCCAGTACAAGCAGAACGCCAGCAGGCTGACAATCACATAGGCCGCGAGCGGAATCAGCGAAATCCCGCGCCACCAGAGAAGCATCGAGCCAAATGCCGGCAAAGCGCACAGCGCCAGGAACACCAGGCCTTTGAGGCGCGGGTTTTGAATCCCGCGCCCATTGCGTGGCTCAATCATGATGTAGCCGCCGCCCAGTCGACCCAACCGAACTGCCAGGTCGCCAGGATCAACAAGCCGAACACGATCCGGTACCAGGCAAACGCAGCGTAGCTGTGGCTGGCGATGAACTTGAGCAAGCCCTTGACCGCGATCATCGCGAATATAAACGCAGTGACGAAGCCGATGGCGAACACCGGGAGGTCAGCCGCCTGAAACAGGTCGCGATACTTGTAGCCGGAGTACACCGCAGCGCCGACCATGGTCGGCATGGCCAGGAAGAACGAAAACTCGGTGGCGGTTTTCCGCGACAGGCCAAACAACAAGCCGCCGATGATCGTCGAACCGGAGCGCGAAGTGCCGGGAATCATTGCCAGGCACTGGGCAAAACCGACCTTCAGGGCGTCTTTCCAGGTGATCTCGTCGACAGTTTCGGCGTGCACGCTGTGCTCGCGACGCTCAGCCCACAACATGACGACCCCGCCCACCACCAGCGCCGTCGCCACGGTGATCGGGTTGAACAGGTATTTGTGGATCATATTGGCGAAGATCACCCCCAGCACCACGGCCGGCATGAAAGCGATCAACAGGTTGACGGTAAACCGTTGAGCATTGCGCTGCGTTGGCAACCCGGTCACCACGTCGAGGATCTTGCGGCGAAACTCCCAGACCACGGCCAGGATCGCACCGAGCTGGATGATGATGTTGAATGCCTTCTCGCGCTCGCCACCGAAGTTAAGCAAATCCGCGACGATAATCTGGTGCCCGGTACTGGAAATGGGCAAAAACTCTGTCAGTCCCTCTACAACGCCAAGAATCAAAGCCTGAACGGCGGTCCAAAAATCCATCAATCCCCCAATGAAACCATGCCTCCAAGGCATGCCTCGTTAATCAAATTCAAGCGTCCACTGCGATCAGCGTCACCGAATGACAATTCGCACGATCCCCACGCGAAGCCGTAAAACCCCGTAAAAAATCAGCGCAACTTCAGGTTTTTGCTGACGCGGCCGAAATCCTATCAGACATGCCTGAATTACGCTGCGCCGTAATTGGACTTGAGTAGGGTTGGCTCAACAGCAAAAGCGTGCCTGAATGCTGGCGGTCGTTTATGACAAGAACAAGAAAAAACCAGGAGTAACACGGTTATGAATAGCTTGCGCAGTGTGTCGATCAGCCGCCGTCTGTGGCTCATCCTGATTGTGGCTGTGCTGATGCTGTTGACGTTGGGTGTGCTGATGCTCAAGCAGATCCACGATGACCTTTATCAGGCCAAGGCCCAGAAAACCCAGCATGTGGTGCAGACGGCCAGCGGCATTCTGGCCTACTACCACGACCTGGAAACCACCGGCACCCTGACCCGCGAAGCGGCGCAGAAACAGGCATTGAGCGTGGTGCGCGGATTGCGCTACGACCAGAACGACTACTTCTGGATCAACGACCTGACACCCGTGATGGTCATGCACCCGACCAATCCGAAACTTGAAGGCCAGAACCTTTCCACGATCAAGGATCCGGACGGCTTCGCGCTGTTCAACGAGATGGTGGTCATCGCCAAGGCCAAGGGCGCCGGTATGGTTGACTATCGCTGGCCAAAGCCGGGTGCCAGTACACCGGTCCAGAAAACCTCCTACGTGAAACTCTTCGAACCCTGGGGCTGGGTCATTGGTTCGGGTGTGTACATCGATGACATGCAGGCCGAGTTTTACGCACAAATGTGGCAGACATCGCTTGTCGGGCTTGCCATTGCTGTCCTTATGGCACTGCTGGTGATCCTGATTGCGCGCAGTATCGTGCGCCCACTCCAGGAAACCGTGCACGCCATGGCCAATATCGCCAGCGGTGAAAGCGACCTGACCCGTAGCCTTGATACCCATGGTCAGGACGAAGTGACCGAATTGGCGCAGCATTTCAACGCCTTCACGGAAAAACTGCGCCGGGTCATCACTCAATTGCAGCTGTCCGCCAGTGCCCTGGGGCAGTCATCCAGCGACTTGGGCAACGATGCGGCCCAGGCCCAGGCGCGCAGCCAGCAACAGTCCCAACAAATGGAACTGGTGGCGACCGCGATCAATGAAGTGACCTATGGCGTGCAGGACGTGGCCAGGAATGCCGAACACGCCGCCAGCGAAATGCGCGATGCGCAAGCGCAGGCTCAACAGGGGCAAGTAAACATCGATGGGAGCTTGCAGCAGATCGATCAACTGTCGAGCACCATCGATCAAGCCGTTGAGGTGATCCGCACCCTGGCCACGGAAAGCACACAGATCGGCAGCGTGCTCGAAGTGATTCGTTCGATCGCCGAACAGACCAATCTGCTGGCGCTCAATGCGGCCATTGAAGCGGCACGTGCCGGTGAGCAAGGACGGGGCTTCGCCGTGGTGGCCGATGAAGTCCGGCTGCTGGCACAGCGCACGCAAAAGTCCACGGCCGAAATCCAGTCGATGATCGAGCGCTTGCAGAGCCATTCCGAGGCGGCAGTCAAAGTGATCGGCGACAGCAGCCGCGCCTCGCAACTGACCATTGAACAGGCCGGATTGGCGGGTGCCAGCCTGAACGCGATCGGCCAGGCCCTGAATAATCTCAACGGCCTGAACGCCTCGATTGCCAGCGCAACCCTGCAACAGGCGCATGTGGTCGAGGACATCAACCAGAACGTCACCCAGGCCGCGGGGTTGTCCCACAGCACCGCCTTGGCCGCTGAGCAGTCGAGCGTCGCAAGCGTGCATTTGAAAGAACTCAGTGAGCAGTTGAATGGCCTGCTCAAGCAGTTTCGGGTGTAGACGAACCTTGCGCTGAAACACTGCCCATGTGGGAGCGTCTTAACTGACCGGCTTCGGGCAAGCCCCCCTCGCCACAATCCCCACCTGCGTTACAATCGGCGCCCTTTTCAACTTCACCAAGGATCCTTCATGTCCGGGCTTGAACTGTTTGCCGCCGCACTCGGCGTGATTGCCGTCTGGTTGACGGTCAAACAGAACCCTTGGTGCTGGCCGATCGGACTGGTCATGGTGCTGCTCTATAGCTGGATCTTCTTCGAGGTGAAGCTGTATTCGGACATGCTGCTGCAGGTGATTTACGCCGGCTTGCAGCTCTACGGCTGGTGGCAGTGGACCCGTGCCGGCGAAGCGCAACATGGCCGGCAAGTTACGCAACTGGATGGCCGCTCGATGTGGGCAGGATTGGCCGTCGGTGCCGTCGGCAGCTTGCTGCTGGGCGCGGCCATGGCTCATTGGACCGACGCCGCGCAACCCTGGCTGGACGCAGCATTGACCGGTTTCAGTCTGGTGGCGCAACTGTGGATGGCGCAAAAGCGCCTGCAATGCTGGCCGCTGTGGATTGCCGTCGATGTGATTTTCGTCGGGCTGTTTATCTACAAGGGCTTGTACCTGACGGCTGCGCTCTATGGTCTGTTTACGCTGATCGCCGTGCAAGGCTGGCGCGAATGGCAGGCCGATCCGGCGTTGCGCGCATGAAGGTCCTGGTACTCACCGGCCCGGAGTCCAGTGGCAAAAGCTGGTTATCGGCAGAGCTTCAACGCCACTTTGGTGGGTTGCTGGTGGGTGAATTCGTTCGTTACTTCATTGAGCAGAACCCTCGTGATACCTGCCTTGCCGATATCCCGCAGATAGCTCGTGGTCAAATGGCCTGGGAAGACAACGCCCGAGCCCAGCGACCCGCGCTGCTGATTCTCGACACGCACCTGTTAAGCAATGTGTTGTGGAGCCAAACCCTGTTTGGCGAATGCCCCGCCTGGATCGAAGACGTTTTGCTGGCCAGGCAGTACGACCTGCACTTGCTGCTGTCTCCCGAATCGGTTGACTGGACGGATGATGGCCAGCGCTGCCAACCGGATCTGAACCAGCGCCTGGCGTTCTTCCGCGCAACAAAAGCCTGGCTGGAACAACACCAGCAAAGACTGCAAGTCATCAATGGCGATTGGGCCGAGCGCCGTCGTCAGGCCTTTGCTGCCGTGGAGCAATTGCTCACGCCGTGAAAGCACCTGCATTTGAGGGAGCACATGTCCGTTCTTGAAACACTCCAGTGCCGTGTAACAGGCCTGTTAACGGTCCTTATACCCTTGTCATGCTGATTGTTAAGTCATTGGTACACTCGCCCGCAAACACTTGATTTAGAGCTTTTCGCCAGATAGGAGCGGCTCGCGATGGCCGGTACCGTCTCACGGTTGATACAGCTCATACATCTCCCCGCCTGAAATACCACGTAACCCATTGAATTAAATCAACAAATAAAAATCGGCACGGCTTCTGCTCTCTCCTTCACAACGCTGACCAAGGCCAGCGCACAAAAGACGAGGGAGTGCCGACGTGGAGACAATCGATAAAGGCTTTATCCGCCTCCTGCTGATCGGATGTGCGTTCAGCTCTGTCATCAGTCTGCCTGTCCGGGCCGCCGATGGAATCATCGTCATCCAGCGGGAAGTTCAAACGCGTAACGCGACTCGCCGCCCCATGGTTCCCGACCCCACCCCCCTGACCGTCAATGCCAACCCGTCCAAACAAGTCATCAGTGCAACCAATGAACTGTCGGACAGTGACATTTCCGGCATCAGCAGCGGTGCAAGCATCGCCGGCACGATCACTCAAGCCACCGGCACGCTGAGCGGCAACATCAATGGTCAGACACAGTTGCCCGGTTTGTCCGCAGGACATTCCGCGGGCTCCGGCAACGGTATTGCCAACAGGATCGACGGCACCATCCAGCAAGGCCTGGGCAGTCTGAATGTTATCGGGGGGACAATGAAATGAATCGCACTCTGCTGATTCTGGCCATGTTTTGCAGTGCGCCGACCTTTGCCCAACCGCCTGTCATCGATACGGCCACCATCGACAACTCCGGCAGTCAGTACCAGGGCAACTTCTCGGTCAACCAGGCTGCCGGCGATCAGCAACAACAGGCCAACGCCCGAGCCATCGCCATTGACACCGACGCCAGCGCCACCACACAGATTCGCCAACGGTTGCGTACTCAGGTCGATCCCAGGATCGATGCCCAGTCAGCCATTAAAGGCAACGCCTTCAGTAACGGCAATGGCGTACTGGGGGTCAACCAGAGTTCGGGCGCCAGCAATCAGCAAGCCAACGCCCTGCGGATAAGCATCAGTGCTACGCCGCAAAGTATCGACGACAGCGTCCTCAAGCAACAGAACGTGGCGCTGCTCAACAGCTCCGATTCAACGGATCCTACTCCTGGCCATCGCCAGGTCGCTGCCAGCGACCAGGCCTTCACCGGTAGCCGTGGGGTGATCCAGTTGAATCAGAGCGCCGGGGTGGGAAACCGAACGGCCAACACCCTGAGCGTACGGGTCGCGGATTGACCCAAAAGGTAAAAACAACACTTAACCTAAAAATAAAGTACGGAGAATCAGCATGAAACCCTCAATGGCACTCAAGCCTCTGGTTTTCGCAATCGCTGCGGTAATGGCTATTGCTGTACAAGCTGGCCAGCGTGATGACGAGCATCATCATCGTCATCACGTAAATCCAAAAGACACCACCAATGCCGGCGCCACTGCCAACGCCACGGACAAACAAACCAGCACTGGCAACTACATCAGCAATGAAGGGACTAAAAACACTGCCAACATGACCAATTCGGCCACGGGCGCCTCCGGTAACGTGGGTGTCAACGTTGCAGCAGGCGACGGCAACCAACAAGACAACGCTGCCGCCATCGCCAGCGGTGACGGCTCGTTTGTCTTCGGGTCTGTGGTAGCAACCGCCAAAGTCACGCAAACCCAAAGCAACAACGAGGTCTACAACCAATCCACCAACAACAGCGCCAATATGAGTGGTTCGGCTAACGGCGGCAGCGGCAACATGGGCATCAACATGGCTGCTGGCGACCTTAACCAACAGAAAAACACCATGGCGATCGCTGTGTCTGGCGGCAAGCACGCGACTGCAACCGCTAGTGCCGACCAATCAGGCCCAGGCCTGAGGGTGGATAACGACGCCGATCGGACCTACCGCCTGGATACGCTGTCGCGTACCGTCTCAGCCAGCGGTCATCAGTCTTTCAGCGAGGCATCCAAATCGCACTCTGCTTCGGACTTTACCAAGCGCTTGGATACCGCCTTTGCTACGCACGAAGCTACGAAATCTGCTTCGAGCTCTGCCAGCGCCTCTGCCAGCGCCGATGCCAGCGCCGCCGCCAGCGCCGCTGCTTCGCATGCTGCTTTGAAAGCTAGTCTGGATGTGGACGTGGATGTGGACGTTAGCTCTAGCAGGACTAATGGCTGGCACACCAGCAGCAGGAGTGCGACTTTCGACGCCGATATCGACGCATCGCTCGCCGCATCGATCGACAAATCGCGCAGCGCATCGAACAGCGCATCGCACAGCGCATCGAGCAGCGCATCGCGCAGCGCATCTAGCAGCGCATCGCGCGACGCATCGGGCAGCGCATCGTTCGCCGCTTCTGGCAGTGAATCGAAAGATAAATCGCAAAGCTTCAGCGAGTCCAGCGCCTTTGACTTGAGCAACACCGTGTCCTGGCAAGTGCTGACCCCAACTGGCTGGGCAAACCCTGTGACCAACACTGCTAACCTGAACGGTTCGGTGAATGGTGGCAGTGGCAACCTGGGCGTCAACGTGGCTGCCGGTGCTGGCAACCAGCAAAGCAACTCGCTGTCCATTGCATCCGGTTGCAGAACCTGCCTGTAAACCTGGCTCCAGAGTCTGGAGAGCCCCCTTCGGGGGGCTTTTTTTCACTCTTGCACGAGGGCTTCCGATCATGCGCATTTTCGCCCTGGCGTTCCTGGTTTTTCTGGCTGGTCTGAGCGAAGCGGGACAAATGCCGCTTTCCGTCTTGCCCGGCGGAGCGGTCGTTTTCAAACCGGTCCAGAGCATGCGTGAGCGCAAATTTGCCGACCTGGTCCAACAGAAAACCGACTTCAGTTGCGGTGCAGCTTCCCTGGCGACCATATTGCGCCAGGCCTATTGGCTGGACGTAACCGAGGCACAAATCATCGAAGGCATGCTGGCTCACTCCGACCAGAATCTGGTCCGCGTCCAGGGCTTCTCCATGCTCGACATGAAGCGTTACGTCGAAAGTATCGGCATGCGGGCCCGTGGTTATCGGGTAACGCCGGAAACTCTGACCAGCGTCGCCATTCCGGTCATCGTGCTCATGGACATCCGCGGCTACAAGCACTTCGTGGTCATGCAAAAAGCGGAGAAAGACTGGGTGTATATCGGTGATCCGGTACTCGGTCACAGACGCTTCAAGTTCGACGATTTTGTCAAAGGCTGGAACGGCATCATCTTCGCCGTCATAGGCCAGGGCTACGACAAGACCAACGTCTTGCGCGATCCACCTTTGCCACTGACCGCCAAGAACCGCATCAACACCTTCAGCCCGGTGCGGGACACAGAATTGATGGATTTCGGATTCATCCAGAGCGACTTTTTCTAATGACAAGGGAGCACGAAGCTCCGGGAGTATCCAATGAAGACTCCATACTGGCTGGCCGTCGTTTGCCTGGCCGCCAGCCTGCCAACACAAGCACTCACGTTCAAACCGATTGAACTCAAGGATCAGGAGTTGGCGACCCTTCGAGGCCGGTATGTCATGCCGGGCCGGATCATCAGTTTCGGGATTGTCATGACCAGTACCTGGCAAAATGCCAGCGGCGAAGTGATCGGGGCAACCTCCTCGATGCAGATTCAGGAATCGACCATCAAGCCACAGTTCTATGTGTCGATGATCGACAAGAAAGGTGATGGTTCACCGGTCTCCCAGGGTTCCGGCATTGTCAGCGGCGGCGCCGGCCTCAGCACCTCCCAGGGTGTAACCCAGGTCGTGCGCGCCGCTGGCGACTACAACAGCGCCTACAACAATGTCGACATCAACGTCAAAGAAGCCAACCAGGCACCACAAATGGATACCCAGGGCCAGCCATTGGCTGCCGGTACGACCCTGTCTGCGTCCAACGGTGCCGGCACCTTCAGTATGTCGTCAAGTAACACTGGCGTGCAGTTGAGCATCCAGGCCAACAACAATCAGGGCAGTACCGTGCAACGCCTTGCCCAGGGCGGCCTGATGCAGAACGCGACCTTGCTCGGCGGAAGAAACCAGGTGAACAACCTGACGTCCCTCAATGTTGTCCTGCGCAATAACCTGCCGACCGTCGGGGCGCTGGACTGCAATCTGGACCAACTAAAAGGCCTACGCACTCTAGGATACTGATCTACGCTGAGTCTCATTGAATGTAGTCAGAAGGGACGACAAACCCATGCACAGATCTTTTACGTTCAGAGCTGTCGTTTGTTTGAGTACCTTGGTCCCGGCCACTTTGCTGCAAGCCGCACCGGACCCCCAGGTAGAAGCCTTAAAACAAGAACTCATGGAGCTGAAACAGCGTTACCAAGAACAACAAAACGCGCTGATGGTACTTGAGCAGCGCGTTAAACAAGTCGAAGAAACACCAGCAACACCTGCTCCCAAGCGCCTGACCCGCTCCCCTGCCGAGAAGACCGCGGGCGCCAAGACCGTGGCCACGGGTGCCCCAGGGACCAGTTCGTATGGGCAGTCGCTCAAGGACGACTCGGGACCGGCGCAAAGCGTGTCCAACCTGTATGACGAAGCCAGCGGTTTCTTCGGTGGTGGCAAGTTCAGTTTCGAAACGGGCATGACCTATACCCACTACGATACCCGTGCATTGGTGCTCAATGGCTTTCTGGCCCTTGACTCGATTTTTCTCGGCAACATCAACATTGACCGCATCAAGGCCGACAACTGGACCCTGGACCTGACAGGCCGCTACAACGTGGCGCAACGCTGGCAGTTCGACATCAACGTCCCGGTCGTCTATCGAGAATCGACATACTCTTCTGGTGGCGCAGGAGGCGCAGCCCCGGTCTCATCCGACGCCACCGTCAAGCGCGATCCGACCATAGGCGATGTCAACTTTGGTATTGCCTACAAGTTCCTGGATGAATCGGAAAACCTGCCCGACGCGGTCGTCACTCTGCGAGTCAAGGCGCCGACCGGCAAAAATCCGTACGGAATCAAGCTGATCAAGGACCCGGGCAACGACAATTTGTCGGTACCTCAGTCACTCCCTACCGGCAACGGTGTCTGGTCGATTACCCCGGGTATCTCACTGGTCAAGACCTTCGACCCTGCCGTGCTCTTCGGCAGCCTGTCCTATACCTACAACATGCAGGACTCCTTCAGCGATATCAGCCCCACTGTAAATTCCACGGTCCCGGGGGACGTGAAACTGGGCGATTCCTGGCAGATCGGCGCCGGCATTGCATTTGCCTTGAACGAGAAAATGAGTATGTCGTTTTCGTTTTCCGACCAATTCGCCCGCAAAAGCAAAGTCAAACCAAGCGGCCAGGACTGGCAATCAATCCCGGACAGCGACTACAACGCTGCCAACTTCAACATCGGCCTGACCATGGCGGCAACCGACAAACTGACGATAGTCCCCAACCTCGCCATCGGCTTGACCCAGGACGCACCGGCCTTCTCCTTCAGCCTGAAATTCCCGTACTACTTCTAAACGCCACACAAGGAAAAGGCCCACTGCGAGGTAAATCGCAGCGGGCCTTTTCGTTTCTCCGCGCCCTAGCGGATCTGGTGCTTGTGCAGCAATCGGTAAAAAGTCGGCCGTGAAACGCCCAGTACTCGAGCGGCCACACTGAGGTTGTCACTGTGGCGGTTCAATACGTCGCACAATGCCTGGCGTTCGGCGCGGGTCTTGTAGTCTTCGAGGGTGCCCATCGGCGTGGCAATCACCTGCTGGCCAATCAACCCCAGATCCCGTGCCTCGATCTGTCGGCCTTCAGCCAGCACCAGCCCTCGACGCACTCGGTTCGCCAGCTCACGGACATTGCCCGGCCAATCGTGCTTGCCCATGGCAATCAGTGCGTCTTCGCTGAAGCTGCGCGGCCGACGTCCGGTTTCCCGGCTGTAGAAGTGAGAAAAATGGTTGGCCAGCAAAGCCAGGTCGCCGTGACGCTCGCGTAGCGGCACAGTGACCACCTGCAGGACGTTGAGCCGGTAGTACAAGTCCTCGCGAAAACACTTGGCCTCGATCGCAGCTTCCAGGTCCACGTGAGTGGCTGCCAAGACCCGGACATCCACGGGAATCGGTTGACTGCCGCCGACCCGTTCGATGTGTTTTTCCTGCAGGAAACGCAACAGGTTCGCTTGCAGTTCAAGGGGCAGATCACCTATTTCATCCAGAAACAGGGTGCCACCATTGGCGGCTTCAATGCGTCCGACTTTACGTTGGTGTGCACCGGTAAAAGCGCCCTTTTCGTGACCAAACAGCTCGGACTGAATCAGATGCTCGGGAATCGCCCCGCAATTGATCGCGACAAACGGTTTACTGTGGCGTTGCGACTGACGGTGCAAGGTTCTGGCAACCAGCTCTTTACCGGTACCACTTTCCCCTCGAATCAACACCGGCGACTCGGTAGGCGCCAATTTGCTCAGCAATTTGCGCAGTTCGCGGATCGGCCGACTGTCGCCGAGCAGTTCATGTTCGGGCTGGTGGACGTGAATCGTGCCCTGGCCGCGCAAACGCGCCATGCCGAATGCCCGCCCAAGGGTCACTTGAACCCTGGAGACGTCAAACGGCAAGGTATGGAAATCGAAAAACCATTCGCAGACAAAATCGCCGGCATTCTGCAACCGCAGGACTTCCTGGTTGAGAACAGCGATCCATTCAGTGTCGCTACGGCTGATCAGTTCCTTGACGGCTTCAGGACGCTCAAAATGAACAGGTTTAAGGCGCAGCAGGCCGACATCACAGGTACGATGGGAAGCGTTCTCCAGGGTACAACTGTCGACATCCCAGCCGATCGTACGCAGGCCGGGTAATAAGCGATGGCAGTCGTCACACGGATCAACCACTAGCAAACGTCGCAATGCAGGCGTTTCGGTCATGACTGTTCCTTGGCGCCAAAAATTAGAAAATTTATTAGAAACAGTCGTTTGGCGTCCCTGAATGTAACGTTAGCAAGATCTTGACGCGGCCTTGTATCGTTTAATAATAAGGTCAACGTTGTTTACGTTATAAAACCTGCCCATATTAGCGACCTGACACGTTTGAACCTTTCATCCAGCTTTCAACGCCCCCCTTGTCATTGCCTTTATAAAAGAAAGTTGAAAATTCTTTTGAATGTGTGTGACCCGCCCCCCCATTGCGCGCATCAGTACAAGTAACCAGCCGAACGGTAAGCCCAACCGACGGCACATCACTTGATTGGGCACAGACGAGAGAAGCCCCCATGAACGCCCCGCTCCGTATCAACGAAGCTCTTTTGATTGCCGACCGCGCATTTACCCCCTTCCAATGCGTGGCCTGGGCTCCACAGGACGGCACCGGCGAACTCAGCCTGACCGTCATCGACCGCACCAGCACCCCTATCGGCCGCAAACAGATCCCCAGCAGCACCTATACCGACCCGGCCCAACTTGCATCCTTGCTGGAACAAGTTCGCGCCGAATTGAGCGAGGAAGGTTATCAGTTGCAATCCTGGACAATGCCGCAGTAAACAAAAAGTGCGGATCACTGCGCCGTGATCCGCACTTTTTTATCGATACCTCTCAAGATACCCCCTCCTCTTCGACCCTCTCGGTTAACGCTTTATTGCGATAGACGGTCGTATAAACCAGACCAACTTGTCAGCGGTTCGCAAAGACATTGTTCTGGCACAGAACGACGCTCCGTTTGTGATTTCAGACCGTTGTGCATTGCATCAATCAGGGATTGAATATTTCCTTCAAGGTCTTCCTCCGAGGTTCTGGATCTGGTCGACTCGCAAGGAGATGCGACATGCCCATCCATAACGCTTTTGCCTTCGCGGCCCCTCTCGGCACAGCGGGACAACTCGACTCAAGTTTTGCATCATCCGGCAAGGCCTGGGTGCAGTTCGCGGGCAGCCTTTCAAGTATGGCCAACGATGTGGCGGTCGATTCGATGGGCCGCTTGCTGGTCGCGGCCAAGGTCGGAACCTGGGACGGTTACGGTTATGGGCTGGCCCGATTACTTGAGGATGGCTCAGCGGATCGGAGCTTCGGCATGGAGGGCAGCATTACCGGACAGTTCGCAAGCGGCTTCGAAGCCACTGGAGGCAAGGTTCGAGAACTGCCCGATGGAAAAATCCTGTTATCCGGCCTGCATTACGAAAGCCCCCACCGCACACTCCCGGCACTGGCAATGTTTGACTCGCAGGGACACCTGGTTCTGCAATTTGGCGACCGGGGGGTACAGATCGTGCGTTTGCCCGGTGATTTGTCCAGAGGCCTGCGTGACGACTGGTTACCACCGGGAGTCTCGGGCGCCGAAGCCTGCGACTTTCGGGTACTGGCCGACGGCCGAATCCTGCTGTTGGCCAACCATCACTACAAATTCGCGGATCACGTCGGCATCCTGATACGGCTCAATCCAGACGGGACACTGGACGAGACATTCAACGGCCACGGATTTGTCATGGTCAGGCACCTGCTGATGAATACCTGGCTGAGCAGCCTCCTGTTGCAGGCAGATGGTCGGATTGTGGTCGCCGGATCGATCAACCTGCCGCAGGAAGGTTTGCTGGCACGCTTCGACAGCACCGGCCGGCTGGACGAAGACTTCGCTGAAGACGGCTTTTTAAGCTTCAAGGTCCAGGGGCGCAGTGCCCAGGTGAGTCAGGTGATCGAGCAACCGGATGGGCGCCTGCAGTGTTTCGGTAGCAGCCGCGACCCGATGCAATGCCTGTCGCTGACCGTGCGCAACAATGGTCGGCCGGACACTCATTGCAATAACGGTCACGCGCGACTCACTGAAATAGGTAACAGCGGCTGCCAATGGACAGCCGCCCAG
The DNA here is from genome assembly GCF_058800905.1 of Pseudomonas sp. GW822-FHT04C11. Taxonomy (NCBI): domain Bacteria; kingdom Pseudomonadati; phylum Pseudomonadota; class Gammaproteobacteria; order Pseudomonadales; family Pseudomonadaceae; genus Pseudomonas; species Pseudomonas sp. GW822-FHT04C11. The sequence continues at coordinate 55,789 of NZ_JBXAMS010000008.1, read as the reverse complement.
GTGCTCGCCGATGGCCGGGTGCTCAGCGTCGGAGCAACCATTGGCGGCATTGCAGCGGATTTTCTTTTGGCGCGGCATCTCCCGGACGGACGCCTGGATCGCCATTTTGCCAATGGCCAAGGTTGGGTTCGTACTCGCCTGGGGCGCAGCCTGGACACCGCAACCTCGCTGGCCGTGCAGGCTGACGAGCGAATTGTGGTCAGCGGCTACTCGCTGGACGGCCACTACCGGGCGGTAGTGGCGCGCTATCTGGGGTAGTGCTGTGTCGTTGTAGCACTGCAGGTGCGCCGTCACCTATTGATAATGAAACTCAAGAGCTTGATCTTCCGGGACTGTTACGGCAAGTTGCGCGCTTCTTGATAGAAGGAGCAACTGATGTCCGGCTCAATGGCCCAGGCGTTTACACACAATTTCCTCGGGCATTCACCGCGCTGGTACAAGGCAAGCATTCTCGCCTTCCTGATTTTCAACCCGCTGCTGCTGTGGACGGCAGGTCCGGTAGCGGCTGGCTGGTTGCTGGTGGCTGAGTTCATTTTTACTCTGGCCATGGCACTCAAATGCTACCCGCTGATGCCGGGCGGCCTGTTGATGGTCGAAGCGCTGCTGTTGCGCATGACCACACCTGAAGCGCTGTATGACGAGCTGCTGCATAACTTTCCGGTGATCCTGCTGCTGATGTTCATGGTGGCGGGCATTTACTTCATGAAAGACCTGCTGCTGTTTCTGTTTTCGCGGCTATTGCTCGGGGTTCGCTCCAAGGCACTGCTGGGGCTGATGTTCTGTTTTCTGTCGGCGTTTCTGTCGGCGTTTCTCGACGCCTTGACGGTGACCGCCGTGATCATCAGCGCGGCCGTAGGGTTTTACTCGGTCTATCACCGTGTGGCATCGGGCAACGATCCACGGCAGGACAGCGAATTCAGCGATGATCAGAACCTGCCGGTCCTGCATCACGAAGACCTTGAACAATTCCGTTCATTCCTGCGCAGTCTGTTGATGCACGGCGCAGTGGGCACCGCGCTCGGGGGTGTCTGCACCTTGGTGGGTGAGCCACAGAACCTGCTGATCGGCCATGAAATGGGTTGGCACTTTGCAGACTTCTTCCTGAAGGTCGCCCCGGTCTCGCTGCCAGTACTGGTCGCGGGCCTGGTGACCTGTGTGTTGCTGGAGAAACTGCGCTGGTTTGGTTATGGCACCTTGCTGCCAGACAACGTTCGCGCGGTGCTGGCCAACTATGCGGCACAGGACAACGCCGAACGCACCGCCCGCCAACGCGCTGCACTGCTGGTACAAGGCGCGGCCGCGCTGATTCTGATTGCCGGATTGGCGTTTCACATTGCCGAGGTCGGGCTGATCGGCTTGATGGTGATCGTCTTGATCACGGCGTTCACCGGCATTACCGAAGAGCACCGGATCGGCAATGCCTTCAAGGATGCGATGCCGTTTACCGCCTTGCTGGTGGTGTTCTTCGCCGTTGTGGCAGTGATTCACGATCAGCAACTGTTCACGCCGTTGATCCAGTGGGTGCTGTCCCTGCCGGCAGATCAGCAACCGGGCATGTTGTTTATCGCCAATGGCGTGTTGTCGGCCATCAGCGATAACGTGTTCGTGGCGACGATCTACATCACCGAGGTGAAACAGGCATTCATCTCCGGCCATATGAGCCGCGAGCATTTCGAAACGCTGGCGATTGCCATCAATACCGGCACCAACCTGCCCAGCGTGGCAACACCCAATGGTCAGGCAGCGTTCCTGTTTCTGCTGACCTCGGCAATTGCCCCACTGATTCGGCTGTCTTACGGGCGCATGGTCTGGATGGCGTTGCCGTACACCGTGGTGATGGGCGTGCTGGGCTGGTATGCGGTGAGCTACTGGTTGTAATACTTACCCTGTGGGAGCCTGCTCGCTCCCGCAGGGGTTTGTATGAAGTATTGCCTGACTCAGCCGAGGCTGTGCCAGGCACGACCGTCACGGGTCAGTAACTCATCGGCAGCCGTTGGACCATTTTCACCGGCTGCATAGGTTTGCACACTGGCATCCTCTTTCCAGGCATCGAGGAACGGCTGAACCGCACGCCAGCCATTTTCGATGTTGTCAGCGCGCTGAAACAGCGTTTGATCACCGGTCAGGCAGTCGTAGATCAAGGTTTCATACCCAGTGGACGGCTGCATCTCGAAGTAATCCTTGTAGGCAAAGCCCAGCTCGATGTTAGCCATGTTCAGTGCCGGCCCGGGACGCTTGGCCAGCAGGTCGAACCACATCCCTTCGTTCGGCTGAATCTGGATCCTGAGGTAAGTCGGTTGCAGCTCATCGACTTCGGTGTCGCGAAACTGCGCGTAGGGTGCAGGCTTGAAGCAGATGGCGATTTCGGTGTCACGTACGCTCATGCGCTTGCCGGTGCGCAAGTAGAACGGCACGCCGACCCAACGCCAGTTGTCGATCATCACCTTGAGCGCGACGAAGGTTTCCGTCGTGCTGTCTGGCGCGACATTGGGTTCTTCGCAGTAACCGGCCAACGGCTTTCCGGCGATTTCACCGGCAACATACTGACCGCGTACCGAGTTGGCTCGCGCCTCTTCAGTGGACCAGGGACGAATCGCCCCGACCACCTTGGCTTTTTCACCACGCACCGCATCGGCACCGAAGGCCGCCGGCGGTTCCATCGCAACCATCGCCAGCAGCTGGAACAGGTGATTGGGCACCATGTCCCGTAGAGCGCCCGTGTGCTCATAAAAACTGCCACGGGTTTCGACGCCAACGGTTTCTGCCGCGGTGATTTGTACGTGGTCGATGTAATGGTTGTTCCAGAACGCTTCGAACAGGCTGTTGGAGAACCGGCTGACCAAAATGTTCTGCACGGTCTCCTTGCCCAGATAATGGTCGATCCGGTAAATCTGTTTCTCCGTCATGACCTTGAGCAAGCATGCGTTCAAGGCTTCGGCGGTGTGCAGATCGGAACCGAAGGGTTTTTCGACCACGACCCGGCGGAAGGCGTCGTCGCCCTCTTCCAGCAGCCCGGACGAGCCCAGACGACGCACCACTTCACTGAAAAAGCGCGGCGCGGTGGCCAGATAGAACACCGCGTTGCCGGTACCACTCTCGGCGATTTTTGCGCCGAGCGCCTGATAGGTGCTGTCGTCGAGAAAATCGCCCTGGACATAGCTGATGCCCTTGGCCAGCTTGGCCCAGAGCACCGGGTCCAGAGAGTCATGGCCGACCTTGTTGGCCGCCTCGGCGCGAATGAAGTCTTCAAGCTTTTTGGCGAAGTCCGCGTCGCTGATCGCATTGTGGTCGACACCGATGATCCGCAATCCATCGCCAAGCAAACCGTCACGACTGAGGTTGTACAGCGCCGGCATCAGCAAGCGCTTCACCAGGTCGCCGTGAGCACCAAACAGGAACAGCGTGGTAGGTGGTGCGGGGTGTGCCTTGGATTTCTTGCGGATCGAAGTCATTTTTTCGGCGTCTCGACATGGCCGCCAAAGCCGAAGCGCATGGCCGACAGCAGCTTGTCGCCATAGGTGCTTTGCTGGCGCGAACGGAAACGGGCAAACAGCGAGTTGGACAAAACCGGCACCGGAACCGACTGTTCCATGGCCGCTTCGATGGTCCAGCGACCTTCGCCGCTGTCAGCCACGGCGCCGGAGTAGCCATCGAGTTTCGGATCGCTGGCCAAGGCATCGGCCGTCAGGTCCAGCAACCAGGACGAGACGACGCTGCCACGACGCCAGACTTCGGCAATATCGGCCACATTCAGATCAAAGCGCTGATCTTCCGGCAGGTTTTCCGAGGCTTTGGTCTTGAGGATGTCGAAACCCTCGGCAAATGCCTGCATCATCCCGTATTCGATGCCATTGTGAATCATCTTCACAAAGTGCCCGGAACCAGCAGGGCCGGCATGAATGTAGCCGCGTTCGGCACGATCATCTTCAGCCACCCGGTCCTTGGTCCGCGGGATATCACCCAGGCCAGGCGCCAATGCGTCGAACAGCGGGTCGAGGCGATCAACCACGTCAGCGTCACCGCCGATCATCATGCAGTAACCGCGCTCCAGCCCCCAAACTCCGCCGGAGGTGCCGACATCGATGTACTTCAGGCCCTTTTCCGACAAGGTTTTCGCCCGACGGATATCGTCCTTATAGAAGGTGTTGCCGCCATCGATGATCACATCGCCGGCGTCCAGCAACTGGCTCAGGGTGTCAATGGTTTCTTCGGTTGGCGCGCCTGCTGGCAGCATGACCCAGACCGCTCGGGGTTTATCCAGTGCCGCGACCAGTGCCGGCAAGTCCGCAACGCCAGTGGCGCCCTCTTCACTCAGGGTCTCAACAAACGCGGTGTTACGGTCATAGACCACAGTGGTGTGCCCATTGAGCATCAGGCGCCGCGCAATGTTGCCGCCCATGCGGCCCAGTCCGATAATCCCCAGTTGCATGTGCTGATGCTCCTTACTACAAATAAAGGTGTGCCAAAGGTTATAGCGCAATGAGCCTGATTAAGGTTAGTCCAGAGCGCTGCAACATAGTTTCCGGACGATTTGCCCGAGCTATAGGGATAACGTCCAAAACGTTGGCGAAGACACAGGGACCGCAAAAAATAAAAAAGTTCCATAAATAACAAAAAGAAACCAGAATCGGCGCCGACAGTGGTTCGGCCTTGGCTCCAGAGCAATCCAACCACAGATGTGACACGCCATTTGCGAGGTGAGCAATGGGCACCGTAGTAAACGCACTGCCTCCACAGACCCTTTACGTCACTATTCGTCGTGACGAATTGCGCCAGCTCAAAGCCGAACGCGAACAACTGCTCGACCAGGTCGCGCAATTGCGCCTGTTGCTTGCCCAGACACAACTGCCTGCACAGCCGGTAACGCGCTGAAACCGAGCAATAGCCACTACACAAGCTGTCAGTTAGCTGAACGATACTCACAAATTTTTCACATCTGCCTGATGATAATTCATCGGTTATAGCCGCTCACTTTGTGAGCGGTGCAATTGTTGGTGTCTGGAAATGCTCCAGTATCCGCAGTAATTAATCGGATGGAGCGCTGAATGGCGATGTTTAAACGCAGCAATACGTCTGCGAAAGGTTTCGATTGGGCAGGACTTGGCTGGCTTTTCCTGTTCTTCTGGTATTTCTCTGGCATCACCCAACTCCTCATCCTCTTGTCTGACACCGCGGGTTTCGCCGGTTTCCGCCAAGCCTTCATCATGAGCGCCATCTGGCTGGCACCGATGCTGCTGTTCCCGGCGCGTACGCGCTTGCTGGCGGCAGTGATCGGTGTCGTGCTCTGGGCCTGCTCGATGGCGAGCTTGGGTTACTTCTTTATCTATCAGCAGGAATTCTCGCAAAGCGTCATCTTCATCATGTTCGAATCGAACGTGTCGGAAGCTGGCGAATACATGACTCAGTATTTCGCCTGGTGGATGGTTCTGGCCTTCCTCGCACATACCGCCGTTGCGGTATTGCTGTGGACGCGTCTGCGCCCGGTCTACCTGTCTCGTGGCAAAGCCCTGCTGGCCGCGACTGCCATTCTGGTCGCCATTATCGGTTATCCGCTGATCAAGCAGACGGCCCGTACCGGCAGCTTCGCCAGCGGCCTCGAAAAATTCGAAACCCGGGTCGAGCCAGCGGTGCCGTGGCAGATGATGGTTGCCTATCGTCGCTACCGTGAAACGCTCGGCAGCATGCAAGGCATGCTTGACAACGCCAGTCAGATCCCGCCGCTGCACAACTTCAAGGATGCAATGGCGAACCAGCCCGCGACCCTGGTGCTGGTGATTGGCGAATCGACCAATCGTCAGCGCATGAGCCTGTATGGCTACCCGCGTGAAACCACGCCGGAACTCGACAAGCTCAAGGATCAACTGGCGGTTTTCGACAACGTCGTTACCCCGCGCCCTTACACCATCGAGGCGCTGCAACAGGTTCTGACCTTCGCCGATGAAGAAAATCCAGACCTGTACCTGAAGACGCCATCCCTGGTCAGCATGATGAAACAGGCGGGTTACAAGACCTTCTGGATCACCAACCAGCAGACCATGACCAAGCGCAACACCATGCTCACGACGTTCTCCGAGCAGGCTGATGAACAGGTCTACCTGAACAACAACCGCAACCAGAACGCCCGCCAGTACGATGGCGATGTGCTGGAGCCGTTCTCCAAGGCCCTGGCCGACAGCGCTCCGCGCAAGCTCATCGTCGTGCATTTGCTCGGCACGCACATGAGTTACCAGTACCGTTATCCGCCGACGTTCGACAAATTCAACGATCGTCAGGGTGTACCGGCAGGCATCAGCGATGATCAGTTGCCGACCTACAACAGCTACGACAATGCGGTTTTGTACAACGACTTCGTGGTGTCGAGCCTGATCAAGGACTACGCCAAGACCGATCCAAACGGCTTCCTGCTGTACCTCTCCGACCACGGTGAAGACGTTTTTGACTCCGCAGGTCACACCACACTGGGTCGTAACGAAGCCAAACCGACTGCACCGATGTACACGATTCCGTTCATCGCCTGGGCTTCGCCAAAATGGCGAGAAGCCCACGACTGGAGCTTTGCCGCGGACCTGCAACGGCCTTACAGCAGTTCGCAGCTGATCCACACCTGGGCAGACCTTGCAGGCTTGAGTTTCGATGAACTGGACCGCAGCAAGAGCCTGGTCAGCGACAGCTTCAAACCGCGCCCGCAGTTGATCGGCAACCCTTATGAGCGCGAACAGAAAGCGCTGATCGACTTCAGCCTGATGAAACCCAAGGCTGCCGCTGTCAGCGCCTCAACCATCAAGCCGTAATCTCTTCGGGGGCTGGTTCCAGCCCCCGCTTTCTGCGCAGCATTGATGTGCACGCCCCCAGAGGCGCCCTTCTTGTTTAAAGCGACTTGATCCAGAACAGCATCCGGCCATGAGCGGGATCGAACATCCCCGCCGAAAACCCGAATTTGCTATAGGAACCCTGTGCGACGGCATTGCCTTCCAGCACTTCCAGAGTGATTTTGCAGCAGCCACGCTGACGGGCAATGTCCTCGACCTTTTGCAGCATTTTCTGGCTCAGGCTCAGCCCGCGAAATTTTCCGACCACCATGACGTCATGGACATTGACCAGTGGACGGCAAGCAAAGGTCGAGAAACCTTCGAAGCAATTCACCAGCCCGGCAGGCTCCCCGTGAACGAACGCCAGGACACTGAACGCATGGGGTCGCTTGGCCAGCTCGCCAGGCAACTGCTGCAAGACATCGGCCGATAACGGTGTGCCACCGCCCATCGGGTCTTCAGCGTATTGATTCAGAACCAGACTGATCGCTTCGGCGTGTATCGGATTGCTGTAGCTGGCCTGGAGTACCAGGATTTCTGCGGATTCCATTTCCATCCTCGATCAAACAATGAGTGTGCATCCCTGCGCGCATCGTCTTCCTGCGCCTGGGTCAGACGACATTAGCGTGACTGGAACGCTTCGGACAACCGCCAAATCATCACAGCCCGGTGTTTTTAGCGCAATGCGCTATAGGGCAACGTCCTTCGTCACTCACATGCACAAAAAGCAGGACCTTTCCGATTTTTACGAAAGCTAAATACACAGAATATAAACAACACAGCAGGCGACACATTTTAAACATCGCTACACCACTGATAAACAGGGCCTTTGCGCACACAACGCACTCAATAGCCCGCTGTAGGATTCCTACAACAAGGTTTTATCGGTCACCCAAAAGCATTGACAGTCCGTTTATATCCGGCAACTCTTGTACCCAACGCAAACAAAAAACATGAGATCGCCAACCATGAACCACTCCCCTTTCCCTCTCGTCGAGATCAGCGGCACCCCCTTCGACCGCGGCCTCCAATACGGTCAAGCGGTCAGCCAGCGCATTCACAAAAGCATCGAGATCTACTCTGTCCAGCTGCTGAAGATGGGCTACACCTGGGCCGACATCCGTGGCTTTGCCAATGAGTTCGTGCCCAGCATCGAAGCATTCGAGCCGGAGTACGCTCAGGAAATGCGCGGTATCGCCGAGGGTGCAGGCTGCGATTTCGAAGCTATCGTGCTGATCAACGCCCGCACCGAGATCATCCAGCTGGGCCGACGCAAGGCTCGCCTGCCAGATCCGGATGGCTGCACTGGCGCGGTGATTCTGCCGACGGCATCGGCCGCCAACGAAGTGATTCACGGACAAAACTGGGACTGGCGCGCGGAATGTGCCGAGAGCGCCATTGTGCTGAAAGTCCTGCGCGAAGACGGCCCGGATGTACTGACCTTCACCGAAGCCGGCGGCCTGGCCCGCAACGGCTTGAACTCGATCGGCACCGCAATCACCGCCAACTACCTGGAGTCCGAACGCGACTACACCCAGGTCGGCGTGCCCCTGCCATTCATTCGACGCAAGGCGCTGGAGGCCGCGCACTTCGCGCTGTCGATCAAGGTGGTCGCCACCACCGCCAAATCCACCTCCAACAACATGATGCTCAGTCACGCTGGTGGCTATGCGATCAACTTTGAATGCGCCCCGGATGAAGTCTTCCCGATTCAGGCCGAACAGGGGTTGCTGGTACACGCCAACCATTGGCAGAGCCCGGTGGCATTGGGCAAGTTGCGTGAAGCCGGCTTGAACAGCGTTCCCGAAAGCCTCTATCGCGACGTGCGTGTGCGGCAAATCCTCAGCGAAACGCCCGGGCAATTGACCGCCGAGCACCTGAAAAAAGCCTTCTTCGATGACTTCGGCACGCCGTGGGCGGTGTGTCGCCCGCCGCTTTCCAACATGGCCGGCAACCTGTCGGCTACCGTTGCCATGGTGGTGATGCGCCCGGCCAAGGGCTTGATGGAAGTCGCACCGCTGCCAGCCGTGAACCGAGAATTCACCGCCTATTCGCTGGCCATGGAGGGCGACATCAACCGCTACCTCAAGTAACTCACGCGACACCCTGCCCTGCGGGCGGCACGACAAGAACAATGACAATAAACAACTAACGGTTTGCGACGCTTGCCGGCTCTCACCGTCGCAAACCGCCCATGGAGAATCACTCCCGTGCATACATTCACTCGTATCGCCCTGACGCTAGGGTTCAGCAGTCTCGCTCTTGGCAGTCTCAACGCCACCGCCAACACCTTGCGTGTAGCCCTCAACGCGGATATTCGCAGCACCGATCCCGGCGTCAATCGCGACGAAAACACCGACGCGGTGATCCTGCACATTGTCGAAGGCCTGGTGGCTTACCGCGAAGACGCCTCGGTCGGCATGCTGCTGGCCAGCAAGGTCGAGGTGTCGGCCGATGGCCTCGAGTACCGCTTCACCCTGCGTGACGGGGTGAAATTTCATGACGGCGCCGCCCTCACGTCCGCCGAGGTGCTGTGGACCTGGAAACGCTATCTCGACCCGCAAACCCAATGGCGCTGTCTCGCAGACTTCGATGGCCGCGGGGTGGCAAAAGTCGCCGACATCAGCGCACCGGATCCGTTGACCGTGGTCTTCACGCTGGACAAACCCAATGGCCTGTTCCTCGCACAAATGGCCCGTTCCGATTGCGGCGGCACCGGCATCCTGCACCCGTCCTCTGTCGATGCGAACGGCAAGTGGCAAGCGCCGATCGGTACCGGGCCGTTCAAGCTTGCCGAATGGAAACCGGGGCAATATGTCGATCTGCAACGCTTTGCCGACTACAGCGCCCGCCCGGAGACGGGCACCGACGGCTACACCGGCAACAAGCAGGCGTTTATCGATAACCTGCGCTTCATGGTCATCCCCGATGCGGCAGCCGCCAAAGCCGCGCTGCAATCGAAAGGGGTCGACGTGCTGCCCGATGTCACGGTGATGGATGCCCACGAACTCGGCACCTTGCCAGGCATCAAGACCTCCAGCAGTGCCAACATGTCGCTCAACGCCCTGCTGTTCCAGACCCGCGATCCACTGCTCAAGGACGTGCGTATTCGGCGTGCCATCGCGCTGTCGCTGGACAGCGAACAAATGGTCCAGGCACTCACCGAAGGCACGTCCCACGCCAACAACTCGGTGGTGCCAGACACCAGCCCCTACCACAAGAACGTTCAGAAGCTGGGCTACAAAGCCAACATCGAAGAAGCCAAGCGTCTGCTCAAGGAAGCCGGTTACAACGGCCAGCCGCTGAAAATCATCACCAACAAACGCTACCAGAGCGTGTTCGACATGGCGGTACTGAGCCAGGCCATGGCCCAGGCGGCCGGGTTGAACATCGATATCGAAACCCTCGAATGGGGTACTCAACTGGAGCGCTACCAGAGCGGTGCGTACCAGATCATGGCGTTCTCCTATTCGGCGCGTTTTGACGCGGCGCTGAACTTCGAGTCGGTGATGGGCGACAAAAACCAGCAACCCCGCAAGGTCTGGGACAACCCCCAGGCGCAGGGCTGGATGCTTGAGTCCATGCGCGAAATCGTACCGGGCAAACGTCAGGCCCTGTTCGATCAGTTGCACCAACAGATGCTTGCCGATGTACCGATGGTGGTGATGTACAACGGCAGCACCGTCGGAGCCTTTCAGGATCGGGTCGAAGGTTACCGCTCCTGGCCCATCGCCAAACCGCGCCTGTGGGGCGTGAAACTGGCCGACTAGGAGATCGATCATGCTGCGATTTATCGCTCAACGCCTGGCACTGTCGGTGCCGACCCTGTTGCTGATCTCCGTGGTGGTGTTCGCGCTGATCCGCTTCATCCCCGGCGACCCGGCGCTGCTGATGCTCGGCGATATGGCCGACCCGCAAAGCCTGGCCAGCACCCGCGCGGCATTGGGGCTGGATCACTCGATCGGCGTGCAGTTCGTGTATTGGTTGCAATCGGTGCTCAGTGGCGACCTCGGCGTGTCGATCACCAGCAAACAACCGGTGCTCGAACTGATCCTCGACCGCTTCTCGGTCAGCGCCAGCATCGTGCTGGTGGCGGTGCTGCTGGCGGCGTTGATTGCCGTTCCAGCAGGCCTGTTCGCGGCCTGGAAACAGGACAGCGCGCTGGACCTCGGGCTGGTCACCGGCGCAACCCTGTTGCTGTCGATTCCCAGCTTCTGGCTCGGTTTGCTGTTGCTCTACGCGTTCGGGATCAAGCTCAACTGGCTGCCCGTGGTCGGTTATGTGCCGTTCGCCCAGAATCCCGGTGAAGCCGTGACCTATCTGGTGCTGCCGATTGTCACCCTGACGCTGGTGGAATTGGGCGCCATTACCCGGATGGCCCGGGCCAGCACCATCGAGGTGCTACGGCTGGAATACATCGCCCACGCCAGAGCCAAGGGTTTATCGGAACGCGCGGTGCTGTGGCGTCACGCACTGCCGAATGCCTTTGCGCCAACCTGGACCTTGATCGGCCTGATCCTCGGCAATTTGCTGGGCGGCATCGCAGTGCTGGAAACAGTGTTCACCCTGCCCGGCATCGGTCGCTTGATGGTCGACGCTATCTACGCTCGCGACTACCCCGTGCTGCAAGGCTGCCTGCTACTGATCACTTTCATCTACGTGGCGGTCAACCTGCTGGTCGACCTGCTCTATCCACTCTTCGACCCAAGGGTGAAATTATGACCGTCTCCCGGCTTTCCGTGAGCGCTACACCGGCGCGTCGCCCACTGCGCTGGCCACCGGCGAATGCCTTGATTGGCGGCACCTTGCTGGCTCTGCTGATCAGCATGGCCCTGCTTGGTGTGTTCTGGACACCTTACGACCCGCTGAAAATCGATCTATTGTCTCGCCTCAAGGCACCCTCGGCGCTGCATTGGCTAGGCACCGACGAGTTTGGCCGTGACGTGCTCAGCCGCTTGATCATCGGTGCGCGCACCAGTTTGTGGATCAGCTTGCTGACCGTGTGCCTGGCGCTGTTTTTCGGCAGTGTGATCGGCATGCTCGCCGGTTACCTGCGGGGCTGGACCGATCGAGTTCTGATGATGATCAACGATGCATTGCTGGCGTTCCCCGGCATCCTGATGGCGCTGGGCTTGATGGCGATCATCGGGGCCAGCCAGTACGGCATCGTTTTGGCGTTGAGCATCGCTTATACACCGTCGGTGGTTCGGGTGGTGCGCGGCAGTGTGCTGTCGCTGCGTGAACGCGAGTTCATCGAAGCCTCACGGGTGATCGGCAATTCGGAGTTCTACACGCTGTACCGCCACGTCGCCCCCAACTGTGTTGCGCCGCTCTGCGTACTCGCCACCAGCATGTTCGGCTGGACGCTGCTGTCGGAAAGTGCCTTGAGCTTCCTCGGCCTGGGTGTTCCGCCACCCGCAGCGACCTGGGGCAACATGCTCGCCGCCAGCCGCCCGTACATTGCCAACGCCTCCTGGCTCGGCCTGTTCCCAGGGTTGTTCATCGCCCTGGCGCTGGTCGCCATCAACCTGTTCGGCGACGCCCTGCGCGACCGCCTCGACCCTCGAATGAGCCGTTGATCATGCCCAGTCCAAAACTGTTGCTTGAAGTCGACCATCTGCTGATCCGCGCTGGTGCCGAAGGCCCGTTGGCGGTCAACGACCTGAGTTTTACCGTCGCGCCCGGCGAGATTGTCGCGCTGGTGGGCGAATCCGGGAGCGGCAAGACCATGGCCGCACGCGCAGCGATTGGCCTGCTGCCACTGCCGATGGAAGTCTGTGGTGGTGCGATCCGCTTCGAAGGCCAGGACCTCCATCAGCTGAGTTGTGCGCAATTGCGTGATATCCGCGGTGCTCGAATCGGCATGGTGTTCCAGGAACCGATGGTTTCGCTCAACCCGGCCATCCGCATTGGTGAGCAAATGGCCGAAGGCCTGCGCTTGCACACCGGCCTGAACAAGGCACAGATTCGCCAGCGCTGCGTGGACATGCTGACGCGCATCGGCATCACCGACCCCGAGCGCTGCCTGAGCGCCTATCCCCATGAGTTCTCCGGCGGCATGCGTCAGCGGATCATGCTCGCCTCGGTGATGCTGCTGCGCCCGGCGTTGCTGATTGCTGACGAACCCACCACCGCCCTCGATTGCCTGGCGCAACTGGACGTGATCGAGCTGATGCTGGAGCTGACCCGCGAGCAAGGCACGGCGATCCTGTTCATCAGCCACGACCTGTCGCTGGTGGCGCGTTACGCCCACAAGGTGGTGGTCATGCGCCACGGTCAGGCCGTGGAGCAAGGTTCGATCAATCACATTCTGCTGGCCCCGCAACACGCCTACACCCGCCAATTGCTCGAAGCGCTGCCCAAGCGCGGCGAACTGGCCGCGTTGCCAGCGACCGACAAACCGCTGGTGGAAATTACCGGCGTCAGCATCGAGCATCCGGGGCATGCACGGTTCTGGGGTAAATCTCAGCCCAAGCGCGCCGTGCACAGTGCCAACCTGTGCATCGCTGCGGGTGAAACCCTGGCGTTGGTCGGCGGCAGTGGTTCGGGCAAAACCACGCTGGGCCGCGCACTGGTGGGACTGGTCAAACCCTGTGCCGGCGAGATTCGCTTCAAGGGCATCGATATCCTCAAGGCCGGTCAGCGTGATCATCGGCTGCAATGCCAGATGATCTTTCAAGACCCCTACTCGTCCCTCGATCCGCGGATGCGCATTGGCGAAACCCTCGCCGAACCGTTGCGCCATCTGCCGGAGCTAAGCGAGGAGCAAAAACGTCAGCGTGTCGCCACCACGCTGGTGGATATCGGTTTGTCGGAAGCGTTCATGGAGCGCTTTCCCCATCAACTGTCGGGCGGTCAACGCCAGCGAGTGGCCATTGGTCGAGCGCTGGTACGGCACCCGCAACTGGTGATCGCCGACGAACCGATTTCGGCGCTGGACATGACCATCCAGAAGCAAATCCTTGAACTGTTCGAGCGCTTGCAGGCGCAGTACGGTTTTGCCTGCCTGTTCATTTCCCATGACCTGGCGGCCGTCGAACGCATCGCCCATCGGGTGGCGGTCATGCACCAGGGCCATATCGTGGAAATCGGCAGCCGCGAAGCGGTCTTCGATAATCCCTTGCACCCCTACACCCGCCAATTACTGGCAGCCGCAAGCCCATTGGAACAATTGGCAAGCGGCGGTTACCGGCTGCGACCAAAACCCGAAAACCTGCTGCCCACACCTTAATCATCACTGACTTTGCCTCGGACGCCTTCAGACATCACTGAATGCGTCCATGGCGAAGCCATGCCCGAAAAACAACAACGAGCCCTCACAGGAGCCAACACCATGAACGCCAGACTCATGCAGCACTTGACCTTGATCGGCGGCACCAGCCTGCTGCCGATGGCCGCCGAAGCGGAGTTCCTCAAGGACAGCAAGGCCACGCTGGACTCGAAAAACTACTACTTCAACCGCGACTACCGCGAAGGTAATGGCCAGTCCAAGCGTGATGAATGGGCCCAGGGATTTCTGCTGAACCTGCAATCGGGCTACACCGAAGGCACGGTCGGTTTTGGCCTGGATGCACTCGGCATGCTCGGACTGAAGCTCGACTCCAGCCCGGATCGCTCCGGCAGCGGTTTGTTATCCCGAGAGAGCACAGCCGAACCGGGCAAACCGAGTTACGCCAGACGTGCCCACGACAGCTATTCCAAGGTAGGCCTGACCGCCAAGGCCCGCGTTGCCAAGAGCGAGCTGCGAGTCGGCCATTTGCTGCCCGACTTGCCGCTGCTGCAACCGAACACCAGCCGAGTCCTGCCGCAGAGCTTCGAAGGCGCCCTGCTCAGCTCGAGCGACATCAAGGGCCTGACCTTACGCGGCGGGCAGATCGATCAGGTCAAACAGCGGGAATCGACCAACTACGAAAAGATGGGGCTGACCAGCCAGAACGGCGCTTACAAGAGCTCGGCAAAAAGCGATGAATTCCGTTTCGGCGGCGCTGATTACCGGTTCAACCCAACGCTTACCGGTAGCTATTACTACGCGCAGCTTGAGGACATATATCAGCAGCACTACGTCGGCCTCAAGCACAGCCTGGCGCTGGGCGGCGGTACGCTGAAGAGCGATATTCGCTATTTCAGTGCTGACGCTGCCGGTGCAGGCCTGGCCGGCACCGTCGACAACCGCGCATTGAGCACGCGCTTCATGTATGCGATTGCCGGACACTCCATCGGTGGCGGCTTCCAGCAGCAGTACGGTGAAACACCGTTTGCGTATGTCGACGGCAGCAACACTTACCTGTTCACCGAATACCAACTGAGCAACTTCTCGCAAACCAGGGAACGCGCGTGGCACGCCCGCTACGATTTTGACTTTGCTACGGTGGGCATTCCGGGGCTGCTGTTCTCCACACGCTACGCCAAGGGAGATCAGGCGCAGATCAAAAAATTTGTCGGCGAAGGCCGGGAGTGGGAACGAGACATCGACCTCGGCTACACCATCCAGAGCGGACCGCTGAAGAACGTCAGCGCCCGCTGGCGCAACGGTATGAGCAAAAGCAACTACCAACGCGACACCAACGAAAACCGCTTGGTCCTCAGTTACAGCGTCAAACTGTGGTAAGACGACATTAAAAATCGCAGGCTGCGCCGTCTCCAGCAAAGGGCTGGCGTAGCCTGCGATCTTTCCATGTGCAAAAAAGTATCAGTGCAAGTGCTACCAATGATTTGTCATCGCGTGTGTTGAGGGCTGTAATCAGCCTCAGATTCTTCCTACCTCCGGAAGACACAAAAACAATAACTGTCCTTCTGCTGCCCCCAGGGCTCAGAAGAGGAGTGCGCGATGAAACCCACTGTAAAAGCTCTGCTTGCCTGCACCTGCATGACCCTCAGCAGCGTCAGCCTTGGCGCACAAACCTTGACCATTGCCACCGTCAACAACAGCGACATGATCCGCATGCAAAAGCTCTCGAAAACCTTCGAGGCCGAGCACCCGGAGATCAAGCTCAATTGGGTGGTACTGGAAGAAAACGTCCTGCGTCAGCGCCTGACCACCGACATCGCCACCCAGGGCGGCCAGTTCGATGTGTTGACCATCGGCATGTACGAAGCTGCACTGTGGGGCGCCAAGGGCTGGCTGGAACCGATGAAGGATCTCCCCGCCGGTTACGCGCTCGACGACGTATTCCCTTCCGTGCGTGAAGGCCTGTCGGTCAAGGGCACGCTCTACGCCCTGCCGTTCTATGCCGAAAGCTCCATGACCTATTACCGCACCGACCTGTTCAAGGACGCAGGCCTGGCGATGCCCGAGCATCCGACCTGGGAGCAGATCGGCGAATTCGCTGGCAAACTCAACAAACCCGACCAGGAACAGTACGGTATCTGCCTGCGCGGCAAGGCCGGCTGGGGCGAGAACATGGCGCTGATCACCACTATCGCCAATGCCTACGGCGCACGCTGGTTCGATGAGAAGTGGCAGCCGGAATTCAGCGGTCCCGAGTGGAAGAACGCGCTGAGCTTCTACGCCGACACCATGAAAAAGTCCGGCCCGCCGGGTGCTTCCAGCAACGGTTTCAACGAGAACCTCGCGCTGTTCAACAGCGGCAAGTGTGCGATCTGGGTCGACGCCAGCGTCGCCGGCTCGTTCGTCACCGACAAGACTCAAAGCAAAGTCAGCGAGCACGTCGGCTTCACTTACGCGCCCCATCAAGTGACCGACAAAGGCTCGGCCTGGTTGTACTCCTGGGCGCTGGCGATTCCCACCAGCTCCAAAGCCAAGGATGCAGCGAAAACCTTCAGCGCCTGGGCCACCTCGAAAGAGTACGGCGCATTGGTGGCTGAGAAGGACGGCATAGCCAACGTGCCGCCTGGCACTCGCGCCTCGACCTACAGCGCGGCCTACATGAATGCCGCGCCGTTCGCCAAGGTCACGCTGGAATCGCTGAAGGTTGCCGATCCGGGCAAACCGACCCTCAAGCCGGTGCCCTACATCGGCATCCAGCTGGTGACCATTCCTGAGTTCCAGGCCGTTGGTACCCAGGTCGGCAAGCTGTTCTCTGCCGCGCTGATCGGCCAGACCACCGTCGACCAAGCCCTGGCGGCCGCCCAGCAAACCACCGAACGTGAAATGAAGCGCGCGGGTTATCCCAAGTAACCGGCAGACCTCTAATTGTGGCGAGGGAGCTTGCTCCCGCTGGGCCGGTCCGCGTTCGGGCGAAGCGGCCCCAAAACCGGCGAATGCGATTTGTCAGCGAACGCATCGACGAGATTGGCGTGGGCTTCGCCCACGAGCGGGAGCAAGCTCCCTCGCCACAGGGAACTCGCTGTACAACGAGTAAGTGATCGCCATGAATACCTCGACTCTCAAAGCACAAATGGACATTCCGGCGCCGCTGCGTAAAAGCCGGCTGGCCAACCCGGGCTGGTTTCTGGTCAGCCCTTCGGTGGCGCTGTTGCTGCTGTGGATGATCGTGCCGCTGGGCATGACCCTGTACTTTTCGCTGATCCGCTACAACCTGCTGTACCCCGGCGACAACGCCTTCGTCGGGCTGGAGAACTTCAGCTACTTCCTGACCGATTCGGGCTTCCTGCCCGGCGCCACCAATACCTTGTTGCTGGTCGGCAGCGTGCTGCTGATCAGCGTGGTGTTCGGCGTCTTGATCAGTGCCTTGCTGGAGGCCAGTGAGTTTCTCGGTCGCGGCATCGTGCGGGTGATGTTGATCTCGCCGTTCTTCATCATGCCCACCGTCGGCGCGCTGATCTGGAAGAACCTGATCTTCCATCCGGTCTCGGGGATTCTCGCGGCCGTGTGGAAACTCTTCGGCGCGCAACCGGTGGACTGGCTCGCGCATTACCCGCTGCTGTCGATCATCATCATTGTCTCGTGGCAATGGCTGCCCTTCGCGATCCTGATCCTGATGACCGCCATGCAGTCACTCGATCAGGAACAGAAAGAAGCCGCGCGCCTGGATGGTGCCGGCCCCATCGCGATCTTCTGGCACCTGACCCTGCCGCACCTGGCACGGCCGATTGCAGTGGTGGTGATGATCGAAACCATCTTCCTGCTCTCGGTGTTTGCCGAAATCTTCACCACCACCAACGGTGGCCCCGGCTACGCCTCGACCAACCTCGCCTACCTGATCTACAACCAGGCGCTGGTGCAGTTCGACGTCGGCATGGCCTCGGCCGGTGGCTTGATTGCGGTGGTGATTGCCAACATTGCGGCGATCATCCTGGTGCGGATGATCGGCAAAAACCTGACAGATAAAGCCTGAGGCCTGCGCCATGACTCTTCAACAAACCCGCCGCCTGCAAAGCCTGTTGCTCGGTACCCTGGCCTGGGCCATCGCGATCCTGACTTTCTTCCCGATCTTCTGGATGGTGCTGACCAGTTTCAAAACCGAAATCGACGCGTTCGCCACGCCGCCGCAGTTCATCTTCACGCCAACTTTAGAGAACTACCTGCACGTCAACGAGCGCAGCGGCTACTTCAGCTTCGCCTGGAACTCGGTGGTGATTTCGTTCAGCGCGACGGCCCTGTGCCTGCTGATCGCGGTGCCGGCGGCGTACTCGATGGCGTTCTACGAAACCCAGCGCACCCGGGGCACGCTGCTGTGGATGCTCTCGACCAAGATGCTGCCGCCAGTCGGCGTGCTGATGCCGATCTACCTGCTGGCCAAGAGTTTCGGCCTGCTCGATACGCGGATCGCGCTGATCATCATCTACACGTTGATCAACCTGCCGATTGTGGTCTGGATGATTTACACCTACTTCAAGGACATTCCCAAGGACATCCTCGAAGCCGCGCGCCTGGATGGCGCCACGCTGTGGCAGGAAATGGTCCGGGTGCTGCTGCCGATCGCCAAGGGCGGACTGGCGTCGACCGTGTTGCTGTCGCTGATCCTGTGCTGGAACGAGGCATTCTGGTCGCTGAACCTGACCTCGTCGAAAGCCGCGCCGCTGACCGCGTTGATCGCCTCGTACTCCAGTCCCGAAGGGTTGTTCTGGGCCAAGTTGTCGGCGGTCTCGACGCTGGCCTGCGCACCGATCCTGATCTTCGGCTGGATCAGCCAGAAACAACTGGTCCGCGGCCTGTCGTTCGGCGCCGTGAAATAACGCCCCTTTCGAATCATTAAAAGCGGAGGCCCGTCATGGCCCACCTGAAAATCAAGAATCTGCAAAAAGGTTTCGAAGGCTTTTCCATCATCAAAGGCATCGACCTTGAAGTGAACGACCGCGAGTTCGTGGTCTTCGTCGGCCCGTCCGGTTGTGGTAAATCAACCCTGCTGCGGCTGATCGCCGGTCTGGAAGAAGTCACTGCCGGCACCATCGAACTGGACGGACGCGACATCACCGAAGTCAGCCCGGCCAAGCGCGATCTGGCAATGGTGTTCCAGACCTACGCCTTGTATCCGCACATGAGCGTGCGCAAAAACATGTCCTTCGCCCTCGACCTGGCCGGAGTGAACAAGGCCGAGGTAGAGAAAAAGGTCAACGAAGCGGCACGGATTCTCGAGCTCGGGCCGATGCTCGAACGCAAGCCGAAACAGCTCTCCGGTGGCCAGCGTCAGCGTGTGGCGATTGGCCGGGCGATTGTGCGCAACCCGAAAATCTTCCTGTTCGATGAACCACTGTCCAACCTCGACGCCGCCCTGCGAGTACAGATGCGCCTGGAGCTGGCACGACTGCATAAAGAACTGCAGGCGACGATGATCTACGTGACCCACGACCAGGTCGAAGCCATGACCCTGGCTGACAAGGTCGTGGTGCTCAACGGTGGCCGGATCGAACAGGTCGGCTCGCCGCTGGAGCTCTATCACCAGCCGGCCAACCTGTTTGTCGCAGGCTTTCTCGGCACCCCGAAAATGGGCTTTCTCAAGGGTAAGGTCACCCGTGTCGAACGCCAGAACTGCGAAGTGCTACTGGACGCTGGCACTCGCATCACATTGCCGCTGAGCGGTGCCAACCTGAGCATTGGCGGCGCGGTGACGCTGGGTATTCGTCCGGAACACCTGAACCTCGCGTTACCCGGCGACTGCACCTTGCAAGTCACCGCCGACGTCAGCGAACGCCTGGGCAGCGACACCTTCTGCCACGTGCTGACCGCCTCCGGTGAAGCGCTGACCATGCGCATTCGCGGCGATCTGGCGAGTCGTTATGGCGAACAACTGAGCCTGCACCTGGACGCCGAACACTGCCACTTATTCGATGCCAACGGGGTGGCGGTGGCCAGACCGCTGCGCGCCGCTGCCTGATTGCCGAGATCCGACATGAAACTGAACAAGCCCAACCTTACCCGTCTGGCACCTGAAGTGGCTTTGCCCGCCTACACCCTGAGTGCGACTCGCCAAGGTATCGCACACATCGGCGTCGGCGGTTTCCATCGCGCCCATCAGGCCTATTACACCGATGCCTTGATGAACACTGGAGAAGGCCTGGACTGGAGCATCTGCGGCATCGGCCTGCGTGCCGAAGATCGCCGCGCCCGGGATGACCTGGCCAGCCAGGATTACCTGTTCACGCTGTTTGAACTGGGCGACAGCGGCGACACCGAAGTACGGGTCATCGGTGCCATCAGCGACATGCTGCTGGCCGAAGACGACACCCAGGCGCTGATCGATAAACTCGCCAGCCCGGACATTCGCATCGTCTCGCTGACCATCACCGAGGGGGGTTATTGCATTGACGACAGCACGGGTGAGTTCATGGCCCAGCTGCCACAGATCCAGCATGACCTGGCGCATCCGAACGCACCGAAAACCGTGTTCGGTTTCCTCTGTGCGGCCCTGGCCAAACGCCGCGCCACCGGCATTCCAGCGTTCACCCTGATGTCCTGCGATAACCTGCCACACAACGGCGCGGTCACCCGTAAGGCCCTGCTGGCCTTCGCCGCCCTGCGCGATGCCGATCTGCGGGACTGGATCGGCGCAAACGTCAGTTTCCCCAACGCCATGGTCGACCGCATCACACCGATGACCAGCTCGGCTCACCGCTTGCACCTGCACGACGAACACGGCATCGACGATCTATGGCCAGTGGTCTGCGAACCTTTCGTGCAATGGGTGCTGGAAGACAACTTCGTCAACGGTCGTCCGGCCTGGGAAAAAGTCGGTGTGCAGTTCACCGACGACGTCACGCCTTACGAAGAGATGAAAATCAAACTGCTCAACGGCAGTCACCTGGCCCTGACCTATCTGGGTTTCCTCAAGGGCTATCGCTTCGTCCACGAAACCATGAACGACCCGTTGTTCGTGCGTTACATGCGCGCCTATATGGACCTCGACGTAACGCCGCAATTGGCGCCGGTGCCGGGCATCGACCTGACGCAGTACAAGAACACCCTGCTCGAGCGCTTCTCCAATCAGGCGATTGCCGATCAACTGGCGCGGGTTTGCTCCGACGGCTCGTCGAAGTTTCCGAAATTCACCGTACCAACCATCAACCGCTTGATTGCCGATGGTCGCGAGACCAAGCGGGCGGCATTGGTAGTGGCCGCGTGGGCGATTTATTTGAAGGGCGTGGATGAGAATGGCGATACCTACCCGATTCCCGACCCACGGGCAGAGTTCTGTCAGGCTCTGGTGGCCGATGATGCGTTGATCACTCAGCGGATGCTGGAGGTTGAGGAGATCTTTGGCACGGCGATCCCCCACTCTGCGGAGTTTGTTGCAGCGTTTGAATGGTGCTGTAACAGCTTGCGTGAAGATGGTGTGACGCGAACGCTCGAAAAAATACTCGCACAATGATCGTTCCCACGCTCTGCGTGGGAATGCAGCCCGTGACGCTCCGCGTCACATCCAAAGCGGACGCAGAGCGTCCATTGAGGCATTCCCACGCAGAGCGTGGGAACGATCTGCATCGGAGTTTTCATGAGTATCAGGAACCTGTTCCTCGGCATCGACTGCGGCACCCAGGGCACCAAAGCGCTGATCCTCGATTCGCGCAGCGGTAAAGTTCTCGGTCAAGGCGCCGCCGCCCACAGCCTGATCAGCAGCGCCAATGGCCGTCGTGAACAAGACCCGGCCCAATGGCTTGAAGCCTTGACCCTCGCCACTCGCCAGGCCTTACTCGCCGCCAACATCAGCGGCCGGGAGATTCTCGGCATCGGCGTCTCAGGCCAGCAACATGGCCTGGTCCTGCTCGATGAACAAGGTCAGGTCCTGCGCCCGGCCAAGCTCTGGTGCGACACTGAAACCAGCGTAGAAAACCAGCGATTGCTGGCTCATCTGGGCGGCGAAAGTGGCTCGTTGGAACGTCTCGGCGTGGCCATCGCACCGGGCTATACCGTGTCCAAACTGTTGTGGACCGAAGAGCAGCATCCGCAAATTTTCGCCCGCATCGCTCACATTCTGTTGCCCCACGACTACCTCAACTTTTGGCTGACCGGGCGCTGCTGCAGCGAGTTCGGCGATGCTTCGGGTACCGGCTACTTCAATGTGCGAAGCCGCCAATGGGATCTGCAGCTACTTCGTGACATCGACCCCAGTGGGCGCTTGCAAGCGGCGCTGCCCGAACTGCTGGAGGCGCATCAGGCGGTCGGCACGATTTTGCCGGACATCGCCAAACGATTGGGCATCAACCCAAAGGCGCTGGTCGCCAGCGGTGGCGGCGACAACATGATGGGCGCCCTCGGCACCGGCAATATCCAGCCCGGTGCAATCACCATGAGCCTGGGCTCTTCGGGCACCGTGTATGCCTACGCCGAGCAGCCCAACGTCAGCCCGGACGCGGCAGTCGCAACGTTCTGCTCCTCCAGTGGCGGCTGGCTGCCGTTGATTTGCACAATGAACCTGACCAACGCGACCAGCGCCGTGCGTGAGCTGTTCGATCTCGACCTCTCACAATTCAATGCCCGGGTCGAGCAGTCACCGATTGGCGCCGAAGGCGTGAGCATGCTGCCGTTCCTCAACGGCGAGCGCGTCCCCGCCCTGCCCCATGCCACCGGCAGCCTGCTGGGGCTGAACATGAGCAACCTGACCCAGGCCAACCTCTGCCGCGCGGTGGTTGAAGGCACCACTTTCGGTTTGCGTTATGGTCTGGACCTATTGCGTCACAACGGATTGCAGAGCCGCAGCATTCGCCTCACCGGTGGTGGCTCAAAAAGCCCGGCATGGCGGCAGATGGTCGCCGACATCATGAATACCCCGGTGGTGTGCACCGAACACAGCGAGGCCGCAGCCCTCGGTGCAGCGATTCAGGCGGCGTGGTGCGAGTCGGCCGCCGGTACCCAGCAAAGTCTGTTGGCGTTGTGCGAGCGCTGTGTCAGCCTCGACCCCACCAGCGAAACCCAACCCGTTGCGGCGAATGTAGCGGCCTACCAACAGGCCTATGAGCGTTATCGCCAACAGGTCGCAACCCTTTAAAGAGTGAACAACTATGTATCTGGTGTGTGGAGAAGCACTGTTCGATTTCTTCAGCGAAAACGCGGCCAGCAGTCAGGCTTCGACCGTGAATTACAAGGCAATTGCTGGCGGATCACCATTCAACGTGGCGGTCGGCTTACGTCGATTGGGGGTGGACTCGGCGCTGTTCGCCGGGCTGTCCACCGACTACCTCGGCCGTCGCTTGCAGCAGGTGTTAGCTGATGAAGGGGTACGTGCTGATTACTTGCTGGACTTCGACGCGCCAACCACCCTGGCGATGGTCGCGGTCGGTGCCAATGGCTCGCCACATTACAGCTTTCGCGGTGAAGGTTGCGCTGATCGCCAGCTCACGCTCGCCCATCTGCCAGAGTTGAGTGATGAGGTGCGCGGTCTGCACATCGGCTCGTTCTCGCTGGTGGTGCAACCGATTGCCGACACACTGCTGGCGCTGGTACGTCGGGAAAGCGGTAAACGCCTGATCAGCCTCGATCCGAATGTACGGCTTAATCCCGAGCCGGACATCGAATTGTGGCGTTCGCGGATTGCCGAGTTGATGAAATACGCCGACCTGATCAAGGTCAGCGACGAAGACTTGAGCCTGCTGTATCCGGGGCGCGAGCCGCAGAGTGTGATCGACAGCTGGCTCGAACATCGCTGCCAATTGGTGTTCCTGACCCGCGGCGGCCAGGGTGCGACGGTGTTCAGCCATCGTCATGGCAGTTGGTCCGCGCCGGCAAGCAAGGTGGTCATTGCCGACACCGTTGGTGCCGGTGACACTTTCCAGGCTGCATTGATCACCTGGCTGACCGAGCAACAGCTCGATTCAGTCGACGGCTTGCAGCGCTTGAGCCGCGAACAGATCGACGCGATGCTCAGGTTCGCCATCAGCGCAGCCGCCCTGACGTGCAGCAAGACCGGGCCGGATTTGCCGTACCGGCATCAGTTGGAAATGCGCTGAATGTGAGGGCCTCTTCGCGAGCAAGCTTTGCTCCTACAGGTCACGTGTTACTTGACGACATTGATCACCCGTAGGAGCAAGGCTTGCCCGCGAAAGCGGTCTACCTCACACCACAACTCTCACTGTCACAACACCGAAAAGTTGTAACTCACAATCAACCGGGTCTCATCCACATCCCGGGCGAACTTCTCGTAGTTGCTCCGATACGTCGCGTTGCGCAGCCGCAGGCTCAGATCCTTGAACGTCCCGCTCTGCACTACATACTTGAGCTCGCTGTCGCGCTCCCACTCCTTGCCTTCCTGCTCGCTGCCCGGCACCTTGATCTGATCGCCATTCACATAGCGGGTCAGGAAGCTCAAGCCATTGAGGCCGACGGCCTTGAAGTCGTAGTCGTAGCGCAACTGCCAGGAGCGTTCCTGGGCCGCAGCGAAGTCGTTGACCTGCACATAGTTGACCAGATACGGGTTACTGCCATCCAGGTACGGCATCGAGTTATCACCGATCATTCGCTGCCAGCCGGCGCTTAGCGTGTGACCGCCAAGGGTGTAGCCGAGCATGCCACTCAAGGCACGGTTCTCGATGGAGCCGGCGCGAGCGGCGCCGCTGTCGGCACTGTCGAATACGCGCAGGTCAGCCTTCAACAGGCCCGAGCCTAATGGCTGATTGGCCAGCAAACCGACAAAGTGCTGACGGTAGATATCTTCCAGTTCGGCGTAATGATACTGAGCGGTCAGGCGCTCGTTGATCTTGTAATCGATGCCATACATATCGAAGTGATCGGCCGTGGCGTTGCAGGCGTAACGCTTGTTCTTGCAGTGCACGCGGATGTCCTGGGCGTCGGTGGAATCCCGAGCGGTGTATTTGTCCAGGCGCGCGGCCGTGAAGGTCAGGTCCTTGAATTCTTTCGATGTGAGCATCGCACCGTTGAACATCGTCGGCAGCAGACGACCGTCGTTGTATTTCAGCAGCGGCAGATCCGGTAGCAACGCGCCGTACTTCAGGACGCTTTGCGAAACGCGGACTTTGGCCGTCAGGCCCAGCTTGGCGTATTGGTCTTTCGAGCCACGTGGATTCTCGCCGGTGGACGGCAACAAGCCGCTGTTGCTGCTGTCGGGGCTGGAATCGAGCTTGAGCCCGAGCATGCCCAACGCATCGACGCCGAACCCTACGGTGCCTTCGGTGTAGCCCGATTGCAGATTGAGTATGAAACCCTGAGCCGACTCGTCACGCTTCGACGCACCCTGCTCGTTCGAGGTATGACCATCACGAAAATCGCGGTTGAAATACACCGTGCGCGATTCGACTTTGACGCTGCTGTCTTCGATAAAACCGCTGGCCTGGGACTGCGCGGTAAAACCTGCGCACAGGACTAAAGCGCCGAAGCCCAGAACCGGGCACGGTGTGATGAGGGGAAACGGGGGACGCATGAAAAAAGCTCCAACAGCGCATCTTTGCGGCAGGACAATCAGCCAACACAAATAGCGTTCATCCAGCGAAAAGGTTCGCCGTGATGAAGTGAAAAGTTACGGGGGTGATTGCCAATAGTGGCAGATGGCTGCTAGCTGATACAGACGACTTTAGTCTGAAAATGACTGCCAATTACTGCCCGCCGATGAGTTACCGATAGCGCTTAATGAACACGTACTCATCGTTTTTTCGGTGACAAGACCAGACTAGCCACGACCCTAGAGGCGCATTCTGTCCGACTGGTTACGTATGCCGGGAGCAGCGTAAACACGTAAACTCCCGTCCTCATCAGGAAACGGACTTCGGATTCAACGTCATGGAATTGCAATTCAGCATTACCCCCAAGCATACCGAGATCAGGATCGGCAAACTGCTGGAGCGCGAGATGCTCAAGCATGATCAACAGCAGGCCCGACTGCTGGGCTATGTCGCACGCTTTCAGGACCGCCTGATCGCCCCGCTGCTGTTTCTCCTGGGCCTGGTTGGCGGCATGCTGGCAATCTATTTCCCTGCGCGCGAGTTCAGCACTCAGAAGTTCATCTCCATGGCGCTGTTCGGGGTGATCTTCTTGGTGTTCTGGCGGGTCTACTCCGGTCGCCTGCTAAGCCATTTACGTGAACGTATCGCCGACAACCGTGCCAAGCCGCGCGCGCCTTTTCGCAGCGCGAACCAGCGGCTCATAGCAATGAAATTGCGCATTTCCCTCAAGGCAGCAGAAGGTGGTTATCGCCTGCAATTCGACGACCAGGGCTTCACCCTGATCAATACCAGGGGCAAAGGCGCCATAAGTAGGCTGGCCTGGGGGCAGATTGCGCGTCTCACAGTAACGCCCGACTTCTACTCCGTTGCCTGCGCCAAACTGTATCGTGAGGACAAGGCCTATCACATCCCCAGGCATAGCGATGTGATGGACGCGGATTCGTATCAGCAAGGTTTGCAGCTGTTTTTGAGCCGAGTGCCCGTCTCGGCCAAGGAGTCATGCGTCGCGCCTTGAGCCTCTTCTGACCAGCGTGACCCTTTTTGTGTCCCTCTCCCTTTAACCCGCCTCGGCGCAAATATTAAAGAACATGGTCAAATGAGAAAAATTTGGCTGTATACGATAGCTCTGTTGGTGGGCGGCCCTGCTTACGCAGAACCCATCAAGGCGATCCTCAGCTGTCCATTCTCCGATGGAACGCATGCATCGCTGTTGGCCACATCGACTTTGGAAGGTCAGAAGCTGTTTTTGAAAGTCGACGGGAATATCCAGAGTGCATTTTCCGATATGCCGAACGCTGATTTTGTCGGACAGATTGTCATGGCCAAGTGTGTTGCGTCCGGCTTGATATTCGCACTCAACTACGGAACTCCGTACTCCAAGGGAGTCCTCTTACGAAAGAATCCAATAAGTCACGCTACCGAACGGATTGATTTTTCTGAAAAAGCGCTTCCTCGCTGGCTCTATGTCGGGCGTGAACAGATGCGACTCGTCATTCCAAACAGTGGACATGAAGTCGCCGCAAAGTTTCTGGTCTACGATTTCGTCAATGCAAAGGGACAGCCGGAAGAAGTCGAAGGCGTTGATACTCTTCCAGACAAGCTCGGATTTAAGGTTCTACGCTTGAAATGAGCAAACGTTTGGCATTGACACTTCCATCACTGCTCACATGCCGGGCAGTTAGCCGCATTAATACTCTTTACCCTGACTCAATACGGCTCATACGGCATATGATTCAAATGAGACAAATTTCGCTTGGCATCTCGCTTGCCCTTTTCTGCGTACATACTTTTGCTGCACCACCACAGATAATATCTGTCGTCAGCTGTGAGTTGGCAGGCCCCAGGAATACGGTCGAACTGTTACGTGGCTCACCCATTGTTGACTCCTACATCTACAACATCCGCCACACTCAAAAAAACCGACTTATCTTTGGCACCCAGGATGCCTCTCGAGGTACCTCTGTTCAGTGGCAGTGCGCATCCAATCAATCGAATATGAACGTACTGGTGGTCTCTGGTGAATTCACGTCGAACTATCTCCAGGGCGCTCTTTTTTACTACGACCCGAAAACAGGGCAAATAGAGCGTGTCGATTTCGCCGAAAGAAATCGCCCGCGCTGGGTGCAAATGTCCGAACAGGGGGCTCGCGTGATTTTCGAGAACACGGGTAATGAGAGCTCCCACAAGTATTTGGTCTACGGAAAAGACGACACGTATCTGGAGCTTGATGAGTTACCACCAGCATCTGATGAAAATGGAGGCCCCCTGATCGAACTGCATGGTCCTCAACCGTAAGCCGATCAATCCGCTACGTCTGTTAGCAACACCCACCGTGCTTAACCCCCGGTTAATCCTGCGGTCTAAAATTAACTGGACCGCGTTCGCGCAGAATCTTCTGACGCCCTGCGCGGCAGGGCCGACATCGTCAGGTGTCGCGCTGACTTCACGTCTGCACCGGAGACTTCTCATGAACATGCGAACTTTACTGGTGGCCTCTGCCCTCGCCTGCACCGGGTTTACCGGGCTGGCGCTGGCCGACTCCGCACCCTCCCAGCCTGTGCCGTATCACTACGGAATGTCGCTGCACGTCAAGAAAGTGGTTTCGATGACCGAGCCCACAACGCAAGACTGCAAGGTGGTGACGGCGGAGATGAAGTTCATCGACGACGTGGGTAAACAGGAATACATCAGCTATCGCAAGCTGTCGGATGCCTGCAGCTATCAGAACTGAGTCATGGCGCTGCGCAACGCCAGGCATTTGGTGATGGGCGAGGCCAAAGGTTATGCTTTGGCCTCCCCTCACTGCCGCAAGGATTCGCCATGCAGTTTTCGTTTCGCACACTGTCGATGTTTACCGCTGGTCTGTGTTTTGCGCTGGCGCTGGTCTGGGGCTTTATACCCGAGGTGATGCTGTCGATCTGGAGTATCGGATACTCGGACGCGACAGGCTTGGTGGCCAGACGCAGTGCGATGTTGTTTGTGGCGCTGGGCGTGATGTTTTATCAGACTCGCAACGCGCCGCCGTCCATTTCGCGTAGCGCGCTGAGCAGCGGTCTCGTGGTGGCGGTTTTCGGGCTGGCCACACTGGGTGTCGGCGAATGGCTCAACGGCCACGCCGGCCCGGGTATCTTGCTGGCGGTGGCGGTGGAGATTGCGCTGGGCCTGGCATTTCTCCAGACCCGGCGTGCGCCCGTCGAACTCGCAGAAATCGTGGATTAATGCGCGCGGACCTTTGACGCGAGCACATGGCTGCCGGGGGTGTGATCCTCCAGGTCGTGGCGCAACTCAGCGATCAAATCGTTGATTTCACGACAGCCGTTAAGAGCGTTCGCATCGATGCCGGTCACCAGCAGATCCAGTTGGTCCGTCCGGTGGTTGTCGTAGACCTTGACGGTCATCGACAAGTCCGGTGACAAGGTGCATTGGCACCGTTTAGGCAAAAAGCTGTGTTCAATGATATTGCGAAGTTCCAAGGCAGAAAGAAACATTACACCCCTCCCTTTTTGTAGGACCATCGATCAATCGCCGGGTTAACCGCCGTCAGTCTTGCCCATCCTTATCTCGCGGTTTTTCCTGGCGTGTTTTTCATGCACTGGAATGAAGCATAAGGTATGCCCGGGAATTCGCACGACGGGCCGTCGGTAAATCAGCTATTTGCGACGAACCGCCAAGTGACCTCGTGCAAAACGCATGATTGCCACTAATCATCTCTCACGTTGCCAACTTCGCCGTCGTGATTTGCATTGAGCGACCTGCACAGTAAGAATGCTCGCATTCACCGACTCAACCAAGAGCAAGGAGGCATCATGCGCTCATCAACTCTCACCGCCGCGGCGGTGCTGCTGTCCGGTCTGTCCACTCTGGCCAGCGCTGCGAAACTCGAAGACGTTGCCCCCTATCCCAAGGCTGAAACCGGTTTTACCCGCCAAGTGATTCACCTCGCGCCGCAGACTCGGGAAGACAGCTACCAGGTCGAAATCCTCGCCGGGAAAACCCTGACTGTCGATTGCAATCACCAGCGTCTGGGTGGCACGCTGGAGGAAAAAAACCTCGAAGGCTGGGGTTATCCGTTCTATCGACTGGAGAAAGTCATCGGCCCGATGAGCACCCTGATGGCGTGCCCGGATGGCAAGAACAAGCAGGACTTCGTGCCGGTCGTCGGTGAGGGTTTCCGGCTGCGTTACAACAGCAAGCTGCCGATTGTGGTCTACGTGCCGAAAGACGTCGAAGTGCGCTACCGGATCTGGTCGGCGTCGGCCAAGGTCGAGAAAGCCCGTCAAGAATAAACGGAGCACACACTATGATTACCTGCCACGTCAAATACGTGATCGACCCTTACCAGCTCGCCGAGTTTGAAGCCTACGCCAAGGCCTGGCTTGGTGTTGTCGAACGCTTGGGCGGTACGCACCACGGATACTTCCTACCGTCCGAAGGCGCGAGCAATATCGCTTATTGCCTGTTCAGCTTTCCTTCGCTGGCCGACTACGAAAGCTATCGGCATATTGCCCTGACCGACTCCGAAAGCACCGCGTTGGTGGCGCAGGTGATGGAGAAGAAATTCATCCTCAGTTACGAGCGGACGTTTCTGCGTCCGCTGCTCGCCTGAATCCCTTTCAGCAACTTACACCGGAGCGCCGCTCAACGCGGCGCGCTCGGCCACATGCCGCAAGCTATCAAAATTGATATTGGCCCCCGAGTCGATCGCCACCAGGGTCTGCCCCCAAACACCGGTTTGCGCCACGTACTTCTTGATTCCGGCCACGGCCAGCGCGCCGGATGGCTCGGTGATCGAGCGGGTATCGTCGTAGATATTCTTGATCGCCGCGCACAGTTCGTCGTTGCTGACCGTGAGTACTTCATCGACATGATGGCGGCAAATTTCAAAGCCATACTCACCGATCTGTGCGACGGCTACACCATCGGCGAAGGTGCCCACTTTTGGCAACACCACTCGCTCTCCCGCGAGCATTGCTGCTTGCAAGCATGCGGAGTGTTCCGACTCGACGCCGACGATACGGATCTCCGGCCGCAGGTATTTGACGTACGCGGCGATGCCGGCGATCAAACCGCCGCCGCCCACCGGGACGAAGATTGCGTCCAATGCGCCTTGATGCTGACGTAGGATTTCCATGGCCACCGTCCCCTGCCCGGCGATCACGTCCGGATCGTCGAAGGGCGAAACAAAGATCCGGCCGGTTTGCCGGGCCAGGTTCAATGCGTACTCCAGGGCGAACGGAAAGCTCTCGCCATGCAACACCGCATTCGCGCCACGACTGCGCACACCAATCACTTTCAGCTCCGGCGTTGACGTGGGCATGACGATGCTCGCCTCGATCCCCAACTCCCGCGCCGCCAGTGCCACGCCTTGGGCGTGATTGCCAGCCGAGGCGGTAATCACCCCGCGAGCCTTTTGCTCGGCACTCAGTTGGGCCAGCTTGTTGTAGGCACCACGAATCTTGAAGGAAAAGGTCGGTTGCAGGTCTTCACGCTTGAGCAGGATCTGGTTGCCCAGCACCTCGGATAACGCCGGTGCCACCTGCAAAGGCGTGCGCACTGCCAGTTCATAAACCGGTGCGGCGAGGATTTTTTTCACGTAACGCTCAAGCAGGGCCTGCTTGGCGGTTGCAGTGTCGGTGTTGGTGTCCATCAACGTCTCCTGGCTTTGTTCACGGCCCCGGAGACAGAAAATGAAAACCCGCCTCTAGGGCGGGTTGGGTGCAGTCGTCAGCTAGCCCGCCAAATAAGGAATGGCGGTAATAATGCTTGGCTGGCAGCGCGATACGGTGGAAGTCATGGCTCGAAATTAGCTGCGCGCGAAAGGCAAGTCAATGGCCAGTTTTTTGTCGGATGCGATAGTATTCAAAAATCGTTCATCGTCCCAAGGAAGGAAAGCATGAAGTCTGTCGCACTCCCGTTGATCGCCCTTCTCGCCTTTGCTGGCTATACCGTTTCAGTGATGCTCCATGCCGAGCAGTCACTCATCGATTTCGGCATCAGCCTGATGTCCCGCCCCGATACTGCCCAAGTGGTGATCGACCTTTATCTGCTAGCCACCCTCGCAGGCATCTGGATGTACAAGGATGCCCGGAGTCGTGGCCATTCAGTGTTGTCAGTGCTGCCGTACCTGCTGATTACCGCAGTATTCGTTTCCGTCGGGCCACTGCTGTATTTGGTGGTGCGCGGGCTTCGCAGCCGAAAAACCAGTGCTGTTTTCGGGCAGCAAGCGTGAGCAGAAGAGCGCTAAACGGGCGGCAGTGAAAACGTCAGCTCGATACGCCCAGTCTGTACCTTCACCGTGTTGAGCATTGGCGGGTGATGCCAGGCACTGAGTTGGGCACGTTGCGCGGCCGTACCGATGCTCAGTTGCGTCAACACGTCACAGACCACCGCATAGAGGATGGTCTGATTTCCGTCCTCGACTTTTACCGCAATACCCCGCGCCTGCTGGTCGGTCACACCGCGTATACCGATTGCATAGCTCGCGTCGGCACCGACCTTGCCCACCAGTTGACCGTTGAAGGCCTTCATCAGTGCTGTACAGAAACGGCCCTTCCCGGCGACCAGCTCAGGGTATGTGGCCATGGCTCGGTAAATTCGCGCCAATTCAGCTTCACGTGGCGACCGGGCACTTTCACCGGTATCGGCAGCATTGGCTATTTTGGCAAAGAGCAACGCCAGGCGATCCAGCGCGAAGGCCGGTGTCGGCAGGTTGCAGCCGTCGGTAGCCCACTGAATGGCGTCACCTGAAACCTCGCAAACCTCAGCCACCGTCTGCATCACCCGCTGCTGAAGCGGATGAGCTGGAAGGTGATAACCCTCCAGCGTTGCACCCAGCGCTTTGGCGGCCGCCAACATGCCAGCGTGTTTACCTGAACAATTGCTGCACACCGGACCGGGGACAAAATCGCTTTTGATCCAGGCCCGATAGACCTCATCCGAGATAGGCGGATGACCGCCGCAGCGCATGTCTGCTTCACTGGCGCCGGCCTTGGCCAGCATGCCCAGCGCTCGCTGGATATGCCGTGTTTCGCTGCTATGGGAGCCACACATCAAGG
Source organism: Pseudomonas sp. GW822-FHT04C11 (assembly GCF_058800905.1). Taxonomy (NCBI): domain Bacteria; kingdom Pseudomonadati; phylum Pseudomonadota; class Gammaproteobacteria; order Pseudomonadales; family Pseudomonadaceae; genus Pseudomonas; species Pseudomonas sp. GW822-FHT04C11. Next base: position 23,175 of record NZ_JBXAMS010000008.1, on the reverse strand, counting down.
CCAGGTCAGCATCGTCCAGACCGAATTGTTCGAGTGCACCAGTTTCCATGACCGCCAACGCTTGCGCAGGTTTGGCGGCGGACCGGGCCAATGTCATGCGCGATGGATCACCAAAACCGCTGAGCAAGCGGCCTTGGGCATCGACGACCGCGACATGCGCGATGTGAGTGTTTTCAATGCTATTACCGCGGTAGACGATCGCGGCAATCGCCTGTTCCCTGTTCATCCGGCATTCCTGCTGATTGCTTGAAAACCCTGCGCGGATGACTCCGCACTAATGCAGGGGAGCGTAGTTCAGCTTAAGGATGTTGTCGGCATGAACGACTGTTCACCAGACTTGCCCGCGACGCTTGAGTTCGAGTCTGCGGACAAACTCCTCGAGTACCAGTGAATACAGATCGTCCTGCAGGTAAGCATCTTCGATACCAGCGTCGATGTTCGGGTTGTCGTTGACCTCGATCACCACCACTTTGTCGCCGGACTGCTTGAGGTCGACGCCGTACAGACCGTCGCCGATGAGGTTGGCGGTTTTCACTGCAAGGTCCACCACGGCCTTGGGCGCCTCATGAACCGCCAGGGTACGGCACTCGCCGTTGATGTCCTGGCCCTTGGCTTTGTGGTTATAAATCTGCCAGTGGCCTTTGGACATGAAGTACTGGCAGGCGAAGATCGGTTTGCGGTTGAGCACGCCAATGCGCCAGTCATACTCGGTGTAGAAGAACTCCTGTGCCAGCAGCAACACCGAGTGCTCGAACAACTCAGCCGTGGCTTCGAGCAAGGCTTGCTGACTTTCGACCTTGATCACCCCTCGCGAGAAGCAGCCGTCAGGAATTTTCAGCACCAATGGAAAACCCAGTCGCTCGCCTACCCGCTCAAAATCTTCCGGTCGTTCCTTGTAGAGAATTTCCGTGGCCGGCATGCCCAGTTGATGGCTGTTGAGCAAGTCTGTCAGGTAGACCTTGTTGGTACAGCGCAGAATTGATGCCGGGTCGTCCATCACCACCAAGCCTTCACTTTCGGCCTTTTTCGCAAATCGGTAGGTATGGTTATCGACGCTGGTGGTCTCGCGGATCAGCAACCCGTCATATTCGGCGATACGCGCGTAGTCCTTGCGCTCGATCAACTCGACATCGATGCCCAGGCCCTTGCCCACCCGAACGAAATTCTCCAACGCCCTGGCATTGGATGGCGGCAGCGCTTCCTGCGGATCGTGGAGGATTGCCAGGTCATAACGGGCCAGCCGGCGTGAACGCGGCATGCGCCAGATCTTGCGACTGAAGTTGTCCAGAGCGTTGGCGAAGTGATCTTCCTGATCTTCTCGCAACTTATGTAACGCACCAAACTTGACACCTTCGATGTGCCAGCCGTTACGTCGGCGAAACTCTACCAGCAAGATTGGACAGGGGAACACTTCAAACAACTGACGCGCCAAATCCTGTAACGGTTCGATATTGGTCTTGCCGAAATACAGCGTCAGGGTAAATCCTTCAGTGTCGCTGTAAAGGTGATTATTGAGCGCCTTATCCAAGGCTTTATCCAAATCGTCCAGCGACAGGCCATAAAGAGACTTGCGAGTGAGTTCGCTGATGGTTCGCACCGAAGGAATCACCTTGTGTCCACGAGCCTCAGCCAGCAATGAGCAGTAATAACCGTGTCCCAGGTACTTGTAACTGCGGCACAGGTTGATCACCTGAACCCGCTTGCCCTGCTCGCTGCCACGGGTTTGCTCGAGATACTCCTGGGCACTGACGATGTCTTCACTGGGAAAGTAAGACGCCCAGTCTTCCTTGCGTTCGACAATAATAACCAACTGACTGGAGGTTCTGGCAGCCTCTGATAAATAAGTTGCTTTGGTTATTGCTGTCGGTAAACGTTGCTCCGATACTTCACGCCAATGACCTTGTAGCGCTGACATAGTGATTGATCCGTTGGAGAACAAGACCTTTCCTATTAAGCACGAAGTTTTTCGAAAGTCCCGTTTCGTTACACAACTTTTACGGTGGTCATATGAATCTTGTCTTTCGCCTTGCAGCACCGGCTGACCTGGCAGCACTCCTGAAACTTGAGCAGCAATGTTTCACCAGCGACCGGCTTAACCGCCGTAACTTTCAGTGGATGATTAACCGGGCTCACGGGCAGTTGATCATCGCCGAGTGTGCGGATCAATTGCTCGGATACGCCTTGGTGCTGTTTCACCGCCGCACTTCGCTGGCGCGGCTGTACTCGATTGCCACCTCGGTTCAGGCCCGCGGTACTGGTCTGGGCAAACAGCTGTTGGAGCGAATCGAGGCTTGTGCGCTGGAGCATGACTGCACCTGTCTGCGACTGGAGGTGCGTATCGACAACCCGGTAGCGATTGCGCTGTATGAACGTAACGGCTACCGGCGTTTTGCGTTGATTCACGACTACTACGAGGACCATGCCGATGCCTTGCGGCTGGAAAAAAGCATCCAAGAACTCCGTTCTGCCCGGAAGAATGGCGCCTGCGTGACGGTCAATGCCGCTCAATAACTGCTGGTGTCCGAATCTCGGGATGGCGGCTTGGGCGCACTATACGGTTTGACTGTACCCGGCGCAGTACCGCTGCGCGGATAGCCATTGCCAATCCCGCCGTTTTCGAGGGTCGGTGGGCGGGGAACCGGCACGGTGTTCGGCCCGCGAATAACCGGTGCGCTGGGCTGGGTGCCCTGCATGCTGTTGGGATTTACCCGGCGAATCGGGCTGTTGTAGGGGTTATCGGAGTTGTCAGGGAGATTCTGGGCAAGCAGGGCCGGATGCTCCACCGTGGCAGCCAGCATGCCAATGTCTGCGCCGGCCTGGGTCAGAGTGCCAAGCAAGCCACTCAACGCCAACGCACTGGTACCGAGCACAAACCTGTTCATGGTGGAGTTCCTCCAGTACATGCAGATAGGGTCTTCGATAACACGCTACGCGCAGGATTCATCCCTGTGAAGATAATACTCCAGCGCAGATGTCACACCGATTGAGCGTATTGCAGACTCGCCGGAAACCTCAACGCCGCGCCAGCAAAGGTTGCTGGCGCAATGGTCGTGCTCAGATCAATACAATAATGGCCAGCAAACCGCCGAAAATCGCCCACTTTTCCAGGTAGTAACGCGTCCGGTTGCGCTTTTTCAGTTCTTTACCGCGCAGACGGATCTTGTAGATTTTTCCGAAAAACCGGTTTATGCCACCGGTTTTATCGCCCGCATCGTTTGGCGCGCCAGCAGCGGACATCACATTACGGCTGAACCAGCGATTGAACGCTGTGGCCCAGCGGTATTTCAGCGGGCGCTCGATGTCGCAGAACAGAATGATGCGGTTTTGCTGGGTGGTGTTCTCGGCATAGTGAATGTAAGTCTCGTCAAACATCACCGCCTCACCATCACGCCAGTGGTAGCGCTCGCCGTCGACGTCGATGTAGCAACCCTCATCGTTCGGCGTGTCCAGACCCAGGTGGTAACGGTACGAGCCGGCATACGGGTCACGGTGGCGGACCAGTTTCGAACCCGGTGGCAATTCGGCGAACATCGCCGCCTTGATCGAGCCAATGCTTTGTACCAGCTCCGTGGTACGCGGGCAGAGCTTGGTGGCCGATGGGTGGCTGTCGCCATACCACTTCAGATAGAAGCGCTTCCAGCCGGTTTTGAAGAACGAATTGAAGCCCACATCGTCGTATTGGTCCGAGCGTTTGATCTCCCCTGCCCTGAGCAGATTTTGGCCTTCGGCGCGAATTTCCTGCCAATTGGCCTGCAAGGGGCTCAGGTCCGGGAAGTCGGCCGGATTCAGATAAGGCTTGTTGGGGATTTTCGAAAACAGGTACAGGAAGCAGTTGACCGGCGCCAGAAAGGTCGAATGATCACTCAATTGGCGACTCAGTTTGTGCCGGATGCGACCACGTAGATGCACATACGCAATGGATAAAACGTAGAGGGAGACAATGATGAGTTTCACGGGAATTCGTCACAGTTCAGAAGAGTACATGCCGCGCGCCACAAACCTGATTTGAACGCAGCGTCCGAGATCCAACGATCAAGCGAATCGGTCAAGCACGGGAGTCTGAGCAGAAAGCTAGCTCATGGCCACCGGGGCGTATTTTAGTCATACTTTGTAATCAAAGGTTAACCTACATTTGTGAAAAACTGTGGAGGCGTTGTGCCAGAAACGCGCCTGCTCAGCTCAGCGAGACGCAAGACATCATTGAGAGCTGCGACGATCGTCTCAATAGACGTATGCCTGCTGGCTCAAATCATACGCAGACTGAAAATCCCTCCCTCGGTGTCCTGCCGACCGAACGAAAGCCCCTCTGTCGCCTCAAGATTTCCTACCGCTGCGTCGCGACCTCCACAAAGGGGTTCGCGATAGCAAATTCAGACCGCTCCTTCTGCAGCCCTGTCATTACTCGACTAGGCTATTAATCGCCACAGGAGCCAAAGCCATGGAAGACCGGAGCCCGATCAATTTCGCGCTCCATAATCTAAATCCAACGCAGCGTGTATGCGGCGACGGAGCTACTACCGGTCCGGTGCTGGCAAAATATATTGAAAATTGGAGGGAGCCATGAGCAATAGCGTCGCCACCGGCGAGCCACCTGAAGCCGTCCGTCTCATCATCAAGATTTATGCCTGCCTGCTGCTCGCAGGGTTTGCGTTCATTCCGGCCTACCTGATCAGCTACTTGTACTTCTTTCAGGACCCCACCCTTCTATTCGAGAACCACGCGTTCCATATCATTGCGATCACGGCAGCCACCCTGGAAGGCTTGTTTGTGACTTACGTGACGTGGCGCTGCTATCAGTCATCGGGAGAGCCGCTGCTGCGATGGATGACGCTTGGTTTTCTCGGTTTTGTACTGATCTATGCATTGCATGGTGCGTTCACCGGGCTCGCACATCACAATATCTGGCTCTTCCTGCTTTATGGACCGGCCTCTCGACTGGTCATGTCGATACTGCTGCTGGTCGGAATGCTGTCGTACCACCGCCCACCTGATGCTGCGGACCGCCGAATGCAGCCCCGCCGGTGGTTGACCTGGATAGGACTGTTCCTGCTGGTTGACCTGGTAGTGGCGTTCGTCGCGAACTCGTCAATCGCCGGCGAACTTGCGGTGCGCCTTTCGCTGGAAGGTGGCGCCCTGGTTCTATCCACATTGAACGTGGCAATGCTCCTGTTGCGCCGAATCCGTTCGCAGCTGATGGTGATTTTTGTCATCTCGGTCACGGCGTTCGCGTTGTCATCTCTTGCATTCATCCTTGGACGTCCCTGGAACCACATGTGGTGGCTCGCCCATGCGATCTTCGCCGCTGGATTCTTCCTGTTGAGCTATGGGGTAGTACAAGCGTTCCTCACCACGCGGTCCTTCTCGACAATTTACACCCAGGAGGAGCTGATGGTGCGTCTTGCCGAGGCTATGGAGTACACCGAAAACGCCCTGGTGGAGCTCCAGCGCACCAATCAGGAACTCGGACACCTTGCGGCGACCGATCCACTGACAGGCGCTGATAATCGGCGTCGGTTCATAGAGCGGGTCGAAGCCGAAATTGGCCGGACCAACCGTGGCGGTGAGCCGTTCTCCGTGTTGGCACTTGATCTGGACAATTTCAAGTCCATCAATGATCGCTTCGGGCATCAGGTTGGCGATGACATCCTGAAAGAGTTCGTGCAGAAATGCCTCGATTCGATCCGACCGTATGACGGTGTAGCCCGAGTGGGTGGGGAAGAATTCATGATACTGCTACCTCATACCTCACTAGAGGCCGCGCATGTCATCGCCGAGCGTCTGCGAACCAGCGTTGCAAATACTTCTTTTAATAGCGGCTTCCAGCGGCTGACCATGGTCACCGTGAGCATCGGCATATCGCAATCTGGCCGCGACGGCGACACCATCGAGGCCATTCTGCACGTAGCTGATCAACGCCTGTATCACGCGAAACACCAAGGCCGTAATCGTGTGGTCACTGCCATCAAGACCAGCCTCCAACCGCTGCCCTGAACACCATAAGGATCATCACGAGCCTATTCGCGCTCTCGTAAATAACAGCCAGGTGCCTATAAGGCACCTTGGCTGTTATTAATGGAGCAAGCCATTACTCACGTTGAACTTGCAACGTATCCCAGGGAGTGGATACCGGGTGCTGCGACCGCTGTATGACGTTTTGCAAGTCAATCTGTGTCTAACACTCTCCCGTTGACCGCCCTACTATCGTTCGCTCCAGGTGCAAACCTCAGCGGTGGCGAAAACCGCTCGTATTGATTTAACGGAGCTTTCGATTCGTTATCTCATCCATTAGGAGTTACGCGATGCCCGAACTGTCCAACCTGCTCGCCTACGGTCTGATCTCACTCGGCATGGTGCTGACTCCCGGCCCGAACATGATCTATCTCATCTCGCGGTCGATCTGCCAGGGACGAATGGCCGGACTGGTTTCTTTGGGCGGAGTGGCATTGGGTTTCGTCGTTTATATGTTTTGCGCCGCATTGGGTATCACGGCCCTGGTCATGGCCGTTCCCTATGCGTATGACGCCCTGCGACTCGGCGGCGCGCTCTATCTGCTCTACCTGGCCTGGCAGGCGGTCAAGCCCGGCGGCCGTTCCCCGTTCCATGTGCGAGACCTGCCCAAGGATGGCCCGCGCAAGCTGTTCATGATGGGCTTTGTCACCAACCTGCTGAATCCAAAAGTTGCAGTCATGTATTTGTCGCTGCTACCTCAGTTCATCGACCCCACCGACCACGGCAGCGTGCTGACGCAATCGATCGTGCTTGGCTTTACGCAGATCGTCATTAGCGTGAGCGTCAACGCGCTGATTGCCGTCATGGCTGGCTCCATCGCGACATTTCTCGCAGGCAGGCCCGTGTGGCAGATCGTGCAACGCTGGCTGATGGGGACGGTCCTCGCGGGTTTGGCCGTACGCATGATCGTCGAAGGGCGGCGCTAACCCCAATCGGCTAGCAGTAGCCCGTCGCTTATAGCTCGCCAATTTCGATACGATGGTGATACCAATGACCATCAGCGGACGATGCCGTGCCGGGATTATCTTTTGCCATCCGCGCTCTGTTTGCGGGCTGCCTACTCGTTGCAACAGCCAATCACCTGCATGCAGGCCTTACGCATGGGCTGCTCTGGGACTACGGATATGGTGACAGTACTCCATGGGCCAGTCGTTTGTTCTGGGGAGCGCTCACGTTTTTAGATCCTCTGGCCGCACTTTTGCTCTTCAGAAAACCCCGACCAGGCATCCTTTTCACGGCTGCAATCATCGTTGTGGACGTGATCCATAACACGTTCTATGTGGCGCTAAACCGACAATGGCTGGAGACGTTCTATATTTCGCAGACAGTGTTTTTGCTGGCAGTACTACTTCTAGCACCTGTTGCCTGGAAAAGTATCAAGCAGCACTGAAGCCACGAGCGATAGAGAATGCCTCCGGTACGAATCCCCAGTAACCTCCCGCCAATCACGGACAGTAGCCTCCTGCCCCTAGGCAACGGATTCCCCCATTCCTTTGCCTGCCGGCCCAGGGACCAGGATTTCACCCATATCGGCGCGGACAGGATCCTGGAGGTCGAGTCTGGTTTGCGTCCTGAGCGACCAGCACCTGATCACAGGTTTGAGGACTACAGCAATGCCGAAGAAACAGCAGGAAAATAAAGCAGCGGCGACCGCAGCTGAAATTGAGCGCTCTATCCAGGCGCTGAACAAGATGGCTGAACGCCTGTGGGGGGATGGCCGGGAAGCTGAGGCGAAAGCCCTTCTCGATGCCTTGAATGCGTTAAATCGGGCGCTGGATCGGATCAGGATTGGTGAGAGCCGTAAGACACTCCATTGAGCCCCTGTAAAGGCTGGATAGCGATTCCATCACCTCAAGAGGATATAGCGTTCGCCCTGCGCATATGACCTTGCCATCCTTGGACCGGTAAAGAGTCATATGGCCGGGCGAACAGCTGAAACGATACACCAACTGATCTGGGCCTTCAAAGCATCATATATGGCCAGCCAGTGAAAGGTCGGCCTACGCAAATGACTGTCAACCTAAATAATGTAAGGATCGTTGTATGTGATGTCTGCCTGGGGCATTCTTCGCGATGCAAATCTACATGGACGGTAACATTTGATGCGCTCCTCACTCATGGACGTGCTTATCCCCTGCGCCTGCACGCTCGATACCCTGCGTCGAAATCGCCTGGCAGGCGTTACTGGCCTGCCGTCCCATGCGCGAAAACCACCAAGCACTGTTCAACTCTATGGATGAATGCTGGCGTTTTTTCCGACGCGCCCACCGACCACTATTACCCCATTTGAAACCTTGAAAAGGAACTTCTCATGAGTGGCAAACCGGCTGCCCGAATGACAGCCCCCCACCCATTGACCGCTTCCCGGAAGCGCTCCGTTAAAGCAATTTGATTGCAGTTGAACTGCTGCGCAACGTGAATGCAATCGAACCGTTAATCAGTGGAGACTTAAAAGTTGCAGTGGAAAAAGTCTCAAAAAATGGGAAGCCTTACCCATGAGCCCAGGCTTGGCGAATCGGCCAGTCAAAGAAAAACCATCGGGCCAACCATATACTGAGTACGGTGAAGTAGAAAAAATATATAAAAACTTTGGCGGTACCGTTAAATGAAGCTGCAAACATTCCTCATCAGCCTTTTTTGCTGCACCAGTTTTTTTGCCAACGCAACGGACGCCCCTATAAAAGAGGAAATGTCCTTTCTAAATGCCAGAAAAGTATTAATTCAAAATGGCTGGAAGCCGAACCCAACCTATACAGGTGAGTTTGGGGTCGAAAACATCATCATGAGAAAAGGTTTCAAAGAGATCGAATCCTGCACGGAGGGCATCCGGTACTGCAGCTTCAATTACATCAAGAATGGAACCTGCCTTGGTGTGGGAACTGTCGGCGAAAAGATTAAAGAAATGAAGATTTACTCCTGGAACTTTAAATGTCCGGAGAAGGATTGAGGGCTGGCGCCATGTCACGAGATAGATGCACTAATGTCAGCCCTGCTACTTTTAGGGTCTTGCCAATTGCTTGCATTGTGCTTTGTTGCGTTAGCATTTTTGCGAACGCAACAGATGTGCCAATTAAAAAAGGAATGCCATTCTTAAGTACACGAAAGGTATTGATTAAACATGGCTGGAAGCCAAATTTAACGAGCGTGATGGAATCGGGCGGCGTTATGAAAACACTTAGAGATATGGGCATTAGTGAAGTCGAAAGATGCACCGAGGGAGTTCAATACTGCGAGTTTAATTACAGAAAAAATAAAACTTGCCTAGTTGTCAGCACTACTGGCGAAGAGGTAAAAAACATGATAGTTGATGATTGGGGCTTCAAGTGCCCCGAAGCGGAGTAAGGGCTGGCACTAAGTCCGCGCCACAAAGCTTAGACCAGCCAGGAATACACCTCCCACCCCACTGTCGCATCCGCTCACGGAGGGCGATATCAGGCCAGCTTCATCAGCGCTCCAGAGACATTATCTCTGGCTTGCCGCAACTCGCTCGCATCCTGATTCAGGCGATGGACCACGCCCAGCAGCCGCTGGCGCAGCACTTCGTCACCAAGCTGATCAATGGCCCGCATGACATCAAGTGCTGCGGCCTCGTTATTGGCTGCTGCAGCGTCCAGTGTTTTACGCAGGTTTCGTGCTGATCGGTTCACTTCAGTAGCCCTCATGAATCAGGCCAGCACTCTATAACAGCAATGTTTCTTTTTAATTTCAGTCGTTTAGCTTTGGATGAGCGGCACCTGACTGGAAATGCCCCAATGGCCGGAATCATTGGGTTGTCGCCAGCGGTCCAGAACACTACATGTTCATACTACCCCGGCCATTTTGCATCGCTGAGATGTAGTAAATAGATCGCGGCCCAGGGCCCGCGCGACGTCCAGATGAACAGTCGGATCCTGCGTTTCCGATTCGAGCAGGAGCTCGGAGGTCACGACACATGCGCCGCAATAGTCAAAGATCCCATGGTCAATCTGCGTCTTCATCGCGTTGGCATAACCGTGCCGTTCATAGGTTCCCCCGTCTGCGCCACCAATACCGACAAGATGAACTCGTAGGTGGCGAAGCTTCTTCACCAGCTTCGCATCAGAACTGAAGTCGAACGCCCAACCATTGGCGAACACACGATCGATCCATCCCTTGAGTAGTGCCGGCATAGACCACCAATAAACGGGATACACCAACACAAGGGTATCGGCGCGATCGATTCTCGCCTGCTCGGCAGCAACATCGGCCGGCGGTGGCCCTTCCCTGTGATGTACAGCGAGATCAGCCGCGGAGAACCGCGGATCGAAACCTTCCTCGGAGAGGTCCGCGATTTCGAAAGAGTTGCCTGCGTCAGCCAAGGATAGGCCCTCGGCGACATGCGCAGCGATGCTGTGACTGAGCGACCTTGGATCATGATGAGCAACAACGATAAGCGCGTGCATGTCGAAAACTCCTGCTACTGATTGAGGGCAAAAGGCGAATCTTATATACTTTTAGTAAGTTACTATCTTTAAGTTACTTTTGGTATATAGCCATGTCAAGCGCCGAAAATAGAGAGCAGGTCTCCAGCACGCAGCCACGTCGTCGCCTGTCTAGAGAGGAAAGACAGCGTCAGCTTTTGGATGTCGCATGGCGATTGGTTCGAGAAGAAGGCACGGAAGCACTGACGCTTGGACGGCTTGCCGAGCAGGCCGGAGTTACAAAACCCGTCGTTTACGACCATTTCGGCACAAGGCCTGGACTGCTCGCGGCGCTCTATCAGGAGTTCGATGCACGCCAGACAACGCTTATGGACGCCGCGCTCCAAGCGAGTGAATCTACGTTAGTGAGCAGGGCTGCTGTCATCGCATCGTCTTACGTCGACTGCGTGCTTCTCCAGGGCAATGAGATACCTGGCGTGATAGCGGCGCTGGCCAGTTCACCGGAGCTCGAAAAGATCAAGCGTGATTACGAAGTGATCTTCATGAATAAGTGCCGGATCGCCCTGGCCCCTTTTGCCAGGGCAGGAGATATTGCGCCTGCAGGTCTTCGGGCAATGCTTGGCGCGGCCGAGGCTCTATCCCATGCCGCTGCGACCGGAGAAATCACGCCCGCGCAAGCGCAGGACGAACTCTTCGAAATGATCATCGCAATGGTTGATCGAAGCGCGCGCGGCAAGGCTGATCACGTCGCCGATGCGTAGCGATGTCGGCCCGACAGGAACACATCCCAGAAACAACAAAGCCCAGCACTAAACTGGGCTTTTTCACATCAGGAACGACGCCTTACTTGCTCTGGCTCCAGATCACGGCCTGGGCCACGACGATGTGCGAGCCGTTGAATGTTGCAGCTGGAGAACCATAAAGTTGATAGCCCAGCGCGAGCCCACTATCCCGGCGAAGACAACAACGCAGAGTGAACCATACAGAAAGCCGCTGAAGTCTGCGGTCTTGGTCCAGGCTCTGCCCAGCAGCTCAGCAGCACCGAAGCCACCACCAATCCAGCCAGCCACCAGGTAACCCAATCGGCGTAGCGATGTCATGTCCTTGGCGAACACGACGTAAAAGAAAGCCCCGACCAATACGGCCAGGTCAATCTGGGGGAATGCAACGCCAGCGCCAACGCCGCTAAGTACGCCAGCTAATGCCAGGGCGCCGGTACTCGGCTCGGCCATAGGTGTTACTCCAGAAATGAAAAAAACCAGCGAATACTGAGGCCCTGAATAGGTGCGAATTTGCAGCGCACGAGGTATAACACCGGCCGAATATTCATCGAAAAAAAACGAAATACGTGGATCGAAATATGAAGGGAAGTAGAGCTTTCTCAATGTTAATCGCAGCAACCTTTCTCTTCTTGCAGGGATGCGAAAATAAAGAGGAACACATATTCCAACTGACTCGATGTGGTTTAGCTGCCGGTTTGGACGTCCATTCCGATCCATCTGTGGTAACCCGATCTGCCGAAGCAGTGGGGCTGTACGGGCGAGAGCACGGAATCAAAATGAGTTTTGAAGAGATGACCGTTATCACAGACAAGATAACAAAAGAAATAATGGGTGCCCCTGAATCCCCAGTGCAAGAGTGGGATGATCGAGCAAAAAAAATCGCAGAGTCCGATTTTTGTAAAAAGTACCTAAGCAGTTTGTATTCGAAATAGCTGCGCGGTCTTCCCGCTGCCTGCCAAAGCCCTTCACTGCGCCGATCCCCGATCCAGTCTCGCACCAACCGTAAGCGTTGGTGTGCGGGGTGCGCGAACAGCCGTGCTGGCTGCGGTGTAAATTTTAGGCAATAAAAAAAACCGGCGCAGTAACCAGGTTTCTCTTAAAGGCAGGACCATCTACTCGCGTTTTCTTGCCGCGATCTGCCAAATTTTCAACGACATCAAAGCCATTAATGCGCCAACCGTGCCAGCGAATATACCAATCTGAAGATATACCGAGGGGCCGAACTCGCACATGTTCGTTGGGGTAGCAAAACGAATAATGCAAGGTTCAGGAAACAACATTAGCCAAGCATGCGGTAGACAAGTTATGCAAAAAAAACCGATAACAAAAAGCCCGCACAGCCACCAACCGGAAATGTTTTTAAGCTTTCTGTGGAGGATGCTCAAAGTAATGACCAAGGCAAACGACAAAAGCCCTGGCACAAGAAACGCGTCGAAAAATAATCGATGAAGCTGTTGGGTTGGCGTATCCATGTCACCTCAGCAAAAAAACCAGCACTAGCGCTCTGAGCCTCGGCCATGAGGAGCGCTGGACCTCATACAGTGTGCCGATTCAAACCACCCGGGCACAGGGCTGTACGCCGCATATTGTAGATACCCGACATTTTCTTGCAAGTAGCGATTGGCAGGCAGTTACAAACACGCAGGAAGCGATAGCGTGTCCGCCACCAACGTAAAGGGTAAGTCGAGAATAATGAACGGCCCAACTAAAGGCATCATCTCTTTGAACTCAAGCTCCGTTCCGTTAAAGCAGGCAATGGACCCGTGAGAATTTGCAACAAGCCAAGCACAGCCGCTCAACTGTGAAAGGCTGAATATCAAAATGAGCTTCCGTAGCACGCAATTTCCTTATTACTTTTCCGTTGTGTTTCCCATAGATGCCATCGCGAAGAGTTAGTCACCCCCTCCCCGAATCTACCCGCATGCACTCCCCTCCGCGCCCAACGGCAACACGCGCGTGCGTGGTTGAGCGGGAGGGAGATCGAGGAAGGAACGCATCTAAATTACAAGAGTGAGTTGAACCTGTACTGGATGCCGTACTTGGCGCTGACTCGCCTGAGTACGATCAGCACCGTGATGCTGCGGAAAATCATCGGAGAGATAAACTGGTCATCACCTGACGTAAAACTCAACTCAATGGTGCGGCTCAGTACGATTCTGGATGATGCCGTTCGGGAGGAGCTCATCGCGAAGAATCCCGCAGAACATTTGGACACGCCGAAGCGCAAGAAGGGGGAGCCTGATCCATTCACCCTGGATGAGGCTAACCAGATAATCGCTCAGCTATACGACACAGCCCATTGGCCGAGCACGATCTACGCTGCATTTTTCGAATTCGCTTTCTTCACCGGCATGCGCCCGCAGGAGATCATTGCTCTACGCTGGGAATCCGTGGGGCGGGTATTGCACGCCCTGGAGTTCGCCGCTCAATACGCGGAGCGCCGGAAAGCTGGGAGTAGTTCAATCAAGCAGTTCCCCTACGTTTTCCCGCCCTCAAAGATGAGTCAGTACATCCGTCAGACCTCAGACCTGCACAAACAATGGGGGCCAACACTGAAGAAGCTGGCGACGCGTTATCGGCCGCCGTACAACTGCCGTCACACTTATGCGACAATATGCACAATGTCTGGCATGAACCCCGCCTTTATAGCTCAACAGCTTGGACACAGCGTCCAGATGCTGCTCTCGACTTATGCGCGCTGGCTGAACTCTAGCGGCGACTGGGGAGAGATGGAAAAACTCCAAAATGCCCCAGGAATGGCCCAAGCGTCAGATGCGTAGCTCGCAACCCATTGATAGGTAAAGTAATTGATCTCCACAGCAAATATCACGATGCAGTTCGGCGCCAAGCCGTTGTTCGAGAACGTTTCGGTCAAATTTGGTGCGGGTAACCGCTATGGCCTGATCGGCGCCAACGGTTGCGGCAAGTCGACCTTCATGAAAATCCTCGGTGGCGACCTTGATCCGTCCGGCGGTCAGGTCATGCTCGAGCCGAACGTACGTCTGGGTAAGTTGCGCCAGGACCAGTTCGCCTACGAAGAATTCAGCGTTATCGACACCGTGATCATGGGTCACGAAGAGCTGTGGAAGGTCAAGGCCGAGCGCGACCGCATCTACTCGCTGCCGGAAATGACCGAAGAGGACGGCATGGCCGTCGCCGAGCTTGAAACCGAATTCGCCGAGATGGACGGTTACACCGCCGAATCGCGCGCCGGTGAACTGCTGCTGGGCCTGGGTATCGGCATCGAGCAACATTTCGGCCCGATGAGCGAAGTTTCGCCAGGCTGGAAACTCCGCGTTCTGCTGGCTCAGGCACTGTTCTCCGATCCGGAAGTGCTGCTGCTCGACGAACCGACCAACCACCTGGACATCAACACCATCCGCTGGCTGGAAAACATTCTGACCCAGCGCAGCAGCCTGATGATCATCATCTCCCACGATAGACACTTCCTGAACAGTGTCTGCACCCACATGGCTGACCTGGACTACGGCGAGCTGCGCCTGTTCCCGGGCAACTATGACGAGTACATGACCGTGGCGACCCAGTCCCGCGAGCAACTGCTCTCGGACAACGCCAAGAAGAAAGCGCAAATCTCGGAACTGCAATCGTTCGTCAGCCGCTTCTCGGCCAACGCCTCGAAAGCCAAGCAGGCTACTTCCCGCGCCAAGCAGATCGACAAGATCCAGCTGGCCGAGGTCAAGCCTTCGAGCCGCGTCAGCCCGTTCATCCGTTTCGAACAGAACAAGAAGCTCCATCGCCAGGCGGTCATCGTCGAGCGCATGGCCAAGGGCTTCGATGGCAAGACCCTGTTCAAGGACTTCAGCTTCAACGTTGAAGCAGGCGAACGCGTGGCGATCATCGGCCCGAACGGTATCGGTAAAACCACTCTGCTGCGTACCCTGGTCAATGAATTGAGCCCGGATGCCGGTAGCGTGAAATGGACCGACGCGGCAGAAATCGGCTACTACGCACAGGACCACGCTTCGGATTTCGAAGATGAATCCAACCTGTTCGACTGGATGGGTCGCTGGACTCAAGGTGGCGAGCAACTGGTCCGTGGCACCCTGGGCCGGATGCTGTTCTCCAACGACGAGATCCTCAAGTCGGTCAAGGTCATCTCCGGTGGTGAGCAAGGTCGCATGCTGTTCGGCAAGCTGATCCTGCAAAAGCCGAACGTGCTGGTGATGGACGAACCGACCAACCACTTGGACATGGAATCCATCGAAGCGCTGAACCTGGCGCTGGAAAACTACCCGGGCACGCTGATCTTCGTCAGCCACGACCGCGAGTTCGTATCGTCGCTGGCCACTCGAATCATCGAGCTGAGCCCAAGCGGCGTGATCGACTTCAGCGGCACCTACGATGACTACCTGCGTAGCCAGGGCGTAGTGTTCTAAGTAGCCTTAAGCTTCAAGCTGCGAGCGTCAAACAAAGCCCCGTCCATGTGACGGGGCTTTTGTGTTTTTGGCTACAGGATGCGATAGAGCAAGCGCTCAATCCGTACCCGGCTGACCCGACGCAGAAACTTGCTCACTGCCGGCGGGTATTCGAGCAAGGTTTCCAGCTGCTGATAGCGCTCAATGCGGCGGGTGTTGTGGAAAATTTCCGCCAGCTCACTGCGACGGGGTTCCTGCAACTCACCTTTCGGGTCGTCGATCAGCAAAGCGTTTTCCAGGTCCAGGCGGAAGGCACGCGGGTTGAGGTTGTTGCCGGTCAACAAGGTGTAGCGTTCGTCGACCCACATGCCTTTGAGGTGATAGGTGTTGTCACCGTCGCGCCACAGATGCAGGTTCAACTGACCGCTGTCGATCACCCGCTGATGCCGCTTGGCGAAGCGTCGCAGGCTGATTTCATAGAGGTACGGTAACGCGGCAATAACCTTGAACGGCTCGCTCGGCGGAATGTAGAAGTCGTTGGCAGTCTTGTCGCCGACAATGATGTCGATGTTCACCCCGCGTGCCAGCGCCCGATTGATTTCACGGGTCACCGGCAACGGCAGGTTGAAATACGGTGTGCAAATAGTCAGCTGATGCTGGGCGCTTGCAATCAACTCACAGATCACCCGGCTCAACGGGTTGTTTTTACCGACCCCGAGCAGCGGACTGACTGTCAGACCACCCTTGTCCAGCGTACCCGCCGTGGTGTCATACACCGCGTGCTTGAGTCGACTGCGCAGGTCACCGATGTCGCTACGCAGACTGCGGGTGGTTGGCAGGTTTGGCACGTCAAGACGATGCACGGCTTTAGAGGCGATCAACCCGTGCTGCACCAGGTGCTGCATGGAATCGGCCAATGCCCGGTTGCCCAGCACGTGATAACGGTCGTAACGGTATTTGTCGAATTTATGCAGATAGACGTTATTCAGACTGGCGCCGCTGTAGATCACGCAGTCATCGATCACGAAGCCTTTAAGGTGCAACACACCGAACAGTTCCCGGGTTTGCACCGGCACGCCATACACCGGCACTTCGCTGGCGTGTTCGCGAGTCTGCTGCTGATACCACGCCGAATTGCCCGGTTGTTTGCCGGCACCGATCAAACCGCGCTGCGCCCGTAACCAGTCAACCACCACCACCACGTCCAGTTCCGGGCGCGCAGCTTTAGCGGCGTGCAAGGCATCGAGGATTTCCTGTCCCGCTTCGTCGTGCTGCAGGTAAAGCGCGACGATGTAGATGCGCTGTGTCGCCTGGGCAATTTTCTCCAGCAGGCAACGACGGAACTCGGCAGCACCAGAAAGAATGGAGACCGCATCGGCGGTCAGCGGAAAACTGCGCAGCTTGGGCAGTAGAGAGCGTTTGAAAAGCGACGGCATAGGGCTCGCAAAAGGTCGAATCCGAAGAACGCACGAGCTTACACCATGTGTGGCGAAGGGGCTTGCCCCCGTGGACTGCATAGTCGCCGAAAGTGCCGAAAATGTGGTTTTCCATTTGCCGCTTCCAGTATTTTTCAGGCCCGCTTCGCGGTCCAACGGGGGCAAGCCCCCTCGCCACAATAAATTATTGAATAGCGAGTTGACCAAGAAGAATGATCGTTCTACTCTTTGCCACATGAACGAAATCACTAGCAACGACACACGCGACATCATTCTGGATGTCACCGAAAAGTTGATCTATAAAAGTGGTATTGCTGCCACGGGCATGGATCTCCTGGTGAAAACCGCCGGCGTCTCCAGAAAAAGTATTTACCGCTACTTTGCCAACAAGGAGGAACTGACAGTCGCGGCTTTGCAACGGCGCGACGTACGCTGGATGAACTGGTTCACAACCGAAGTGAACAAGGCCCCGACCTCGGCCGAGCGACTCCTCAACCTGTTCACCGTGCTCAAAGACTGGTTCGCCAACGAAGGCTTTCGCGGCTGTGCCTTTATCAACACCAGCGGCGAAACCGGCGATCCGCAAGACCCGGTGCGCCTGGTGGCGAAGGAACACAAACAGAAACTGCTCGACTACATACGCGAGCTCTGTACCAAACATGGCGTACACGACCCGGAAGCGCTGGCCAAACAGCTGCTGATCCTGATCGATGGCGCCATTACTGTTGCGCTTGTCATGGGCGATCACAGTGCCGCCGATAATGCGCAATGCATGGCGCGAAAGTTATTGGACCTGTAACTGTTCAAGCAAGATCAACTGGCTGTTTTGACACTCACTTTCCCTGGAGACTTTAAATGTCATCTAATGCCGAAGTTCGTCCGCCACTTCCACCATTCACACGCGAGTCAGCCATTGAAAAGATTCGCCTGGCCGAAGACGGCTGGAACTCCCGCGATCCACAACGAGTATCCCTGGCCTACACCCTGGACACCAAATGGCGTAACCGCGCCGAGTTCGCCAACAACCGCGAAGAAGCCAAGGCTTTTCTGACCCGCAAGTGGGCCAAGGAACTGGATTACCGGCTGATCAAGGAACTCTGGGCTTTCACCGGTAACCGTATCGCTGTGCGTTACGCCTATGAATGGCACGACGATTCGGGCAACTGGTATCGCTCGTATGGCAATGAAAACTGGGAGTTCGATGAGCAGGGGTTGATGTCCAACCGTTACGCCTGCATCAACGACATGCCAATCAAGGAAAGCGAGCGCAAGTTTCACTGGCCGCTGGGCCGGCGCCCGGATGATCATCCGGGCCTGTCTGACCTGGGCTTGTAACCCGGTTGTTGATCGTTCCCATGCTGCGTGGGAACGATCATGCCGGGTATTAGGGCGGTCGCAGGGGGCGGCGGTTATGGGTAAGATGGCGCCCCGCCTTGCCCTCTGCCCCGCCGAATAAGTCGACCTCATGCCTTTCGAACTCAGCGTAGACCTCACCACTCTGGCCATTTTGGCCATCGTCGCGTTCATTGCCGGTTTCATCGATGCGATTGCCGGCGGTGGCGGTCTGCTGACTACCCCGGCGTTGCTCACTGCCGGTTTGCCGCCGCACCTGGTGCTGGGCACCAACAAACTCAGCTCGACCTTCGGCTCGGCCACCGCCAGCTTCACCTTCTACCGACGCAAGCTATTCCACCCGCGGCAGTGGGTACACGCGATTATCGGAACCCTGGTCGGCGCACTGACCGGCGCAATCGTTGCGCACTACCTGCCGGCTGAATGGTTGAACAAGATGCTCCCGGTGATCGTCTTCGCCTGTGGCGTGTATCTGCTGTTTGGTGGCACGCCGAAAGCGCCACTGGACAGCGACGCGCCGATCAAGAAGAAGTGGCAGTCGAGCCAGGGTTTCAGCCTCGGTTTCTACGACGGCGTGGCCGGTCCCGGCACTGGCGCGTTCTGGACCGTGAGCAGCCTGCTGCTCTACCCCATCGACCTGGTCAAGGCCAGTGGCGTGGCACGCAGCATGAACTTCGTCAGCAACATCGCGGCGCTGTCGGTGTTCATCTTTTCCGGGCAAGTGGACTGGATCATCGGCCTGAGCATGGGCCTGTCGGTGATGGTCGGCGCGTTCTTTGGGGCACGCACCGCCATCAGCGGTGGGGCGAAGTTCATTCGCCCGGTATTCATCACCGTGGTACTGGGCTTGACCGTGCGTCTAGCCTGGCAGCACTGGTTCAGCATGGCCTAAGCGTCGCGCCACATAAATGTCGATCAGGTAGCGGGCAATCGAGCGCCCTGCCGGCAACGGCGGCAGCGCATGAATGTTGAACCACTGGGCGTCTTCGATCTCGTCGACTTGCGGCACAATCTCGCCACTGGCGTATTCGGCATGAAACCCAAGCATCATCGAATGCGGGAACGGCCAGCACTGGCTGCCCAGGTACTGGATGTTCCTGACCTCGATCTGCACCTCTTCGCGTACTTCACGAATCAGGCAATCCTCGGCCGACTCACCCGGCTCGGCAAAACCCGCCAGGGTGCTGTAGACACCAGGAACAAAGCGCGGCGAGCGCGCCAGCAGGATTTCGTCACCGCGGGTGATCAACACGATCATGCTCGGTGAAATCCGCGGATAAAAGCGCAAATCACAGGGTTCGCAGTACATCGCCCGCTCACGCGGTATCTGCGTCATACGCTGACCACAGTTGCCGCAAAACCGGTGCTCGCGCGCCCAGGTGCCGACTTGCGCGGCATACCCCAACACTTTGTAGACCGTGTGATCGCCATCAAGCATGAACGCCCGCAGGCCTTTCCAGTTGCAGCCCGGCACTTCGCTGTGAGCCTTGAGCTCGAGCAAATACACCGGCTCACCGTCGAGATGACCGATGCCGTGCTCGGCGAGAATCGACAGGTCCTGTCGTTTCAGCCATTCCCGCGGAAACAGCGCGCCATTATCGTCGAACAAAAAACCTTCAGGGCTGCGGGCCACGGCCCAGCCGCCGGGCAAGTCGGTGTCGAGTACTGCAGTGGTCCAGCGTGAAGTCATGTGTGCTCAGTCCAGAAATTCGGGTTTCTGCTTGCTCATCGACGCCGCCATGGCGACCCGCAGGTCTGTGGATTGCAGCATCGCGGCGTTCCACGTAGCGACGTATTCCAGGCCATCGTTGATGCTGTGATCGCGCATGTAGCTGATCATCTCTTTGGTCCCGGCAATCGCAATCGGCGATTTGGCAGCAATTTCACGGGCAATGCCCATCACCCCATCCAGCAGGCTGGTCGTGTCCGGATAAACCCGGTTGACCAAGCCGATGCTGCGCGCCTCTTCTGCGCCGAAGGTGCGACCAGTGTATGCCAGTTCGCGCAGCATGCCGTCACCGATGATCCGCGGCAAGCGCTGCAAAGTGCCGACATCGGCGGCCATGCCCATGTCGATTTCCTTGATCGAGAATTGTGCGTCTTCTGCCGCGTAACGCATGTCACAGGCAGAAATCAAATCGATGGCGCCGCCCAGGCAATAGCCCTGAATCGCCGCCAGCACCGGTTTACGGCAATTATCGACAGCGTTGAACGACGCTTGCAACGCCAGAATCTTACGCCGCAACAGGCGCGCATTGCGACCCGCATCCTTGCCCATTTCATTGGCCACCGAAGCCAGCATCATCAGGTCGATGCCCGAAGAGAAATGCTTGCCGGCGCCGCTGATCACCACTGCGCGGACTTCATCGGTGTCGTCGATCCACTGGAAGATCTCGATGATTTCAGTCCAGAACACCGCGTTCATCGCATTGATCTTTTCCGGGCGGTTGATCTGCACATGGGCGATGTTGTCGCTGAGTTCGACGCGAAAGGCTTGGTATTCGGACATGGCAGTGATCCTTGCTGGCACTGAAAATAAGGCCAGAACTATAACAAGCCATCGCGTGTGGCTGTAGGCAGTGCATCGGCCAAAAGCGGGACTGAGCGTCCACAGACCTTGCAGGCATCTACATCCGGTTGGTTACCTCCCCTTGGTCCGCACAAACGGACCTATGCTCAAGGTAAAAAGAGTGGTTAAGTGCCGCCCGTTACCCACCCGGAGAGTTGTCATGACGTTCGATTCGCTTCACTTCACCCCATGGTCCGCGTTGGCTGGAGGCGCGCTGATCGGTCTCGCCGCCGGTTTGTGGGTGGTCGCCAGCGGTCGTATCGCAGGCATCAGCGGGTTGCTGGGCAGCCTGCTGGGCCCCAGAGATTCGGCCTCGGGAGAAAAAGCCCTGTTCCTCCTGGGATTGCTGGCGGCACCTGTGTTGTGGATGCTGTTTTGGGGACCGCCAGGTATCGAGTTCAAGACCGGCGCCCTGGGCCTGATCGTGGCAGGGCTGCTGGTGGGCATCGGCACCCGCTATGGCGCAGGTTGCACCAGTGGTCATGGCGTGTGCGGTGTTTCACGGCTTTCTCCGCGCTCAATCATCGCCACGCTGTGCTTCATGTTCACCGGTTTTACGACGGTGTTCGTCTTGCGCCATCTGCTGGGAAATTGAACATGAAAAAACTGACTGCGTTTGTTGCCGGCTTGTTGTTCGGCATCGGCCTGTTACTGTCGGGCATGACCAACCCGGCCAAAGTGCTGGGGTTTCTGGACATCGCCGGACTTTGGGACCCTTCCTTAGCCCTGGTCATGATCGGCGCCATTGCCGTGGCCTGGGTGCCGTTTCACTGGGCCATGAAACAGAAAACATCCCTGCTGGGCTTACCCATGCAACTGCCGGTAAGCCGTGAACTGGATCGACGCCTGATCGGTGGCAGTCTGCTGTTCGGCGTCGGCTGGGGCATTGCCGGTATGTGCCCGGGCCCGGCACTGGTGCTGCTGCCCACCGGACACTGGCAGGCCTGGGTGTTTGTGATTGCCATGCTGGCGGGCATGCTCATTTTCAATGTCTTGCAGACACGTCGTTGATCCCGCTGATGTGTTGCGGCCCCGCCTGATCGCCCGGATTGGTCTTGAGCCGAAGCGTTTTTTCAGCGGTTGAGAGCGAGCCCCATCGACAGTAGCTCTTTTCTGAGCAGTGGCGGCTCGACAACGACCAGCCCTGGCTGACAGTCGACCTGTAATAGGCGGCTAAGCTTATGTTGGCTGACCACGGGTTCGACCAGTAAGTAGCTTTTAGCCTCACCGATGCTGATGATGTTGAGTATCCAGTCATCCCCTTGTGCACTGAGCCATCGGCTCATCGCTGATCGGTGTTGTTGTACTAGGGCCTCGGCGTTCCAAACCGCCATCTGCGCGAACACCTGGGGCAAATTGCTCTGCGGCCGCATTATTTTCAGGTCCGCGGCCAGGGCCACGGGCAGGTCGGCTTCAATCGCCGCCTGACACTCGAGAAAGTAACGCTCAGGCCAGTCAGACGCCAACCCCGCTAGCGGCCTCAGAACCTCAAAGGCTCTGAGATCCTCATCAGTGCTGCGCAATCCGGTGAAACACAAGGTGTTATCCAGAATTGCCGTAGCCAGCAACGCCGCGCTCTGTGCGCTGATGTGAGGCAGCAAGCCCGAGCTTTCCCAGCGCTGGAAAACCTGAGTCGCTGCCGCGCCGATAGGCCGAATGTCAGCATTCGGCCCCAAGGTTTCGGCCCAATAGGCCTCGAAGCCAGGATGATGATCAATCACCTCCACCACCCGATCGAGCTTCACCATCGGGTCGAAGTAGTGATAGTCAGACACGTCCATTACCACGAACTCGTCATCGGCTCGCGGGATGTAATCATCAAAGTGTTTGTTCCACCCCAACACCGTTGCCGAGACACTGGCGTTGGGCTGTGCGCTGCTCACGGCCCTGGCATCGACGCCGGTAAGATTCAGCCATTCGGCATAAGAGATGCAGCACGCATAAGCATCGATATCCAGATAGGCCGAACCGGAGGTCACTACCCTCATGACAGGTCTACCGCCAGCCTGGGGTGTCGCTCACTTGGGCAAGGCAAGTCCAGGGCGTATGCAAATCCGTAAATCAACATCACATGTCCACATCCATATTCACATTACGTAACAGGGCGTCCACCCCGCTGCAGTTGTTACCTGATAATCAGGTCGCGCAAAATCTCACAGGGACATGACGTAAATGTAGTGGTCTAATTTCCCCGGACACCTCGATAGGTGGAGAATGCATCTATCGAGGAGTTTTTCATGACTGGCAAAC